>CAJFNV010000070.1 GCA_904395805.1 Candidatus Gallispira edinburgensis | reverse complement strand
TTGCTCGCCCGCAATCAGCCTCCTTTAAAAAGGAGGGGGACCGCGTCAGCGGTGGAGGATTTTCACTCCTCACTCCCCTAAATTCCTGTTTAACGCACTCATCTTACTTTAACAAAGCAAAACATCACTTTTAATTCATAAAAAAAGCCACACAGTTATCGTTCTCAATAACTGTGTGGCGAAAATAGATTTTACTTATCTAAAAAAATCCACATCCATAAAGGTTTTGTAGCTTTATTCTACAGCCTTTATAATTAATTGTCAAGGGTTTTTACCCTAAAATATCTGAAAATTATAAATTTTCCTTAAAGAACTTCTCCATCTCGGCAGCTGCTGTTGCCTCATCATCTCCCGTTACTTCAACGGTGATCTCAGTACCCTTTTTAACGCCAAGTCCCATAATTGCCATAAGCTTTGTAGCCTCAGCTTCTTTACCGTTAGCCTTTATAACAACCTTTGATGAAAAAGTCTTTGCCGCCTTAACAAGAAGTCCTGCAGGTCTTGCATGGATACCAACTTCATCTGTAATAACATAATTAAAACTTACCATATAAAATTCCTCCTTAAAAAATATATATTTATCATAACTGTATTTTTATGCTGTGTCACGCAGCTACCCTGCAAAAGCAGGGCTAATATAAATATCTTTGCTGACACCTCAGTAACTTATCCTCGTAAATCGAAAGCAAGCATTCATTTCCTTTGGATAAGTCATTTTACAGTTATAATTTTATCCCCACTATTACAATTTCCTGTTGCCACTGTTTTTATTTCAGAAAATTCATCTGAATTTGTAATTATAACAGGTGTAACTGTTCTGTATCCCGCATCTTTTATGCCCTCAAGGTCAACCTTTGCAAGAACATCACCCTTTTTAATTTTCTGACCGTTCTCAACAACAACATCATAGCATTTACCGTTTAACTGTACTGTATCGATACCCACATGTATAAGAAGCTCTATACCTGTATCAGACATAAGTCCCAGTGCATGCTTTGTATCATAAACCATCTGAACGACACCGTCAAAGGGAGCCACAACTACACCGTCACTTGGTTCAACGGCAACACCCTCTCCCAGCATACCCTCGGAGAATACACCGTCATTAATTTCAGCAAGACTTATTACATTGCCGTTCATCGGTAAATAAATATCAGCGGCAACAGATTCCTTCTTGATTTCCGCAGACTTTTTCTCTTCTTTAACAGGTATCTCTGCCTTTACGGCTTTGTCGCTTGCAGGACTAGCTAAATAATCCTCAAGGTTAGACTTAACTACCGTAACATTAGGTCCGTATATTACCTGAACACCGTTGCCCTTGTGAACTACGCCTGATGCCCCTGTAGCCTTTAATGTTGCGTCATCTACAAGTTTTGGATCAATAACCGTTATACGAAGTCTTGTAGCACAGCAGTCCACATCTGAAATATTTTTCTTGCCGCCCAGCCCCTGTGTAATAAGGGGTGAAATGCCGTCATTTCCTGCAGCTCTTGCTGCATTTACATCAGCCTTTGTATACAGTCTTGTTTCAACATCATCATCCTCACGTCCCGGAGTCTTGAAATCAAACTTCTTAATAAGGAAGCTGAAAATAAAATAATATAAGAAGAAGTATACAATACCAACAGGTATTATCAAAAGCCAGCTTGTTTTACTGTTGCCCTGCAATATACCAAAGAAGAACAGGTCTATTAATCCCCCTGAGAATGTAAGGCCTACAGCAATATTAAGCATATGAGCGATCATATAAGCAGAGCCTGCAAGTATAACCTGAACAACAAAGAGTGCAGGTGCTACAAAGAGGAAAGAGAACTCAATAGGCTCTGTAATTCCTGTAAGCATACTTGCCAGTGCGGCAGAGAGCAAAAGACCTCCTGCCTGTTTTTTCTTTTCAGGCTTTGCACAGCGGTACATAGCAAGAGCAGCACCTGGAAGACCGAAGATCATAAATATAAATTCTCCTGAGAAGTATCTTGTAGCATCAGCACTAAAGTGAGCTATATTTGCGGAATCAGCAAGCTGTGCAAAGAAAATATTCTGTCCCCCTTCAACAACTCTGCCTGCCACCTCTGCAGTTCCGCCAACAGCAGTCTGCCAGAAAGGCATATAGAAAACATGGTGCAAACCAAAGGGAATAAGAGCTCTCTTAATAAGTCCGAATATAAGAGTACCGAAATAACCTGTACCCGTTACAAGTCCGCCAAGAGCATATATACCTGACTGAACAGTAGGCCATATAAAGTACATAAGTATTCCCACAAACATATATACAATGGTTGAAATTATAGGGACAAATCTTGTACCACCGAAGAATGACAAGGCATTTGGCAGCTGTATCTTGTAAAACTTGTTATGTAATGCAGCAACACCAAGACCTACGATTATACCGCCAAATACACCCATCTGCAGTGACTGAATACCGCATATGGAAGCAACTGTACCGCTTAACACATCCTCGGAAATCGTTCCGTCTGCAAGTATTTTGCCTGTAACCGTAAGCATAGCATTTATTGCGGAATGCATAACAAAGTAGGCAATTACTGCTGAAAGTGCGGCAACTTCTTTTTCCTTTTTAGCCATACCTATTGCAACACCAACAGCAAAAATAAGGGGCAGATTATCAAATATTACATTTGCAACCTTATTCATAACGATAAAAAGGGAGTTAAGTAATGTTCCGTCACCGAGAATTGCCGTCAGGCCATATGTTTCAATTGTTGTCTGATTTGTCAGTGAACTGCCTAATCCCAGCAGTATACCTGCTATAGGCAGAACAGCGATAGGAAGCATAAAAGAACGCCCTACACGCTGCAAAACGCCAAAAATTTTGTCTTTCATGTTAAATACCTCCTGAATTTATTTTATATTGTTATTGTACAATATAAATTCTGCGGGGCCGCCTTAATAAAACAGAATTTAAATTGTTTAATGACTATACTTATAATTTATCTGGCTTTGATATTCTCCTTAAATGAACTGTCAGAAATATCATTTCCTCTTCACTTATGATCTTATTATACTTTGCGGAAATATATCCTCTTATTTTTACGGCACAGTTATAATCTTCACTGTACCTTTCCCTTATCATTCTGTTAAATGTCATATCATCATCAACAGCCATTTTATTCATAAAAATTCTCTGTCCGAAAAACTTCATATGAGTAATAAATCTGCTGTAATCCAGACTTTCCGTATCAAGCTCTATACCATAATATTTTTTAACTATTTCAGTAACAGCCTGTATCATTTCCGTGATATTAACCATATTACTCATATCCGTATCAAGCTCAGCATTTACAATATGTAAGGCAATAAACCCTGCCTCATCCTCTGTAAGCTCCTCTCTGAACTTTTCCTTTATGATCTCCACTGCCTTCTTCCCTATTCCAAACTCAACAGGATAAAAATTCTTTATCTCATGAAGAAGGGCGTTTTTATATTCCATATTCTTCTTTTTTCTTTCTATTGCAAAATCAACATGGTCAGTCAGTGTTATAAGAATATTTTTATTAAGCTTTTTACCTAAAGCATCTTCAGCCATATCTATAATTTCAGAACACACATCAACATATTCAATAGGAATTTCACTGAAAAGCTGCTGCATTTTATTTGTATTTTTATTATTGTCGCCTCTGTATATTTTTTCTATCATATCATCAGGGATCAATGAGCCTTTATTCTTTTTAAAACCAATACCAAGACCTCTTAATATGATTTCCTCACCGTTTTTATCAACAGAGCACACTATATTATTATTTATTATCTTTGTTATAGTATACATTTCTCCACCCCATATATATGTCATTAAATATACAAATCAACCGCAAACTAAGCATTCTTTGTCTGAATATATTTACCTGAAACAATGACAATAATATACCTATAAAATAAAAAACAGACCCTCTTGCAAAATTATATACACTCATCCTGCAAAAAAGGTCTTGCCCATAATGGTCACAATCCTAAAACAAATAAACATTTATTTCTTGTAAACATTATATAATACATATGTCATTATTGTCAAGTCATTATTTATTTTTTGTATATACATACAATTATTTTATCTTAAAATTATGCATTTTACACAAATACGTTCTGTTTATAATCAGTTTTTTAAGTATCCCTAAATAAAATTATCAATCACACAATATCAGCATATTTTCTTTCATGAACATATCCTTATAAAGTAAAAAGGTTCGACAATTTTTAGTGTGGTCCATTTTATTGTATCTGTTTCAGGCTTCCTTGTAAGCAATGCTGTCAACTTAAAGGATTAGCATAAACCTAACCGATCAAAAAGGCGGCGTGCCCGCCCCCTTGGCTCCCTTCTAAGGGAGCTGTCACCGTTAGGTGACTGAGGGTTTTCTCCTATTCAAGCTCAATAATGCTGCTCGCCATTAATCGGAAGAAGTTATCCGACGGCATTTCTAATGCCGCTTTTGACGTAGTCAAAAGTTCTGAATAAGCAACCAAGGAGCTGTCACCGCATTCAGCACTTTCAGCTCCGCTGAAAGCCACACCTGCGGTGTGTCCACATAATTCTTACGGTGCAATGCTGACTGAGGGTTTTCCTTTAAACCACACTATTTGACAAAAAGCCAAACATATTCCTTATAAAGTAAAAAATCCGCAACCCATAAATGAGTTGCGGATAAATATATCACTTAATAATTAAATTACTCAATGATAGATACAACAGAACCGGAACCTACAGTTCTACCACCCTCACGGATAGCGAATCTAAGACCCTGCTCCATAGCGATGTGAGAAATAAGCTCGATAGTCATTTCTACGTTATCGCCAGGCATACACATTTCTGTACCCTCTGGAAGAGTGATAACACCGGTAACGTCAGTTGTTCTGAAGTAGAACTGTGGACGATAGTTGTTGAAGAATGGCTTATGACGACCACCTTCATCCTGCTTAAGAACGTAAACCTGAGCAGTAAACTTAGTATGAGGAGTAATAGTACCAGGAGCTGCAAGAACCTGACCTCTCTCGATTTCGTCTCTAGCTACACCTCTTAAAAGTGCACCAATGTTGTCACCAGGCTCAGCCTCATCAAGAAGCTTTCTAAACATTTCGATACCAGTTACAACAACCTTTCTAGCTTCATCATTAAGACCAACGATTTCAACTTCATCATTAACGTGAAGAGTACCTCTTTCTACTCTACCAGTAGCAACAGTACCTCTACCAGTGATAGAGAATACGTCCTCAACAGGCATAAGGAAAGGCTTTTCTGTATCTCTTTCTGGGTTAGGAATATATTCTTCGATTACGTTGAATAACTCAACGATCTTGTCACCCCAAGGTCCCATAGGATCCTGAAGAGCCTGATAAGCAGAACCTCTAACAATTGGGCAGCCTTCGAAACCATATTCTTCAAGGAGCTCAGTAATTTCCATTTCAACTAAGTCTAATAATTCCTCATCATCAACCATATCACACTTGTTCATGAATACAACGATGTAAGGAACACCAACCTGTCTTGAAAGAAGGATATGCTCTCTAGTCTGAGCCATAGGACCATCAGTAGCAGCAACAACAAGGATAGCACCATCCATCTGAGCAGCACCAGTGATCATGTTCTTAACGTAGTCAGCATGTCCGGGACAGTCAACGTGAGCATAGTGACGGTTAGGAGTCTCATACTCAACGTGAGCAGTAGAGATAGTGATACCTCTTTCTCTTTCCTCAGGAGCCTTATCGATATTATCGAATGCAACTTCCTCACCTAAACCATATCTTGCATGAAGAGTCTTAGTGATAGCCGCAGTTAAAGTAGTTTTACCGTGGTCAACGTGACCGATAGTACCAATGTTAACATGAGGCTTAGTTCTTTCAAATTTTGCCTTAGCCATTTTAAAGTTTCCTCCTTAAAATAAATAATCTTTTAGTTTTAACCTATGGTAAACCCTTCGGTTACAGTACTATTATTATTATAGTAAATTTTATGGTAAATTGCAAGCATTATTTTACAATAATGCCTGCAAATTTATAAATTTAATTAAAATTTTATAATTGATCCGTCTTGAACATGTAAATTTGTCCAAATATCAATTAATTTTCAGATCTGCCTGATGCAACTTCTTCCTGAATAGACTTAGGAACAGCCTCATAGTGATGTACTTCCATAGAGTAAGTACCTCTACCCTGAGTAGTTGAACGAAGAGCAGTAGAGTAACCAAACATTTCTGCAAGAGGTACATAAGCATGTACGATCTTAGCACCGCTCTGGTCATCCATACCTTCAATTCTACCTCTTCTTGAGCTTACATCACCCATTACATCACCTAAATATTCTTCAGGGATAGTTATCTCAACCTTCATAATAGGTTCGAGAAGCTTAGGATCAGACTTTCTCATAGCTTCCTTGAATGCCATAGAACCGGCAATCTTGAATGCCATTTCTGAAGAGTCTACTTCATGGTAAGAACCGTCATAGCATCTTGCTCTTACACCAACTACAGGATAACCTGCAATAACACCTGCCTGCATAGCTTCCTGTATACCCGCATCAACAGCAGGAATGTATTCCTTAGGAATAGCACCGCCGACAACTTCGTTTACGAACTCGTAGCTCTTATCAGCCTCAGGATCCATAACCTCAAACTTAACCTTACAGTGACCGTACTGACCACGACCGCCTGACTGTCTTGAATACTTGTGTTCCTGATCTACATCATGACCAAATGTTTCTCTGTAAGCAACCTGAGGAGCACCAACATTAGCCTCAACCTTGAATTCTCTTAAAAGTCTGTCAACAATGATCTCAAGGTGAAGCTCACCCATACCTGCAATGATAGTATCGCCTGTTTCCTGATTAGTATAAGTCTTGAAAGTTGGATCCTCTTCAGCAAGCTTTGCAAGAGCGATACCCATCTTATCTCTGCCAGCCTTAGTCTTAGGCTCAATAGCAACAGAAATAACAGGATCAGGGAAGTTCATTGATTCTAATATAACCTCATTATTTTCATCACAAAGTGTATCACCTGTTGTTGTAAACTTAAGACCTACAGCAGCAGCAATATCACCTGCATAAACCTTTTCTATTTCCTTACGGTTGTTAGCATGCATCTGAAGAATTCTACCGATTCTTTCCTTCTTGCCCTTTACAGAGTTGTAAACATAAGAACCTGATTCAAGTACACCTGAATAAACTCTGAAGAAAGCTAACTTACCAACAAATGGGTCATTCATGATCTTGAATGCAAGAGCTGAGAATGGCTCACTGTCAGAAGAATGTCTTTCAACAACAGTATCCTCATCACCAGGGATATGACCCTTGATTGAAGGAATATCTGTAGGAGCCGGCATATATTCAAGGATACCGTCAAGAAGCTTCTGAACACCCTTGTTTCTGTAAGCAGAACCACAGAATACAGGAACAGCCTCACAAGCTATACAAGCCTTTCTGAGAGCCTTCTTCATATCCTCAACGCTTAAATCGCCTTCTTCAAAGTACTTATCCATAAGCTCTTCATCAGTAGAAGCAATAGATTCAATCATAGCTTCTCTGTATTCCTGAGCCTTGTCAGCCATATCAGCAGGAATATCTTCAACTGAAATGTCAGTACCCTGCTTGTCATTGTAGAAATAAGCTTTCATTTCCATAAGGTCAATAAGACCCTTGAAATCGTCTTCAGCACCAATTGGAAGCTGAACGGGAACAGGATTGGCACCTAATCTGTTTTTGATCTGATCTACACAGTTGTAGAAATCAGCACCCATAATATCCATCTTGTTTACAAAACACATTCTTGGAACATGGTATTTTTCAGCCTGTCTCCAAACAGTTTCAGACTGAGGTTCAACACCGCCCTTAGCATCAAAAACGGCAACTGAACCGTCAAGTACTCTTAATGAACGCTCAACTTCAACAGTGAAGTCAACGTGTCCCGGGGTATCTATAATATTAATTCTGTGCATAGGTGCATCACCGATGTGCCACTGAGTAGTAGTAGCGGCAGAAGTAATTGTAATACCTCTTTCCTGCTCCTGCTCCATCCAGTCCATCTGTGCTGTACCTTCGTGAGTATCACCGATTTTATAAGTCTTACCGGTATAGTAGAGAATACGCTCCGTAAGAGTAGTCTTACCTGCGTCGATATGAGCCATAATACCGATATTTCTGGTTCTTTCCAATGGGAACTCTCTATTAGCCATACTAATAAATCCTCCTTATTACCACTTATAATGTGAGAAAGCCTTATTAGCTTCTGCCATTCTGTGAGTTTCATCCTTTTTCTTAACAGCACCGCCTGTGTTGTTAATAGCGTCTAAGATTTCAGCTGCAAGACGAGCGTCCATAGTCTTTTCGCCGCGCTTTCTGCTGAAAGTAGTAAGCCATCTGAGACCTAAAGTCTGTCTTCTTTCAGGCTTAATTTCCATAGGCACCTGGTAAGTTGCACCACCTACTCTACGAGCCTTAACCTCAAGAACCGGCATAATATTGCCTAAAGCTTCTTCAAAAGCCTCAAGTGCAGGCTTTCCTGACTTTTCTTCAACCTGAGCAAATGCACCGTAAACTATTCTCTGTGCAACGCCCTTTTTACCATCTAACATAATAGAGTTGATAAGCTTAGTTACAAGCTTACTCTTATACATAGGATCTGGCAGTACTTCTCTCTTTGAAACATGACCTTTTCTTGGCACGATTCTTCCCTCCTTAATCAAAATAATATTAATTCAACGGTACTTGCGAATACTTAACTTCGCTACTCATGCCTTATACTACCAATAAACCTCTGCAACAACAGAATTTATCTTTAACGTATGAGGCATAAACCAAAATAAATTTTTAACTGCTAAAACGTTTATTACTTCTTAGCCTTAGCACGCTTAGCGCCGTACTTTGAACGAGCCTGTTTTCTGTCAGCAACACCTGCTGTATCAAGTGTACCTCTGATAATATGGTAACGTACACCGGGAACGTCCTTTACTCTACCACCTCTTAAAAGAACAACGCTGTGCTCCTGTAAGTTGTGACCTTCACCGGGGATGTAAGCTGTTACTTCAATACCGTTAGAAAGACGAACTCTGGCGATCTTTCTAAGAGCTGAGTTAGGCTTCTTAGGTGTAGCAGTTTTTACAGATGTACAAACACCACGCTTCTGTGGAGAGCTCTGATTTGTCTGCTTCTTCTTAAGAGTATTAAGACCCTTCTGTAATGCTGGAGCTGTAGACTTAGTAACCTTAGTCTGTCTGCCCTTTCTTACTAACTGATTAAATGTTGGCATTAACTGCACCTCCTTAAAATAATAATAAAATCTGTTATTGAGTGAGGTTCATATATTCCGAACTACACACACAAATGTTATTTTAACACCACACCAGTCGAAAGTCAACACATTTTTTTAAATTTTTCGTAAAATATGATAATTTTTTATATTAAATTTCTGTACATTTTCACAAAATTATTACAGTAAAAAATTCATTATAAACCTTGACTTTAATACGAATCCGTATTATACTGTATCCTACGATTTCGTATTAGGAGGATAATTATGTATAACTACGATGAAGCCATACGCCGTCTTATGACAGCAACCAACAAAATAGACGGTGCTTATTATCTTATGGCAAGGAAGCTCGGAGTTAAGGAAAATACTCTTGCGCTTCTTTATGCACTTGATGACGGCAAGGCACACTCACAAAAGCAGATATCCGATGAATGGCTTATACCCAAAACCACAATAAATACAATAGTAAAGGAGCTTTCCGACTCAGGGTACCTTAACCTTCTATCAGAAGATCACACAAGAGAAAAAACAATAAAACTTACAGAGGCAGGCAAAAAATATACAAACAAAATTCTGCAAATAATTTATAAAGCAGAAAATCAAGCTCTTAATGAAACAGTAGATAAATTCGGTACAGAGTTTGTGGAGGCCTTTGACTTCTTTGCCGATAGTCTGTGCAATGAATTTAAAAAGAAGAAACCATAAAAAATATAAAAGGAGGATATGTATATGAATTCACAAACATTATTTTTAAAAACAAGACCCCTTAAATTATTTTTTCTGGCAAGTATACCGGGAGCAATAGGTATGCTCGCTTCTGCCCTTTATCAGCTTATAGACGGAATATTCGTCGGTCAGATACTTGGCAGTACAGCCTTTGCGGCTCTTAACCTTGCAATGCCCCTTGTTATAATCAACTTTTCACTTGCCGACTTAATAGGTGTAGGCTCCTCAGTTTCTATTTCAATAGCGCTTGGACGTCAGGAAAATAAAGAGGCAAATAATATATTCACATGTGCCTGTTTAATGATAGTTTTAGCAGGTGTTGTTGTTGGAGGAATATTGTTTGCTCTTGCACCTTTATTTATAAGTCTTATGGGTGCCGAGGGCGAATTTTCCGGTTTAGCCGTAGAGTATCTGAGGGTATATGCACTCTGCTCACCTGTAACAACAATTGTATTTGCAATGGATAATTATCTGCGTATCTGCGGAAAGATACGTACAAGTATGTTCCTTAATATATTTATGTCAGTTATAAGTGCGGTTCTGGAATTTGTATTTCTCTATTTTTTTAAAATGAGTATAGGAGGAGCAGCTCTTGCAACCTGTTCAGGTATGTTTATAAGTGCGGCAATCGCCCTTATACCATTTTTCAAAGGTAAAATGGTTCTCCGTTTTTGCAGACCTCGCTTTTCATTTAAAATGATAAGACAGATCATAGCCTGTGGCAGTCCTAACTTTTTAAACAATATAGCCGGCCGTCTTACTTCAATACTTATGAATGTTCTTCTGGTACGATTCGGAGGAGAAAACGCTGTGTCAATTTATGGTATTTTAATGTATGTTGACGGCTTCATACAGCCTCTTCTTTATGGTATGTGTGACTCACTGCAGCCGGCAGTAGGCTACAACTGGGGAGCAGGAAAATATTCCCGTGTCCGTGCCATTGAAAAATGCTGCTTTATTGCAAGCTGTATAGTATCTGTAGCTTCTGTATTTGTTATCTATTTCCTGCCCGAACAGATCACAGGTATGTTTATGGATACATCAGACAGCGGATTTATGGGTATGGCTGTATATGCTCTGAGACTTTTCAGCTTTACTTATATTATAAGGTGGTTCTCATTTGCCTCACAGAGCTATATGCTTGCAATAGAAAAACCCTTTTCCGCATCTGCAATTTCTGTGTCAACGGCACTGCTGTTCCCTGTGCTTTTGATAATTGTATTATGGCCTTTGGGATTGACGGGACTCTGGCTTAATTTCCCTCTTACTTCTCTTCTGGCTGCATTGCTTTCAGTATTTGTCATGTTGAAAGCCCGCAAAGAATTGATACAGCCCGACATTGAAACAGAGCCGGTCAAATAAAAAAACAAACATATTGACAATTTAAAACATTTATGTTAAATTTATTTATAAGATATACGGGGAGTAATCGGCGTAATTACCCACTGCGCAGTAAAATCAACATTCCTGAATGTTTTCACATTCTGGTTTTACTTTAAACGACCAGACCTATATCCCATTTGAAGGGGTATAGGTCTTTTTTATCCCTTCAACACCGTCAAAATCGGTTTTGAAACTCCCCAAAGTACAAGGAGGAAAAATTTATGGAATTTTTGTGGAACGGAATTTTATCTGTTACATGGCAGCAGATCGTTATGTACTGTGTGGGCATACTTTTAATATACCTTGCCATTAAAAAGCAGTACGAACCATCACTTCTTCTGCCAATGGGCTTTGGTGCAATTCTTGTAAACCTGCCCGAAACCGGTGTTCTCAATCAGGTAACAGAGGGCATAGGCGAAACTCATGGTATCATACAGTGGCTCTTTGAAGCAGGTATTGAAGCATCAGAAGCCTTCCCATTGCTTTTATTCATAGGTATAGGCGCTATGATCGACTTCGGACCTTTGCTTTCAAACCCTAAAATGTTCTTATTCGGAGCAGCGGCACAGCTTGGTATATTCCTTACAATTATAATAGCTGCATTTTTCGGTTTTGATTTAAAGGACGCAGCTTCAATCGGTATAATAGGTGCAGCAGACGGTCCTACATCAATACTTGTTTCACAGGTATTGGATTCAAGCTATGTAGGTGCAATTGCAGTTGCCGCATATTCATATATGGCACTTGTTCCTATAATACAGCCTTTTGCCATCAAGCTCGTTACAACTAAGAAGGAACGTTTAATAAGAATGGAATACAACCCCAAAAATGTTACAAAAACAATGAGAATCGTATTCCCAATTGCCGTAACATTTATTGCAGGTTTTGTTGCTCCTTCATCAGTTGCTCTTGTAGGTTTCCTTATGTTCGGTAACCTTTTAAGAGAATGCGGTGTACTTAATTCACTTGTTAAAACAGCGGAAAATGAGCTTGTAAACCTTGTTACATTACTTCTTGGTATAACAATTTCATGTTCAATGCAGGCAGAACAGTTTGTAAGAATAGACACAATTTTGATTATGGCACTGGGTCTTGTAGCCTTTGTACTTGACTCTATAGGCGGTGTAATGTTTGCAAAGATTTTAAACCTTTTCACTAAGAAGAAAATCAATCCAATGGTAGGTGCGGCAGGTATATCAGCCTTCCCTATGTCATCAAGAGTAGTAGAAAAACTTGGTATTGAAGAGGACAGACAGAATCACCTCTTAATGCATGCTGTAGGTGCTAATGTTTCAGGTCAGATCGCATCAGTAGTTGCAGGCGGTATAATATTGGGATTCTTTATGTAGGGAGGTTTTTCACATGTCAGTTATGAGTTCAAATGTAATGGATGCTGTAAATATGCTCTGGCAGGGAATGCTCGGTATATTTATAGTAATGATAATAATATCATTAATTGTTTATATTTTAGCTAAAATAGCCCATTAAAATAATTCATAAAATACCGGCAGGTTGTTTCAAAACCTGCCGGTATTTTATGTAAATAATAAAGTAACATATGATTTGTAAGGTCAATCGACAGGGACATTAATCGTCCTCAGTTTTCTAAATTCCAGTTTACCGCACTAACAACCTGACACCCGCCACCTGTAGGGGCGATCATCGATTGCCAGTGGCTCCCTTGCCTAAAGGGCTGGTCGCATTGCTATGCAATGCTGCTCGCCTAAGCAACCAAGGAGCTGTCAGCCAAAGGCTGACTGAGGGATTCCCTTAAATTCCGATTTACCTCACCAACACCTGACACTCCACCACCTGTAGGGGCACTTCAAATTTCAGCCGTTAAATTCTGTAATACAGAATTTTAACAAGGCTGAATTTTGAAACATTGCTCGCCCGCAATCAGCCTCCTTTGTAAAGGAGGGGGACCGGCTTTGCCGGTGGAGGATTTTTTATCAACTTACTGGTCTAAATTCCTGTTTACCGCACCACTCCCCAAGCCTCCCTTGCCTAAAGGGAGGGGGACCGGCGTACGCCGGTGGAGGGATATTAAGCCGTTTACACTGAGCAAATGCTCGCATTTGCGGAGTTAATCTTTATCTCAATAAATGAACTAAATTCCCGTTTATCACACCAGACAGAATTTTAAAAATAACTAAAATCCCACCACTCCCCGCCTCCGCATCGTGGCGATAGCGGGGACTGAACACCCCTTTGTGCTCAGCGTTCAATCAAAATCCTATTCTCTGAAATCAATGACCTCATCAAATAATTCCTTATCCGCATTTATTGCCTGACTGTTTCCTATAAATGCAAGGTATCCATTGTCAATTGCTTTCTGAATACACTCAAAAGCTGCGTCCATGTCCTCTGCACTTGAATTTTTAATGCCTTCAGCATACTCATTTATTATATTCCTGTCAAATCCAAGTATCTCATAGGTTATAGCAGTATCAGCCCTTGTATAATCACCCTCAGGGACCACAAATCCGCTGTATGCAGCCACAATGTAGCTGTCAAGATCCTCCTGTGTAATGTCTGTATCTTCAAACACCTTTGCCATATTTTCATATGCCTCAACAGTCTTTCCCACATTAGGGTCGGAATATGAATAAGAATACATAACACCCTTATCCTGCATGATCATAAAGCCTGTTTCTGCTGAATATGCACCGTTTGAAAATCTCAAAGTCGGCACCGTATATTTATCATTGATCATACTTATATATGGCATATACTCCCCTTTAAATTCAGGAGTAAACTCACTTACAAAAAAGCTGCACTGATTTGGAAGCTCTGCTATATATGCCGTATTCTTATATAATTCGCCAAAATCATATACTGTTTTTTCCTCTTTTGTCTCAGGGAGCTTATTCAGTACCTCATTGTTTATCTTTTCCGCTTCCGCTATTCCCTCTTCGTCACATATTACGGTTGCAATTATGTTATTTTTGTTCACAACCTTGTCTGCCATTTCATCAAGTTTTAATGAAAACTCTTTTGAATATACATCATCCTCTTTAAGTGAATTGATCGTATTTTCAAGAAATTCATAAAATTCCTTTCCATCAAAATACCTTTTAAATTTATACTCCTCATTCAAACCGCTTAAGCCAGCCTCCTGAACAACACTTAAAGGATCACTTGTTCTTGCAGGATCATAATAAGGCAAAATTCCTTCAAGAACAGGAATAATATCCTCTGCATTGCTGAAATCAGTATTCTCCAGTATATCAAGAAGAATATCAAGGGAAGCACTGTAGTCCTCACTTCTGCTGTACCAGTCAACAGTAAGCATAGGTGTATACACATCACTGTCTTTTAGCTTCTTGTATGTTAAATTCACACTTCCGCCGTTTAAATATGCAAGCATAATTTCGGAAAGCTCATCACTTGTATAACTATCGGTATCCAGACTTGAAAGAAGCATACTGTATAAGTAAAGATAATACAGATCCTCCTGCTTTATACCGCTTACATCAAAAGCAAGTGAATATTTTCCCACACTTCTTTCAATTTCAACAGAATAATTTGTCACATCTCCCAGAGTTTTTACCTCCACATCAGGATATTCCTCTGGCTCAGGAAGCTCATCGGGACTGATAGAAACATTGTTGTTGTGTACAGGGTTAGCATTCCATTCATTATATTCCGCTGTTTCTTCAACCATTGCCTTAATTTCTGTATCACTCATATTTTCCTTCATATCCGCAAGGTATTCTGTTCTTTCATTATTTATTTCCTCTGCAAGTCCCGGCTTTGGCACAGTTGCAACTATAGCAGAATTTTCAGGTTCAAGAAGTCTTGCTGCAAGTTCCTTGATTATTGTCTGGTTCTTATCAGCCTTCATTTCATCAAAGGCTTCACTGTCAACATCAAACAGATCCGTTTTCCCTGTAGCTGCCCAGTATGTGCTCAAAAGCACTGCAGAATTAACACCGAAATCATAGCTTTCTGACTGGAGTGATTCCGAAATTTCAATATTTTTCATTATGTTGTCATAACTTGCTCCTGCGCCATTTTCAGAAATTTCCTTAAGAGAATCTTTGACAACATTCATAAAATCCTCTCTTATTTCAGGATCTGCATTGTATAGATCAAAAGTCATAAAAGGCTTGTAACTGTCAATATTTACCGAACAGCTGTAAGAATTGAATATTCCGGCCTCCTGGAGCTTTCTGCTGAGAACAGAACTGTCGCTTGAAAGCACATTGCACAGATATGATATTTTCATTATATCCTCATAGCTGTACCCCTCAAGGTCTATGGCATAATTGACTACAGAAGCATTTTCAACAGTATCCCCCTCATAAGCAGGTGCATAAATAACATTGTCCACAAATTTAGGTTCTGACTCTTCTTCCAGATATTCGCTTAAATCAGTATTTTTGTCACTGTATTTTGAAAGATATTCTTCATCTATAAACTTAAGATAATCCCTGTACTCTATATCACCGTACAGTGTAATTATTGAATTGTCAAAATGATAGCACAAATCATATAATTCCTTTACATGGTCATATGTCAGAAGCTTATAGTTCTCAACGGAACATCCTATCATATTTGATACCGTTTCACCGGGATAAAGACTGTCAATTACCGAATTGTATCCACGGTAACTTATATCAGTAAGGTATCCCGTATCCTCTGAAAATACTGTACCTCCAAGCTCTATGTCGGCATCGGGACTTTCAAGGGTATAGTTTAAGGCCTCTCTTTTAAAGAAATTTTCATTTTCCATTATGCCGGGTTCAACCATACAGCTTAAGTATACATCCATCATCTTTTTAAGCTGCTCTGAACTCATACTTGCCACCATATAATTTGTTGTTGTAAAGCCCGTACTTGCATTTACAAATGTATTATATGTCTTGTTTGCCACATCAAAAAATATGTCAGTAGCAGGATATTTTTCTGAGCTTGCCAGAATAGCATGTTCAAAAACATGATTTCTGTCACTTTCATCAGTCTGAGGTGTTCTGTAGCTTATGTTAAAGGCAAGATTTTTATCATCATTTTTAATGAGAAAGAGGGTTGCACCGCTTTTTATATGGCTGAATGTAACTGTTTCAGCCTCAGCTGCCCTGTACTCTCCCCTGTCTGTTACCTTAAAGCCGTAAAGCTCCTGCCCCACATCCGGCAACTCATCTTCACCTGTAGTTGCAACCGCCCATGCAGGTGTAACTGCAGCCGAAACCACCATTACCGCTGTTAAAAATAATGCTGTTAAATGCTTTTTCATAAAATACCTCCTTATATATATTATTTTACTGTTCAGGCACTGCCGTGAACAAAACAAGATCACTGTTTCCCGTATTGATTATGCTGTGGCAGGAGCCTTTGGGACAATAATGACAAAGCCCTGCTCCCAGAACTTCCTCTTTACCGTCGCAGACCGCCTTACCCTCACCGCTTATAACATAATTGATCTCACTGCTTGTTGTATGCTGATGCATACCTATTGAAGCACCCGCAGGCAAAACACTTATCATAATTTTATTTTTCTCTTCCATATACATCTTTGCAGATACGACACCCTCACCATTGTTAAGGTTTGGAATATCCACATTTTTAAGTTTATTAAAATCAATTAACATACACATCACCTTTTTGTATAAAAATAAAACTGCAGAAAATTACATTCCACAGTTTCATTATATCACAGTATTTATATAACAGTCAATCCGATTACTTTTACAAATGCCTGAGGCTAAATTACTATTTACTATTTACTTCTCACTATCCGAAAACACACCAATAACATTCTCAAATATTTCACTTACTCTGAACTTTACATTCACATTTTCAATTTCACTTATTTCCTCATTTGTAATATTTTTCCCTTCATTGTCAATATACAGATCAAAAATCCCCAGCCATGTTCTGTTTTCCGCAAGGAGCATGATCCCAAGCAGTGATAAATACATAATTTTTTTCATTCTCAACACCTCATAAAAAGTATTGACAATATTTTTCTGTTTATACTGAAAACAGCTGCAGATTTCTCCGCAGCTGTCCTTAAAAAATTTATTTAATTCTTCTCAGGCTGAATAGCATCATAACCTGTTTCCTTAGTTCTTATTCTCATAGCAGTCTTAATGTCATATGAGAAGATCTTACCATCTCCGGGATTGCCTGTATATGCAGCCTTCTGAATAGCATCAATAGTCTTTTTCTCCCAATCCTCGCTTGAAACCACGATTTCAAATTTAACCTTAGGGAGCATATTAATATCTACTTCCTGGCCTCTCACATACTCAACATAACCCTTCTGAGTACCGCATCCCATAACCTGATATACAGTAATTCCATGAACATCAATATCCTGAAGAGCCTGCTTTACATCTTCAAACTTATCTTCTCTTACAATTGCTTCTATTTTTATCATTTTTATTCACTCCCCTTATCAATCAAAACCGTTAAATGACGGATATGCAGTTTCATTGTGTTCAGACTTGTCAAGTCCCATAAGCTCTTCCTTCTTGTCAACACGTAATGGTGTAAATATTCTTGTAATTCCTACACATATAAGTGTACCGACTATAGCAACAGCAATTGTGATAACAATACTTACTACCTGAGCAACAAAGAGCCCTGTATCACCAAAAACAAGACCATCCCACTGAGCAACACTGTTTATTGAGCTAAGTCCGAAAAGACCTGTAGCTATACCGCCCCATATACCGCCTATACCGTGGCATCCGAAAGCATCAAGAGCATCATCATAACCAAACTTCTTCTTTACAAAAGCGATCATGCAATAACAAATAGGTGAAACAACAAGACCGATAATAACAGCTGACCACATTGGCACAAAGCCTGCACCGGGAGTAATTGCAACAAGACCTGCAACCATACCGGTAGATGCACCTACAAGTGAAGGCTTACCGTTGTGAATTACTTCACAGAGCATCCATGCAACAATAGCAGCACCGCATGAAGCAGCAGTAGTCATAAATGCATGAGCAGCAAGGCCATTGGCACCTAAAGCACTTCCCGCATTAAAACCGAACCATCCGAAAAGCAGAACACATGCACCAAAGGCTACCATTGGTATATTGTGTGCTCTGTAAGTCTGTGTCTTGTATCCTGCTCTCTTGCCGAGAATGATACAGAGAACAAGAGCACTTACACCTGAACTGATATGTACAACGTTACCGCCTGCAAAGTCAACTGAATGAAGCCAGCCTTCACCTAAAAGTCCGCCGCCCCATACCATATGAGCCATAGGATAATAAACTATAAATGACCATAAAACCATGAATATAAACATTGCCTTAAATTTCATTCTGCCTGCAACAGCACCTGTAATAAGAGCAGGTGTAATTATAGCAAACATCATCTGGAAGGCAGCAAAGGCTAAGTTAGGAATAGTGTCTGAATAAGGACCGGGCTCCATACCTACACCGTTAAGACCGAACCAGTTAAGGTCACCTATAATTCCGCCTACATCACCGCTGAACGCCAGTGAATAGCCAAACAATACCCAAAGAACAATTGCAACGCCAATCAGGAAAACTGATGACATCATTGTATTAATAACATTTTTTCTTCTTACTAATCCTCCGTAAAATAAAGCTAAACCGGGTGTCATAAAGAACACCAGAGCTGCGCATATAAGCACAAAACCTGTATCTCCTGTATTAATCATTTTAGACTCCTCCTTAAAATTTATTAAACTTAAATTTTAATTGCGTTACCGGCATAAGCAAATAAAAAAGGACGCATACCTTATTTAGGTAAAACGTCCTTGTTTAAAGAGATTATAGCACAGTCAAATTTCAATGTCAATACCAAATTTCATATATTTTTAAATATTTTAAAAAAAATCTTCATTTTTTATACTCTCAAAAGTTCAAAAACTTCCCTGTAATAATCAGCATAAATACTGTTTTTCCTCCACACAAAAGTAAAATTGTAATTTACCGAAAAATCCTTAATTTTGATCTCAAAAATACTGTTATCCTTAAGCTCCTTTTCAACAGCTCTCTTATATATGAAAGAAATTCCCGTTCCCTTTGCCACAAGACTTTTTATTGCCCCTATGTTATTGATTTCAAGTTTTCCCGCAAAATCATCTACCTTTAAATTATGAGCGGAAAGAACATTTTCAAATATTGCCCTTGTTCCCGATCCTTCCTCTCTCACAATTATCCTGTAATTTAAAAGCTCTTCAATTGACTGTTCAGGCAATTTTACACCTGCAACAGCAATATAAGGTTCGGAAGAGTATGTAAGATAATCATATTCGCTTTTTTCAAAATATCCCTCAACAAGAGCAAAATCCACACTTCCGCTGTTAATATCCTCCAGAAGCTCATTTGTATTTGCTATCTTAATATTTATATCCTCTGCCCCGAATTTTTCAATTATCTTATCCATGTGATAAGGCACTATATATTCTCCGACAGTAAGGGTCGCACCAAAAGAAAGCTTTTTCTTTTCACCTTTTATAGCGCTTAATGTTTCTCTCAGATGTATACTGTCATGGAGCATTGTAGTTGCCGCATTAAGTAAGACCCTGCCTTCATTTGTTATACTCATTTTTTTACCGTTGAAACTAAACAGCCTTGTATTATACATATCCTCAAGATATTTAATATGCTGAGAAACAGCAGGCTGTGTAATGCTGAGCTCATCTGCTGCCTTTGTAAAGCTCATATTTCTGCAAACTGCAAGAAAAGTGTAAATTCTGTAGTCAAGCATAAGTCCTCCATAAATAATATTTATAATAAAATAAATAATTATAATTTTACATTATTGTTATTTTATGTTATCATATTTTACGCAATAAGTAAATACTAAGGAGGAAATTAAATTGAATTTTGTTAAAGAAAATTATAAGGGAATTTTGCTCTGCCTTATTATTTCAATTCCCTGCTGGTTTCTTGGGCAGACTTTTGAAGTAATAGGCGGTCCGGTTTTTGCAATACTTGCAGGCATGGTAATTACTCTCTTTATAAAAGAAAAAGGCAGCTTACAGACAGGTATTACATTTACATCAAAAAAGATTTTACAGTATGCCGTAATACTTCTTGGCTTTGGTCTTAATCTAAGCACAATAGCTCAGGTGGGTGCTCAGTCACTGCCCATTATTGTTTCAACAATTACAACATCACTTGTAATTTCATTTGTTCTCTGCAAGGTAATGCACATACCTTCAAAGATATCAACCCTTGTAGGTGTAGGCTCATCTATATGCGGCGGCTCTGCCATTGCTGCAACAGCTCCCGTAATAGGTGCCGAGGATGAAGAAGTTGCTCAGGCAATTTCGGTTATATTTTTATTTAACGTTATTGCTGCTCTTATTTTCCCGACTATGGGTACAATTCTTGGTTTAAGCAATGAAGGTTTTGCCCTTTTTGCAGGAACAGCCGTAAATGACACATCCTCTGTTACAGCTGCTGCCTCTGCATGGGAAGGCATCACAGGTGCCACAAATGTACTTAACAGTGCAACAATTGTTAAGCTTACAAGAACACTTGCCATCATACCTATCACTCTTGTACTTGCCTTTGTAAGAACAAGAAAGGAAAAGAACAGCGGAAGTTCAGTAAGTATGAAGAAAATTTTCCCATTCTTTATACTCTGGTTCATAGCAGCTTCAATAGTTACAACAGTTGCAACATCATTTTTTAAAGTTGATAACAGCTTTTTTGATATTTTCAAAACATTAAGCAAATTCTTTATAGTTATGGCAATGTCTGCAATAGGTCTTAACACAAACATTGTAAAGCTTGTCAAAACAGGCGGCAAGCCGATATTTATGGGATTTTGCTGCTGGATAGGGATCGCATGCGTAAGCCTTTTAATGCAGCATGTCCTCGGCATATGGTAAAATAATTAGGTTCGACAATTTTTAGTGTGGTCCATTTTATTGTATCTGTTTCAGGCTCCCTTGTAAGCAATGCTGTCAACTTAAAGGATTAGCAT
>CAJFNV010000069.1 GCA_904395805.1 Candidatus Gallispira edinburgensis | reverse complement strand
AGCATTGCTCGCCCGCAATCAGCCTCCTTTGTAAAGGAGGGGGACCGCGTCAGCGGTGGAGGATTTTTATCCCAGCAGTTAAATTCCAATTTAACGCACTAACAATCACCCAATGTAGGGGACGAGCATTGTGCCAATGGCTCCCTTGCCTAAAGGGAGCTGTCAGCCGAAGGCTGACTGAGGGATTCAACTCCTCCCTCCTCATTCCTCACTCCTAACTCTTTTTATATCACACCCCACACTCTTAAGCTTTTTTTCTATCATCTCATAACCCCTGTCAATATAATGTATATGCCCGATTTCCGTTGTCCCCTCTGCAGCCAGAGCCGAAATTATAAGTGCCGCCCCTGCCCTCAGATCCGTTGCCTCTACCTCAGCCCCCGCAAGAGCCTCAACACCTCTTACAACAGCGGTCCTTCCTTCAACTGTAATATTAGCCCCCATTTTTTTAAGCTCACCTATATGCATAAAACGATTTTCAAAAACCGTTTCATTTACAACACCCGTGCCTATTCCCTTAGCCATAAGTGCAGTAAACTGTGCCTGCATATCAGTAGGAAATCCGGGATAAGGCATAGTTTTAATATCCGTATTTACAATATTTCCTTCCGATGAAACTATAACTGAATTTTCAGACTCCTCCACATCAACCTCCATTTCCCTGAGCTTCAATATTATCGGCTTAATATGTTCTGATATTACATTGTTTATCCGGCATTTTCCTCCCGTACCTGCCACGGCAAGCATAAACGTCCCTGCTTCGATCCTGTCGGGAATAACTTTGTGCTCCACACCCTTAAGACAGTCCACGCCCTCAACAACAATTGTGTCACTTCCTGCTCCCGAAATTTTAGCCCCTGCCTTTATAAGAAAATCTGCCATATCAATTATTTCAGGCTCCGTAGCACAGTTGCTTATTACTGTTCTGCCTTTTGCCATTACAGCAGCAAGAATTATATTTTCCGTAGCTCCTACACTGGGAAAATCCAGATAAACCTCCCCACCATTAAGATATTTCGCAGATATGTCAATTATTCCACCCTCTATTGATTGATTTGCCCCGAGAACCCCGAAACCTTTAAGATGCAGGTCCACGGGACGCTGACCGATATTGCAGCCCCCGGGCATAAACATAGACACCTTCCCAAATCTCCCAAGTAAAGCACCCACTAATAAAAAAGAGGCTCTTATATCCTTTACCTTATCACTGGGTGCCTTATTTTCTATATTGCTGCAATTTATTTTAATGCTGTCATTAAATTCGACCTCTGCTCCGTAATACTTAAGAAGCTCTATCATTGTATAAACATCACTTAACTTTGGAACATTATTTATAACACAGGTATCGGGAATAAGGAGTGTTGCTGCCAGTATTGGCAAAACCGAATTTTTTGATCCTGATATGTCAATACTCCCATTAATTTTGTTTCTGCCTGTCACAATAAATTTTTCCATTACCTAACCTCCGGGACAATATTTTTTAATTTATATAAAAGCACATTTATATCACATTAAATATATTGCCCTGTAAAGCTTAAAGTAAATCTTGAAATTACAGCCAAATAAAAAAATATATTTAAATTTTTCCATAAAAATATGCTGCACCTTTTATTCGGCACAGCATATTTTTCTGTCATTTAAACTTTTTATTATTTTTTATTTTAGGCACTCAAATTATTGCATTGTTTGAAATCAATCAAGCATAAAACCCCGCATCATATATTTGTAAAATCTGTAACGGTCCGCTATTATTCCGATCATTACCTGTTTTCTCTATCTTTAATTCTAATACCCCTGTTATATCAATATTGAAATCCTCAGGTTTTACTCCACCTGTAAAGCTAGGGGATGAATATAACAACTTACCATCCCCATATATTTTTATTCCATGTTCATAATCTTCTGTATCTCTACCCGAATAACATAAACCTACTGTCCCCTTAAACATTCGATATTTCCCATTTAATAAATACGTTATTTCACCTGTCCTACCTCTAATTGCAACTCCTGTAGAATGTTGAACTCCCACATTATCTTTTCCTCCATCATCACATGTTTCAAAACTAATTCCTGACTTGTTAAAATAGTCCAAATCTTCAAGCAATACCGTTGGCTGTTCCATACTAGCAGGCTGAGCACCAATATAAACTGCCGAATTTTTACCATCCCAGTTTACAGCTTTATTAAACGCTTCTCCCACAGCTCTCACAGGCAAATAAGTCGTACCATTGTAAATAAAAGCCTCATTACTGTCACTTGTATTCACCAAATTACCGTCAGCATAAATTTTAATATTCTTATAGGCAACACTTATTGTTGTCTGAATATCTTTAGCAACCGCAGGCACTGCACACATAACCGTTACACCTGCCATAAATCCGCATAAACCACTTTTAACATTAAACTTTTTCATAATATTCCTCCCTTCAAATTGTAATACGGCTAACTTAAAGCATTAACATAAACCTCACCACTCAAAAGGCGGCGTGTCCGCCCCCTTGGCTCCTTTGTAAGGGAGCTGTCTGCTCAAATCACCGAAACTGATTTGAGCAGACTGAGGGTTTTCTTTTTTTTGACAGCCTCCAATTTAGCAAATGCTTGCATTTGCGGAGCATTGGTTTTTCTTAAGTTGGCAGTATTGCTTCAAATTGCTCCCTATTAAAGTATACTTTTTGACAGTGAAACATTTACAAAAAAATCTTCAATTTTTTATTGACAACTGCACAAAAAAATTATATACTGATTATATAAATATATGAACTTTTACTATCCCTGCTAAAGTATACTTTACCAGGGATTTTTATACACTTTCCCCAACTCTCCCTTCCTATCCATCTCCTTAATTTCATTTATGACCCTGTAATATGTACTTTCGCAAACGCCCATTATAGCCATAGCCTCTTTCTGACTTATTTCCTTTCTTTTAAATCTTTCATACAGTTCAATGTAGTCCTCTGCCTTATACACAATAGGTCTGCCAAACTTAACACCCTTAGCCTTAGCCGCCGCAATACCCTCAGCCTGTCTCTGCCTTATATTGACCCTCTCATTTTCTGCCACAAAGCTTAATATCTGCAGCACAAGGTCACTTATAAAAGTGCCGAACATATCCTTGTTTTTTGTTGTGTCAAGCAAGGGCATATCAATAACCACAATATCAGCCTTCTTTATCTGTGTTATTTTCCTCCACTCTTCAATTATTTCACTATAGTTTCTCCCAAGCCTGTCTATACTTTTTACTATCATCACATCCCCTGCTTTAAGTCTTTTTATCAGTCTTTTATAATTCGTTCTTTCAAAATCTTTACCGCTCTGCTTATCAACATATATGTTTTTCCTCCTTACACCATATTCCCTCATCGCAATTAGCTGCCTGTCCTCATTCTGCTCCTTTGTTGAAACCCTTACATATCCGTAATACACAATACTACCTCCCCTCAGACAATAAAAAAGAAAGACATCATAAGTCCTCCCTCTTAACATATTATCACAAAACACTGTTACTTTGTGTTCCCTGTTTAATTTTCGACAAAATACACCTCCACTCCTCACTCCTCACTCTTTAAAGCTCCTCACTCTTTAAAGACTCTTTTTCTCTTATCCTTGACAAATCCATAAAATAGTATTAAAATTTAAAGTGATAGATTATATAATTAACACAAGGAGAACTTAATTATGGCAAAGGATAAACTGGTTACCGCTATCACCTCTATGGAAGAGGATTTTGCCCAGTGGTATACTGACGTTGTTAAGAAAGCAGAGCTTATTGATTATTCAAGCGTACGCGGCTGTATGATATTAAGACCAAACGGCTACGCTATATGGGAAAACATCCAGAAGGAACTTGACTCAAGATTTAAGGCTACAGGTGTAGAAAATGTATATATGCCTCTTTTCATCCCCGAAAGCCTTTTACAGAAGGAAAAGGATCACGTTGAAGGCTTTGCCCCCGAGGTAGCATGGGTTACTCACGGCGGCAGCGAAAAGCTTCAGGAAAGACTTTGTGTAAGACCTACTTCAGAAACTCTTTTCTGTGATTTATATTCAAATATCGTTCAGTCTTACAGAGATTTACCAATGCTTTACAATCAGTGGTGTTCAGTTGTAAGATGGGAAAAGACAACAAGACCATTCCTCCGTTCAATGGAATTCTTATGGCAGGAAGGTCACACAGCTCATGCAACAGCAGAAGAAGCTGAAGAAAGAACTATACAGATGCTCAATATATATACTGACTTCTGCGAAAATGTTCTTGCTATACCAATGATAAAGGGAAGAAAGACAGACAAGGAAAAATTTGCGGGAGCACATTCAACATATACTATTGAAGCCCTTATGCACGACGGAAAGGCTTTGCAGTCAGGCACAAGCCATAACTTCGGTGACGGCTTTGCAAGAGCCTTTGACATACAATATACAGATAAGGATAACAAATTACAGTATGTTCACCAGACTTCATGGGGTATGTCTACAAGAATCATAGGCGCTGTTATAATGGTACACGGTGACAACAGCGGTCTTGTACTTCCTCCTAGAATTGCTCCTAATCAGGTAGTGATCGTACCTATTATGCAGAAAAAGGAAGGCGTACTTGACAAGGCAAACGAAATAAAGGAAAGACTTTTAAAAGTATCAAGAGTTATACTTGACGACAGCGACAAATCACCCGGATGGAAGTTCAGCGAACACGAAATGAGAGGCGTACCTGTAAGAGTAGAACTGGGACCAAGAGATATTGAAAACAATCAGGCAGTTCTTGCAAGACGTGACAACGGTGAAAAAATTACCGTAAGCCTTGATAACATTGAGGAAGAAGTAACAAAGCTTCTTGACACAATTCAGTCCGATCTTCTTGAAAAAGCAAGAAAACACAGGGATTCACATACTTACACAGCAACTAATATGGAAGAATTTGAAAAAACTCTTAAAGAAACTCCCGGATTTATTAAAGCTATGTGGTGCGGTGATGAAGCCTGCGAGCTTGAAATAAAAGAAAAAACAGGTGCTACTGCAAGATGTATGCCATTTGAACAGGAACATATATCAGACAAGTGTGTATGCTGCGGCAAGCCTGCAAAAACAATGGTTTACTGGGGCAAGGCATATTAAATTTTAAAGAGGAGGTTAATCTATGGAAATTATTAACGCTGTAATTGAAAACACAGATTCACCTGAAATTCAGGCAATTCTGGCTAAGCTCAATCCCGAAGAGGATATTCTTTTTACAAATGAAAATACCGAAAAGAACACTCTGGACGTGGAATATATTGAACCGATAAATAATGTTAAGATTATAGGAAATATCCCTGCCGATATAATTGCATCAGTCAGAGAAAAGTACGGAGAAGACGTTTCCGTTGATATTTATGACTATGTTGTAACTTATGATCAGGGTATGTATGGTCTTGTTGCAGACCTTGAAGTGGATCAGGTTGAACTTGAAAAACCCGTAAAGGAAAAAAAGCTTCCTTTACCCCTTCTTATCGTAATAGGTACAGCAACAGGTATACTTACAATTGTCCTTGTTATATTAAAACTTATATTTGCACATAAAAAGGATAAATAAACAACTATTATGTATATAAAAAATAGGCACTGCAAATGCAGTGCCTATTTTTTTGTTCAACAACTTCTGGTGTGGTTTATTTTTTATTATATTCGTTTACAGCTCCGGCACAGGATCCCTTGTAAGCAATGCTGTAAACTTAAGTTTTTTCGGAAAGCTTTCCGCAAAGAACAGGCAATACAAGGCTCCTTTGTAAATTCAGAACTTTTGCTATGCATCAAACTGAGCCTCCCTTTTAAGGGAGGGGGACCGCGTCAGCGGTGGAAGGTTTCTTTATCATGATCATGCTCAGCAAAAGCAATGCTTACGCATTGTCGGATTACTTCTTCCGATTCAATGGGGCTGGCAAGCCCTTTAGGCTTGACTGAGAATTTTCCTTCCTGACCATTTCCTGTTAGTAGATGCTTACATTTGCTAAGTTAAGAGCAGCCTAAAAAGAACCCTATTTTTTATAAATCCCCGAATATAACAGGCAGTTTGACCTTAAGCTCATCCAGAAGAGCACAAGCAATCTGTCTTATCTGAGGGTGAGCAGCCTGTGCTGTTCTCAGCTTAAAGAAATGCCTCCATGATCTTAAATTCATAGTCACAACAATTTCTGTCTTTAAGCTGTTAGGCAGTATACTTCTTGCCTCCTCAGGCTTGGCTCCCATTGCAATAAGTTCATTGTACTCATTTTCAATATTCTGCATTGACTTCTTCCAGAGCTCCATTTTAGCTTTGCCCTCTTCCGTGCTTTCATCCCAGAAACAAGGTCTTATAAATGTAAGCTCATTACCGAACTTGTCATTTGTATAATTACAGTAACGTGTGCTCTCCTGAGAATAGCTTGCCAGTCTGTGTCTTACTATTTCATGAGTAACGCCTCTGTCACATATAAATCTCACCGTTATTTTTTCATGTTCTATAACAGATTCATGACCTCTTTTTATAATATTGGAAATAAATTTTTCGGCGCTGCCATCACTTATATTATGTTCACTTTTGTAGCAGGTTCTTCCTGCTCTTTCAATAGTTCTCATCATTCTCTGAGCATCAATTTCATCCTCTATTATATAGCTTGGCTCAATAATCCTCATATATTTTTCTCCTTTACATCTCACTTCTGCCTTCAAGAGCTCTTGACAGCGTAACCTCATCAACGTATTCCAGGTCGCTTCCCACAGGCACACCGTTTGCGATCCTTGTGACCTTAACACCAAGGGGCTTTAATATCTTGCTTAGATACACAGCCGTAACGTCCCCTTCGACCGTAGGATTTGTAGCTATTATAACTTCCTTCACACTGTCGTCAAGACGGTTAACAAGCTCCCTTATTTTCAGATCATCGGGACCAATCCCCTTTGTCACAGCAATTGCACCATGAAGAATGTGATAAAGTCCGTCATAGCCCTTAGTCTTTTCATAGGCAGCCATATCTCTCGGATTTTCAACAACCATTATAATATCATGTCTGCGCTTGTCATTTGAGCATATGGCACAAGGGTCACTGTCTGTTAAGTTACAGCATACAGAGCAGTATTTTACTTCTGTCTTTGCCGCAACTATACTGTCGGCAAGAGCCTTTGCCTCATCCTTGGGCATATTTATAATATAAAAAGCCAGCCTCTGTGCAGACTTTCCTCCTATGCCGGGAAGCCTTGAAAGCTGTTCAATAAGCCTTGATACAGACTCACCATAGTAATTCATTAAAATCTCTCCCCGGTCTTAAAAAAGACCATTTCCAAGTCCGCCTGTAATACCGCCCATAGCAGTATTTGCAGCCTCATCAGCCTGACGTATTGCTTCATTAACTGCAGTCATTACAAGGTCCTGAAGCATTTCAACATCATCAGGATCAACTACGTCAGGATCTATTTCAATAGCCTTAACAACCTTTTTACCTGTAATAGTGATCTTAACGGCACCACCGCCGCTTGTTACCTCAAATTCCTTTTCCTCAAGCTCCTGCTGAGCCTGCTCCATCTGCTTCTGCATTCTCTGAGCCTGCTTCATAAGGTTATTCATATTCATGCCGCCGAAACCGCCCATACCGCCAAATCCGCCTTTTGCCATATTTATGTCCTCCTTAATTTTACCAATTCATTCAATAGTAAATTATATTATAAAACTTAAAAAATATCAACATAAAATTTCCGGGAAAATCATTACAGCCATACTCTCTTAAATTCCGGTTTATATGAGTTAGGAGTGTGGAGTTATAGATACTCTTAAATTCCTGTTTACCGCACCAACAAAACCCTCCCCCGAAACGCGAGCGTT
Source organism: Candidatus Gallispira edinburgensis (assembly GCA_904395805.1). Taxonomy (GTDB): domain Bacteria; phylum Bacillota; class Clostridia; order Lachnospirales; family CAG-274; genus Gallispira; species Gallispira edinburgensis. The sequence continues at coordinate 56 of CAJFNV010000069.1, read as the reverse complement.
TCTCCTCCTCCCTTACACGGGAGGCTCATATCAGCTGTTCAAAGCAATACAACCTT
>CAJFNV010000068.1 GCA_904395805.1 Candidatus Gallispira edinburgensis | reverse complement strand
TTGCGGTGACAGCTCCTTTGTAAAGGAGCCTTAGTTACTTGCGGAGCAATACGACCAGCCTTTAAAAAGGAGGCTTAGTTACTTGCGGAGCAATATGACCAGCCTTTAAAAAGGAGGCTTAGTTACTTGCGAAACAATGCGACCAGCCCTTACAAGGGAGCCTTGGTTACTTAAAACAAATTTTAATTCAGATATATTTAAAATAATTTTAAAAAGGAGAGAGAATAATGGGAAAGATTATCGGTATTGACTTAGGAACAACAAACTCTTGTGTAGCTGTTATGGAAGGCGGTCAGCCAACCGTTATTACAAATGCAGAAGGCGAAAGAACAACTCCTTCAATCGTAGGCTTTACAAAGAGCGGTGAAAGATTAGTCGGTGAAACAGCTAAGCGTCAGGCTGTTACAAATGTTGACGGTACAGTAATTTCAATCAAGAGACATATGGGTGAGGATTACAAGTTTACTAACGATGGTAAGCAGTATTCTCCACAGGAAATTTCCGCAATGATCCTTCAGAAGTTAAAGAAGGATGCAGAGGCTTATATCGGTGAGCCTGTAACTGAGGCAGTTATTACAGTACCTGCTTACTTCACAGACTCTCAGAGACAGGCAACAAAGGATGCCGGTAAGATCGCAGGTCTTGATGTTAAGAGAATCATTAACGAGCCTACTGCCGCAGCTCTTGCTTACGGCCTTGACAACGAGCAGGAACAGACTATAATGGTATATGACCTTGGCGGCGGTACATTTGATGTATCTATTATTGAGATCGGTGACGGTGTAATCGAAGTTCTTGCTACAAGCGGTAACAACCACTTAGGCGGCGATGACTTTGACCAGAGAATTATTGATTATTTAGTAAATGACTTTAAGGCTAAGGAAGGTATTGACCTTTCAACTGACAAGATGGCAATGCAGAGATTAAAGGAAGCTGCTGAAAAGGCTAAGAAGGAATTGTCTTCTGCAACAACTTCAAATATCAACATTCCTTACATTACTGTTGGTGCTGACGGTCCAAAGCATATGGATGTAACATTATCAAGAGCTAAGTTCAATGAGCTTACTCAGGATCTTGTTGAGGCTACTTTAGGTCCTGTTCAGACTGCATTAAAGGATGCTGATATTTCAGCAAGCGAGCTTTCAAAGGTTCTTCTTGTTGGTGGTTCAACAAGAATCCCTGCTGTACAGGAAGAAGTACAGAAGATCACAGGCAAGGAGCCTTTCAAGGGTATTAACCCTGATGAGTGTGTTGCTATCGGTGCATCTATTCAGGGCGGTAAGTTAGCAGGTGATGAGGGTGCAGGTTCTATCCTTCTTCTTGATGTAACTCCTCTTACATTAGGTATCGAAACTGCAGGCGGTGTTGCAACTGCTTTGATCCCAAGAAACACTACTATTCCTACAAACAAGAAGCAGATTTTCTCAACTTATGAGGATAATCAGACTGCTGTAGATATTAACATTGTCCAGGGTGAAAGACCTATGGCAAGGGATAACAAGAGCTTGGGAAGATTCCGTCTTGACGGTATTGCTCCTGCTCCAAGAGGTATCCCACAGATCGAGGTTACATTTGATATTGATGCCAACGGTATCACAAAGGTTTCTGCTAAGGATCTGGGCACAGGCAAGGAACAGAATATTACAATTACTTCTTCAACTAACCTTAGTGATGAAGAAATTGACAGAGCTGTTAAGGAAGCTGAGCAGTATGCCGAGCAGGACGCCAAGAGAAAGGAAGCTGTTGATACAAAGAATGAGGCTGACGGTATGGTATTCCAGACTGAGAAGCTTATTAAGGATCTGGGTGACAAGCTCAGTGCTGAGGATAAGGCTAAGATCGAGGCTGAACTTGAAAACCTTAAGAAGGTCAACGACGGTATGAATGCAGAGAGCATGAATGAAACCGATGTAGCAACATTAAAGACTGCATGCGAGTCATTAAACAAGGTCGTTCAGGAATTCTCAACTAAGATGTATGAGGCTGCACAGGCAGCAGGTGTTGACCCTAATGCACAGGGTACAGCAGGCGGTGCAGGTGCTGATGATGATATAATTGACGGTTAATTATGAAGGCGAGCAATGCTCGTCCCTACATGGTAATGCTGTTGATAACAGGATTTAACTGTCATTAAAAATTATGATATTACACAGAGAGTCGGAGCTATATGGCTCGGACTCTTTGTTGCGGTTTTTCGGAAATCGGCACAGACGATTTTTGGTTTATATTTGTATATAAAGAGGTGAAATTATGGCTTCCAAAAGGGATTACTATGAGGTTCTCGGCATAAGCAAGGGAGCTTCAGAGGCGGAAATAAAAAAGGCATACAGAAAAATGGCTAAAAAGTATCACCCCGATGCTAATCCTGACAATAAAGAGGCAGAGGCGAAGTTCAAGGAAGTAAACGAAGCCTATGAGGTATTAAGCGATCCCCAGAAAAAGGCTGCCTATGATCAGTACGGTCATGCTGCATTTGAACAGGGCGGTATGGGCGGAGCCGGCGGATTCAGCGGCGGTTTCAGCGGAATGGATATGGGCGATATATTCAGTGACATATTCGGCGGCGGCTTTGGCGGATTTAGTGATATATTCGGCGGCGGCAGCCGTTCATCAGCCAGAAGAGGACCTCAGAGGGGTTCCGATTTACAGATGAATTTGACAATTTCATTTGAGGAGTCTATGTTTGGCTGCACAAAGGAGATTACCGTGCCTGTAAGCGAGAAGTGTACAGACTGTAACGGTACAGGTGCAAAAGCGGGAACAAGTCCCGAAACCTGTCCTAACTGTCACGGCACAGGTCAGGAAAGAGTTACAACAAGAACACCTTTCGGTATGGCTCAGACTGTGAGAACATGTTCACAGTGCGGCGGCGAAGGAAAGATAATAAAGGAAAAGTGTCCTAAGTGCGGAGGAAAGGGAAGCGTAACTACAAAAAAGACTGTTACTGTTGATATTCCTAAGGGAATTGCCCATGGTCAGTCTATAAGAAAGAAGGGCTTAGGCTCTGCAGGTACACAGGGCGGCCCTAACGGAGATCTGTTTATACAGATACTTGTAACTCCAAGCAAGCAGTTCCAGAGACAGGGAAATGATCTGTATACAGAGGTACCTATAAATATTGTTCAGGCAACACTGGGAGCTGAAATTAAGATCCCTACTATAGACGGTGAAGAACTTTACACTATAAAGCCGGGAACACAGCCAGACACAAAGGTCACAATAAGGGGCAAGGGTGCCTATAATGTAAGAAATGAAAAGGCAAGAGGTAACCTCATTGTTACTCTTAAGGTAGTTGTGCCTACGGATCTGAAGAAGGATCAGAAGGAGCTGCTTCAGAAGTTCGGTGACAGCCTGATGGGAGTAAGCAGTAAGAGAAAAGGATTTTTCGGAAAGTAAATAACTGTAATGATTGGGACAGCGGGGCTGTCCCTTTTTTGTCGGGAGGAGAACGGCTGAACTATGGTCCTACAGAGAAAAATTTGTTTTGATTTATTTCATATTGTATATTATGAAGAAAACATTGACTGAAATTGTAAGATTATGGTATAATTTGCTTGGCTGATGATGTCAGCCTGCAAGAGGGAATGATGGCTGGTCCGTATTGCTCTGCAATACTGCTCGCTTAAGCATCCGGGGCGGTTGCACCCCTGTTTGTATATTAGATAAAGTATCTTAATATATGAAAGGGGGAATATTATGAATAATGAAATTTTATATTTAACATTGTTAATTATAATATTATACATAATAAAAAAATAGCCGCCCTACCCTGACAAAGTAAGCGGCTATTTTGTCACTTGTTGTTAGGGGGTGCAACCGATGAGGTTGCTCCCTCTTGTACTTATATAATAACACAGGTTAGGGATTTAGTCAAGAGGTAATCTTGTTTCAATGCTTTGTGATAATATTATTATAATACTTTACAAAAAGATGTTCTGGTTTAAGTAAAGTTGGTGTAATAGTAAGGAAAGGGTGTATTTATGAGTGATATTGACAGAATTATAGAAAATGTTAATGCAACAATGGAAATGGAAAATATGCCTTTAACCGATGACAATAAATCTATGCTCAGAAGTTGTCTGGAAGGCAGAGTTTTGTTTGAGGATATGCTTAATGATCTGATTGTGAAGTATACCCGTGAAAAGGTGATGTGATGCAAAAGAAAGGTTTTAATTAGCAAAAATAAGAAATGGTTATATGTATGAATGAAGTTAAGGCAGGCTGAATTAAGTCTGCTTTTTCTGTGCATAAAAAATGAATAATATTAATAAAATATGTACAAACATGAATAAAGTGTAAAAGTTTCAAAATATGCAAAAAAGTACCAAATAATTTCTTGACTATCAAATTATAAGTGGTTTATAATGTAAGAACAATGGACTAATAATATTATTTTAAGGTGTAACAATTGTAAGAATACATATCAAAATAGTATGATTAGTTAATGAAGAAATAGTTATATACAGGAATATTTATGCATGGCAGGGTTAAAGCTGCCTGTTAGTCCGGTCATGAGGTGAATATTTTTATATATAATTGTATCTTTAATAAGGGCAGAAATGCCTTTGGGAAATTATTATTTCCCTGAAATCTAAAAATATAATAAAAGGGAGGAATTAAAATGAGTTTAGGTTTCAAAAGAGTTATGAGCAGTATTATGGCTTTTGTTATGATGGTCAGTACGCTTGTAATGGTTAATGTGGCTAGTGTCAGTGCTGCTGATGAAGTCTCATGGAGCATGACAGATTATACTCAGTGGAAGGATTCCAGTGGCACAACATTAACAAGTAACTCTGTTTCAAATAGTGAAGATTATTCAACATCTGTTACTTATGGTGGAGAAACATATACACTTTACTACTTTGGTAGCAGTAGTGGTGAATTAAATGAAAATGGTTCTGCAACACATAATGGACTTAAAATGGGTGGCACGGGAAACAGAACTAGAAGATATTTCCACGTTAATGTTCCGGCTGGTGCAACCATTAATGTCAGTGCAGAGGCTGATGGTTCTAGCAGTTCTGATGTTATGACATATTGGTGGGACAGTGCTGAATCAAGTGATTATAGCAATAAAATTACATTAAAAGATGATACAGCCACAAATACTTCATCACCAACAACTTACAGTGTAACTAATGATGGTAGTGTGTCTAGAACTCTTTATTTTACATTTGAAGGAAAAAAGCAGACAATTACAGCTGTTACACTTAGTTTAGGTACTCCGGCTGAAACTGTTACATATACTGCAACAGGTAGTATAACTGGACTTGAAGCAGGCAAAACATTTATATTAACAAACGGCAGTGTAAATTATACAGCTACTGTTACTGAAACAGGTTTTATAGTAAGTTCAGCAACAGCTTTAACAGCTGGCGAATATACTGTTCAGGCAGACGGTTATGTAAATACAACAGTAACATTAACAGCAGGTACAGAAGAAAACACATTTACATTTGGAACTATTATATTTGAAGCAGCTCCAACTGCAACAATTACTGTTACAAACAGTACAAGTACTACATTGAAAGATGTATATTACTGGCTTAATACAAATTCCGGTACAGCAAGACAGACTGCTGCTGATGGAGTTATAAGTAATATTGATACATCAACAATATCAACTATTTATGTAACTGCAAAGGGTTATAAGGGTCAGGCAGTTGCTGTATCAACAGGCAGCAGTACAATACAGCTTGAGGCATTGCCAACAACAGCAATATCAACAGGTGCTTCAAGTATTACACCTGATATTATAAAGACTGCATTAGGTATAGAAGAAGTAATAGCATCTTATCAGAACCCTATCATTACAGATGCCGATATTAATAGATTTAAATTAAGCGGTGAATTTTTAGTTCAGCTTGGAATTGACAATTCAAATAAACCAGCGAGTGCAAGAATACAGACTTCAAAAGATTCTACTATTAAGTTTACTCCATCAAGTAATGGTACATTAACAATTAATGGTGCTTCATCTTCAGATAAAAACGAAGCAAAGGGCAGAGGATTTACAATTGTTGGTGAAGGATTAAATGAAACTGTAGATTACAATGCAAGTACAAGTGCAGTTGATAAGACATTCAAATTAACAGCAGGTACGGAATACACAATAACTGTTGTTAATGGTGCTATTAATTTATATAGTATTTCTTTTGTGGCCGATGCAAGTGATACAACAACTACAACAGAGTCAACAACAGAGTCAACAACAGAGGCTACTACAACTACAGCAACAACTACAACAGAAGAGCCTGATACAGAAGAGTCTACTGAGGCTCCTGTTAGTGGTGATTATGTAGCTGTGCCAAGTGAACACAATTTAAATACAGCATACTTTGTCAGTGATGATAATATTTCTGCAGCAAAAGGGGAAGGCATCACATTAAACAATATTTTCTTTAAGATTAAGGAAGTAAGAACTGATGATGTTAGAATAACAAATAGCAATGAGGTAAAGTTTAAGGTTGAAAGTGCTGCTACAGTTGAAATAGTATTTGATAACAATGATTTAGCAATCAGTGATGGAACTAATACAGCAACGTGCGATCGTGATGGAAAAACTACAATAATAGTAAATCTTTATCCTAATGTTGAATATGTAATCTCAGGTGCAAGTAGTGACAATACTGAGTTAATCAGTCTTAATTTTACACCAGGTAATGAAGGAACTGATATAGCTGATTTAGGAAGTTCTGAAACTACAAGTGAAGGAAATACTGAAACTACAACTGAAAATCAGCCTGAAGAGCCTGAAAGCAATGTTAACATTTCTGTTAGTATGACAGGTAATACAGGTGATGTAAAGGTAACTATCAATGGTACTTCTTATACTTTTACAGCAGATGAAACAAAGACAATTTCTGTTCCTGAAGGTGAAAAGGTTCAGTTTGAATTTGACAATGATGTTGCCAGATATATAACAGGCTGGACAGGTATTAATCCTGATTCTTATGATTCAAATACTCAGGCATACTTTACAACTACAGATGCTGCAGCAGAAGGAGTAAGCATAAGCCTTACATATGATCCAAATGCACCTACTTCAAGTATTAATGAAGGCTTTATGACTGTAACACCTGATACTGAAAATGTACTTCAGTACGGCAACTATGGCTATGGTCAGACTAAGGGTACAGGTATCGGTGCAGTTAAGGCTGAAGGCGTTGCACAGCTTAACAGTGTAAGCGGTGTTGTAACTCTCTATGATTATATGGGCGGATATGGTTTAACAGATGAGAGACTTATACTTAATGATGCTGCAAGTGTAACATTTAAGACTGAAGGTCCCGGATACTTAATTCTTGACTGTAGTTTAGGAACACCATATGTAACTATTGATGGTGCTGAAGCAAAACCAACAGCAATAGGTACTGAAGGTAAGCAGGGATATGAGATAAAAGCTGCTGATATGGCAGTTAAAATAACTAAGCCTGAAGGTGCCAACAGATCTTTACAGCTTAAGTCTGTAAGATATCAGAATGATGGTAATGTAATAACCGTAATTGAAGCAGCAGATGCTGATTATACTACAGTTGTAAACAGTTTACCTGAAGAAATGCAGGCTGAGTTTGGTGAAGTGCCTGAGGGCAAGGTATTTGCTAAAGTGGTAGCTGAACTTGATCAGGCGACTGCTGATGCTGAAACTGTTGATGCAATAGGTGTGCTCATTATAGATAAGGCAACTGCTGATGCAGAAATAACAAATGAAAATGGTTCTAAGGTGTTTATACCTAGAAATTATATTAATGATTCTGATGATAGTAACAATATAATTGTTCTTACTGAAAGTGAAGCTTTATATGATGGTATCTATGATGAGAGTACTCCTGCTGTAGATGGTGAGTATATATTAGATGAAGTAAATACAGAATATGGTGATGGTATCTATTATATGTTAAGATACATAGCAGTTGCTCAGGGTGATTACTATGTACTGCCTTATACAGTAACTGGCGGTGATCCAGCATTTGATGAAGGACAGTTTACAAATGTAGCTGATCTTGAGAAGTATAAAATAAACTTTGGTGGTGTACAGTAATAAAGGGGGTAATTATTATGAAAAGAGAATATGAAAAGCCAAGCATGATAGTTACTTCATTTGAAACTATCGATATTACATCTATTGAGCTTATGAGATCTGCAATGATTTCACCTAAGCAAGGTTCGCACACAACAAGAACTTTCCAGTTACATCAGTAATTTGTTGATCAGTGTGATAAGGGAGCCGTGATTAATTTCACGGCTCCTTTTTTCGTCCATATATTTTCTGATTAAAGTTGTGAGGTTTGTATATTTTTAAAGGAGCTAATTGGAGATTTTATATATTGTATGAATACAGGGGAAGTGGTATAATTTTTTACATATTTTGGATAATCAAAAGGCAATACTGTCAACTTAAGAAAAATCAATGCTTCGTTTCAGAACTTTTGACTTTGTCAAAAGCAGCCTTTCAGGCTGTCGAATAATTCTTTCGATTTAAGAAATGCAAGCATTTGCTAAGTTGAAAACATTTAGGAAAGAGAAAACCCTCAGTCTGTTCAAATCAGCTTTACTGATTTGAACAGACAGCTCCCTTACAAAAGGAGCCAAGAGGGCGGGCGCGCCGCCTTTTTGAACGGTTAGTTTTATGCTAATCATTTAAGTTGACAGTATTGAATTAAAAGGGGTGTAAAAATGAAAAGTATTAAAGGAATATTCGGGTCATTTATATTTGCGGCGGTCATGGTATTGTGTACAATTTCTGTAAGTGCAAAGGTGGATATTAACAATACTGAGCTTATGGGTGACAGCAGTTTTATAGAAAAAATAAGAAATTTAGATACTGAACAGACTGTAAAGACGCTTTATGTTGCAGAAAACGGAAATGATGAAAACGAAGGTACAATAGAAAGTCCTTTTAAAACTATAAATGCTGCCCTTGACAATGCAGGTGCGGGAACTACAGTATATGTAAGAGAAGGCACATATACGGAAAATGTGTATTTTCCTAAGAGCGGAAAAGAAGGAAGTTACATTGCTCTTAAAAACTATCCCGGGGAAAAGCCTGTTATAAAGGGTACAGGTAAAAATGACGGAGCTATAATTGAACTTGGCGGTCATGATTACATAGAGATAGAGGGCTTTGAAATGTGTGATTACAATGCAAGATGGTGCTATGGCATAATATTTGCAGGGGGTGAAAATCACATCATTATAAGAAACAATGATATACATAATATCAAGTGCTCAATGCCTGATGATCCCGATGACAGCGGGGCAAATGCAATACTTCTCTTTGGTGAAACAGAGGAGCCTATAAGTAATGTATATATAGCAGATAACAATGTTTATGATCTTGTTACAGGCTGGTGCGAAGCTATTTCCGTGACAGCTAACTGTGAGTATGTAAATGTAATAAACAACAAAGTCAGCAATTCAACAAATATAGGAATAGACTTCTACGGCAACAATGCTGACGGTTACTGCTCTGTTGAGGAGCTTAATCAGCCAAGATACTGCATAGCGGCAGGAAATGAAGTGTCAAACTGCGTATGTGACTATGCCACATGTTATGGCCTTTACGTAGACGGCGCAAGGGATATTGTAATTGAAAACAACATTTCTCATAATAATCAGGGTGGTATAGAAATAGGATCTGAGGAACGAAATGAAAATTATCCCGTTAAAAATATTGTTGTGAGAAACAACCTTATTTACAACAACAATGAGAACGGCATAACAGTTGGAGGCTGGAATGACGGCAGCAGCAAGGGAGATCCTCTTTCAGGTGTAGTATATGACACAAAGATATACAATAATACAGTTGTAAACAATGCAGAATCCGATGCCGGTCAGCTTCACATTGCTATGGTAAACGGACTTGATGTGAGGAATAATATTTTTTATGCTGATGATGATACTCCGATGGCAGGCAGTGATGTTGACAAGGGTCAGATTCAAAATCTGACTTTTAAAAATAATTTATATTACTCTCCAAAGTTTGACGAAGACAGTGCTTATTTTGAATTGATGGAAAGCAGTCAGGAAGGCATGGCAGAGTGGAAGGCTCTTACAGGGGAGACGGGCAGTTTTGCCGATCCTCTTTTTGCAAGTGTATCGGGAAATGATTACAGAACATATGAAAATTCACCTGCTGTAAATACCGGTGACGGCAGTATATACAGTGGCTTGTATGACCTTAATAACAATAACAGAGTTATGGATATTATTGATATAGGTGCCTATGAATATCAAAGGGGTACTGTCATAATACCGACTACGGAAACAACAACTTCTGTTACAGAGAGCAAGACCGAGACTACAACAGTTAATTACATCGGGGATAAGATATGGAATTTTGCAGATGATGTCTTTTCTTCTTATACTGATAAGGACAATACAACAATTGAGGGGCTGGATATTTATAATCCTGCATCTGCCATAGAAGACAGAGAAGGCGGGGTTATTGACGGCATTTCATTTACAAAGGATATTAAGCTGAATAAAAAGAGTCAGCTTGATGCAGATGATCTGAAAAATGCCTTTGGTTTGGAGCTTAAGGCGGGAAGTGTTGTGACTGTGTATTATATGGATAATGGCAGCGGGGGAAAGTTCTCTCTTTCCGATGAAAATATGAATGTCATAACAACTGTTGATACGGGAACGGGAAATGTGTTTGCCAAGTGTCAGCTAAGCGTTGACAAAGAGGGTTATTATTATCTCCATGCTTCGGGTGATGCTAATTCTTATGTCTATGGTATAGGCGTTACAAATCCAAAAACAAAAGCTGATGTGGCTTATGTTCTGAAACTTATTTCAGGAATCGAGCCGTCAGATGAGGATACAAAGCTGAAGTTTGACTATGACGGGAATGGTGAGCTGGATATAAGGGATGCCGTGGTGCTGAGTAAAAGGGTATAAAAATTTTGAGGCTGTCGGGAGACAGCCTTTTTTTGTTGTGTGGTACATAAGAATTTAGGGGGGAGTGAGGAGATGAAAGAGTGAGGAGTTGAAGTTAGTTGGAAATTAATTTATTTGTTGGTGCGTTAAATTGGAATTTAACGGCTGGGAATAAAACCCTCAGTCAAGCCTTAAGGGCTTGACAGCTCCCTTATAAGGGAGCCTTTAATTAGTCTTTCT
>CAJFNV010000067.1 GCA_904395805.1 Candidatus Gallispira edinburgensis | reverse complement strand
TCGATGGGTAACACAAAGCCTCCCTTGTAAGGGAGGGGGACCGCGTCAGCGGTGGAAGGTTTTATTGGTGCGGTAAACCGGAATTTAGTTTATTATGATTTTTTTAAATTATAATGTTAATCCAAATTTCTTCAGCCAGTAATTTACCTGTATTATATATGCAAGGAGCTGAGGTGCAGCCATAAGCTGACCGAACCATGGCTTGCCGTAATCGGAGGGCGAATTTAAAATATTATTTATTTCACCAATATTGAGTATGGGATAGATAGGTGAATTTTTATCGGCAATTATAGTTCTGACCCTCTTTTTGAGAATTTTTTCATAGTTTGGGTTGTAGGTCTTTGGGTATGGTGACTTTTTTCTGTAAACTATTTCGGGAGGAAGAAGGTCTTTTACACTGTCTCTTAAAAGTCCCTTTGTTACGCCGCCCGGACACTTGTATTCCCAGGGTACGTTCCACATATATTCTATTATTCTGTGGTCCGCATAGGGAACTCTTGCTTCAAGCCCCGAATACATGGAGGCTCTGTCCATTCTGTCAAGGAGAGTTGTCATAAACCATTTTATGTTTAAAAATGATATTTCACGCTGTCTTTTCTTAATACCTGTTTCCCCTTCAAGAACAGGGACCTGTGAAATGGAATTCCTGTACTGCTTATCTATATATCCCTTTATATCCAGTTCCGTAACAGCGTCGTTATTCAGAACTGAATTCCTTACATTGTAATTGACTGACCATGGGAAGGTATCTGCATTTATAAAATCCTCTCTGTGAAACCATGGGTAGCCGCCGAATATTTCATCGGCACATTCCCCTGTAAGGGCAACCTTGTTGTGCTCCTTGACAAGTTTGCAGAAATAGAGCATAGAGGCATCTACATCTGCCATTCCCGGCAGATCCTTTGCATTTACGGAAAGATAAAGATAGTCTGCAAGGTCTTCTTCGTTACATTCAAGGTAGGTGTGGTTTACTTTGAAATTGTCAAGCATTATATCCACATAGGGTCTGTCCTGCTCGGGCTGGAAGGAGTTTGACTTGAAGTATTTGTTGTTGTCCTTAAAGTCAAATGAAAAGGTATTGAATATTTTGCCTTCCCTTGCAAGATAATTTGCTGCTATTGCCGTAACAACGCAGGAATCAAGTCCTCCCGATAAAAAGCTGCATACGGGAACATCCGAAACCATCTGATACTCAACGGCTGATGTTACAAGATACCTTACGTCAGATACTGCTTCTTCATAGGACTTTGTGTATTCCCTTGATTCAAGGCTCCAGTAGGAATATTCTTTAAAACCGTTTATGTCATATACACCGTAATGACCGTATTTTATCTCAAATATTCCCTTGAAAACTCCGTTTCCCTCTGTTCTTGCGGGACCTATGCCGAAAATTTCTCTCAGTGAATTGTTGTCGATCTCAGGGGATACCTTGGGATGCTCAAAAAGAGCCTTTATTTCTGAGGCGAATATTATAGTGTTTCTTTTAAGGGAATAAAACAGGGGCTTTATGCCGCAGCGGTCACGGAAAAGAAAGAGTTTTTTCTCTTTCTCGTCCCATATGGCATAGGCAAAAATACCGTTGAGCATTTTGACCGAATCTGTGCCGTATTCAATATAGGCGTATAGTATTACCTCTGTATCCGTAGTGGTTTCGAAATGGTAGCCTTTTGATATCAAATCATTTTTAAGAGGCTCCATATTGTATATTTCTCCGTTATATACAATTGTATATTCATTGCCACGGTGTATTCTTGTCATGGGCTGATTGCCATTATACAGATCTCTTATTGTAAGCCTTGTCTGGCTCATTCCTATATGTTCATTCAGATATTCTCCTGTATCGTCTTTGCCCCTGTGGGCAATTGATTCTCTCATTTTTATAAGTATATTGTTCCAGTATAGGGGATTTGATGTGTAATTCATATCAAAGGAACAAAAGCCTGATATTCCGCACATATGTTACCTCCTGATCAATGCTAATGTTATTTTATTCGGACTTTTGATAAAAAATACTTGACAATACATTTTTTTGGATTTATACTTACTAATAAGTTGATTTATAAAAACTGTGATGGCGAAAAGTAAGTATAGCGGTTTTAAAAGAGATAGGCTGTCGTCGGCTGAAAGCAGCCTTTAAATAAAGCTATGGTGAAGTTCACGCCGGAGTTCATTTTCCGAAATTTCAAGGGAAAGATTAAGAAAATGCGGCTGAGGTCGTTACTCCTCGTAAAGTGTCCGATTTTATCGGGAAGCTGGGTGGTACCACGGTATATTATCGTCCCTTTGTGTTGTGCAAAGGGACTTTTTTTATGGGTGGATTTGAGAAATATTAAGGTTTTTTGCCAAATGGTGTGGTTTAACGGAAAACCCTCAGTCAGCAGAGCTGACAGCTCCCTTACAAGGGAGCCTGAACGAGAGCCTGAGCGGGAATCTTAAATAGATGCAATAAATAAATCACACCAAAAATTGTTGAACCAATATTAATAACTGAACAAAAAGGAAGGAGAAACAAAATGAAGGAAAAGTTGAGCCAGATAAAAGAAGTGGCAATTGCAAAGCTTAATGAAGCTAAGGACTTAAAGTCCCTGGATGATTTAAGAGTTGAGATACTGGGTAAAAAGGGTGAGCTTACTCAGATACTTAAGGGTATGGGTGCCTTAAGCAAAGAGGAAAGACCTGTAATAGGTCAGCTTGCAAATGAAGTCAGAAGTGCTATTGAAGCTAAGCTTGAAGAAAAAAAGGCTGAGCTTGCAGCAAAGGCACAGGAAGAAAAACTTAAGGCTGAAACTATTGATGTAACTATGCCGGGAAAGGTAACAGAGCTTGGACACAAGCACCCTATGACACAGGTTATAGATGAAATCAAGAACATATTCATAGGTATGGGATATGAAATTGCAGAAGGTCCCGAGGTTGAAACTGCATATTACAACTTTGAGGCTCTTAACATACCTAAGGATCACCCTGCAAGAGATGAACAGGATACATTTTATATAGAGGGTATAGGTGATTTCCTCTTAAGAACACAGACTTCACCTATGCAGGTAAGAGTAATGGAACACAGAAAGCCTCCTATAAGAATTATAGCTCCGGGAAGAGTTTACCGTTCCGATGAGGTGGATGCTACTCATTCTCCTATTTTCCATCAGCTTGAAGGTCTTGTTATAGACAAGGGCATTACTATGGGTGATTTAAAGGGTGCTCTTGCCGAATTTGCAAAGGGACTTTTCGGTGAGGACACAAAGGTAAGATTCAGACCTCACCACTTCCCATTTACTGAGCCAAGTGCCGAAATGGACGCTTCATGCTTTGCCTGCGGCGGAAAGGGCTGCAGAGTTTGTAAGGACAGCGGCTGGATCGAAGTTCTTGGCTGCGGTATGGTCCATCCTAAGGTCCTTGAAATGTCAGGAATAGATCCTAAGGTTTATTCAGGCTTTGCCTTTGGTATGGGCCTTGAAAGAGTTGCAATGCAGAAGTATGCTATTTCTGACCTTAGATTACTCTTTGAAAATGACGTTAAGTTCTTAAAGCAGTTCTGATAAATAAAATCCTCAGTCAGGCGGTGCCTGACAGCTCCTTTAAAAAGGAGCCTCAGTAACCTGTAAAAATAATGAGGATCAACCAATGCAATATCAGTATTAATAAAAAATAGTTTATTACAGGAGGTTTATATATTATGGATTTACCTATGAAATGGTTATCTGAGTATGTGGATATAAATACTGATACTCAGGATTTTATTGATAAAATTACTTTGTCAGGCTCAAAGGTTGAGTCTGTGACAACTATGGCTAAGGATATTACAAATGTTGTAACAGGTAAGGTACTTGAAGTTGAAAAGCATCCTGATGCCGACAAGCTTGTTGTAACTAAGGTAGATATCGGAGCAGATGAGCCTTTGCAGATAGTAACAGGTGCTCCTAATGTTTATCCGGGGGCTGTTGTGCCTGTTGCTCTTGTAGGGGCTACAGTATATCACCACGGAAATGGCATTGAAAAAATAAAGAAGGGCAAGCTGAGAGGTATTGAATCAAACGGTATGATGTGTTCAATTGACGAGCTTGGCTTTACTGTTCATGATTATCCCGAGGCTGCCGAGGACGGTATATATATATTCCGGGAAGATGTGCCTTTAGGTGCAGACGTTAAAAAACTCCTTGAAATGGAAGATGATGTTGTTGAATTTGAAATAACATCAAACAGACCAGACTGTTTCAGTATAGTAGGACTTGCAAGAGAAGCTGCGGCTACTTACAGGGTTCCTTTTAAATATCCCGAAATAAAGGTCGAAGAAAAGGGCGAGGGAAAGACAGCAGACTTGATTGATGTTGAGATCAAAAATCCGGAGCTTTGCCCAAGATACATTGCAAGAGCTGTTAAAAATGTAAAAATAGGTCCTTCTCCTCTCTGGTTAAGACACAGACTTACAGCGGCAGGTGTAAGACCCATAAACAATATTGTAGATATTACAAACTATGTTATGCTTGAGCTTGGTCAGCCAATGCATGCTTTTGATATTGATACAATCGACAATGCAAAAATAATTGTAAGAAATGCAGAGAATGGTGAAAAAATCACTACCCTTGACGGACAGGAAAGAGTTCTTGACGATTCTATGCTTGTTATTTCAGACTGTAACAAGGCTGTTGCTGTTGCAGGTGTAATGGGCGGTGAAAACTCAAAGATAACAGAGGGAGCAAGAGCAATTTTATTTGAATCAGCTAACTTTAACGGTCCTAATGTAAGAGTTACCGCAAAGAAACTTGGTTTGAGAACAGATGCTTCCGCAAAGTACGAAAAGGGTCTTGACCCTAACCTTGCTCTTGATGCTGTAAACAGAGCTGTTCAGCTTGTTGAGATGCTTGGCTGCGGTGAAGTTTGCGAGGGTATGGTTGACTGCTATCCTAACAAGAGAGAAAGCTGGAGTGTTGAATATTCAACAGAGGGTATAAACAAGCTTTTAGGAACTGACCTTTCAGAAAAGGAAATGATCGACCTTCTTGCTCTTGTTGAGGTCAAGGCAGACGGCAAGAATGCTCTTATACCTACATTCAGACCCGACCTTCTGACTGAGGCTGACCTTGCCGAGGAAGTGGGAAGATTTTACGGCTATGACAATATTGAAACAACTCTTGCGGCAGGTACTCCTACTGTAGGTAAGAAGTCATATACTCAGAATATTGATGACAGGATAATGAATACAATGGTTAGCCTTGGATTAAGCGAGGCTAAGTGTTTCAGCTTTGAATCACCTAAGGTATTTGACAAGCTCAACATACCACAGGACAGTGACCTTAGAAAAACCGTTACTATCTCTAATCCTCTGGGAGAGGATTTCAGCATAATGAGAACAGTAACATTAAACGGTATGTTAAACTCAATTTCAACAAACTATAACAGAAGAAATGAGTCAGCTTATCTTTTTGAAATGGGCAAGGTTTACATTCCCAAGGCTCTTCCTTTAACAGAACTGCCTGATGAAAGAAATATGCTCACTATGGGTATGTACGGCAATGTTGATTTCTATGGAATAAAGGGAATTACAGAAGAGCTCTTTACTGTACTTGGTATGAGGGATAAGGTAAGCTATTCACCAAAGAGTGATATACCTTTCATGCATCCGGGCAGACTTGCTGATATAAGTGTGGGTGATGACAGCATAGGTTATGTTGGTGAAGTTCATCCTGCCATTGCTGAAAAGTATGCAATAGGTACAAAGACTTATGTGGCTGTAATAGATGTTGACAAACTCTATAAATATGCCGATTTTGAAAGAACGTACAAGGCTTTGCCTAAGTATCCTGCAACTACAAGAGATATAGCTGTGCTTGTAAAGGATGAAGTTATTGTAAAGGATATTGAGGACATTATAAAGGCTAAGGGCGGAAAGCTCCTTGAAAGTGTTCAGCTTTTTGACGTATTCAAGGGCAAGCAGATACCTGAAGGCTGCAAGTCTGTTGCCTATAATATTTCTTTCAGAGCAGATGACAGAACACTTACAGATGACGAGGTCAACGGACCTATGAAGAAGATAATAAAAGAACTTGAAGAAAAGCTTGGAGCTCAGCTCAGAGGATAATTTAAGGTTTAAAGCTGCTGTAAAATTGACGTTTTGCAGCAGCTTTTAAATTGGGTCCTTTGTCAAAGTGGTTTAATGGAAAACCCTCAGTCAGCTACGCTGACAGCTCCTTGGTTGCTTAGGCGAGCAGCATTGCATAGCAATGCGACCAGCCCTTACAAAAGGAGCCAAGAGGGCGGGCACGCCG
>CAJFNV010000066.1 GCA_904395805.1 Candidatus Gallispira edinburgensis | reverse complement strand
CCAACTGCGTTGGTCCCCCCTCCTTGGCTGCTTAGGCGAGCAGCATTGCGTAGCAATGCGACCAGCCCTTTAGGCAAGGGAGGCTTTATGTTGGTGAGTTAAATTGGAATTTAGGGGAATCCCTCAGTCAGCCTTCGGCTGACAGCTCCTTGGTTGCTTAGGCGAGCAGCATTGCATAGCAATGCGACCAGCCCTTTAGGCAAGGGAGCCACGGGCGAGCAATGCTCGCCCCTACATTGGATGCTTGTTGGTGAGTTAAATCGGAATTTAACGGTTAGGAATAAAACCCTCAGTCCTTCGGACAGCTCCCTTAGAAGGGAGCTACAGGTGGTGGAGTGTTGGGTTGTTGGTGCGTTAAACTGGAGTTTGACAATTTTTATAAATTCTAAACCAAATATAAATTTATTTTAACATATTCAAATTCATGTTGCATATTGAAAGTTTTTATGCTATAGTAGCTTTATAGAAATTTTAAAACGGAAGTAAACAGAGTTAAGGAGAAATTGTATATGGAAAGTCTGATGTTAAGTGTTGTAGAAAATTATGGTTATATAGGTATTTTTATGCTTATATTTATTGAAAATGTTTTTCCGCCTATTCCGTCGGAGGCTGTACTTCTCTTCGGTGGTGCACTTACGGTATCAACGGCTTTAAATGCTCCGGGAATGATAGTTGCGGCGACCATTGGTTCTGTTTCGGGAGCGATCGTACTTTATGCACTAGGCAGAATTTTTAAGGCTGAAAGACTGAGAAAGCTCTTTGAGGGAAAATTCGGACAGATACTTCACTTAAATCCCGAACATGTTGACAAATCGGTTGAATGGTTTGAAAAATACGAAAGCAAGGCTGTTTTAATATGCAGATGTGTTCCTATTGTAAGAAGCCTTATTTCTATTCCTGCAGGATTTGCATCAATGAACATACCTAAGTTTTTGATACTTACAACTGTGGGAAGTGCCGTATGGAATACAGTACTTGTATATATAGGCTCAATGCTCGGTGAAGCATGGGAAAAGGCTATGCCTTATTTTGATAAGTATTCATCAATTGCTGCTGTAGTTATATTTGTGGCAGTTTGTCTGGCAGCAGTTTACTTCTTGGTGATAAAGAAGAAAAAGAAAAACAGTTAATTAAGATATACCCGTTTCGGTTTGCCGTGACGGGTATTTTTTTATTGGGGATGTAATAAAGAATGTTTAAGGCATTAAGAGTGGCAGATATTGTAAAAAGTTATAAAAAAATCAAATAAAATTAATCGGTTTTGTGCGGTCTGTTTTTTTTACAAAATCTTCGATTTAAGTGTTGAAATTTATTGAAAAAAGGCTTACAATAGTAATATCATTTTTAAAGGTTACAGGGAGGTTCAGACTATGAAGGTTTTGTTGACAGGCTGTGGGTTTATTGGCCGTAATATTGCTTATGCGTTATCTGATAATAATATTGAGGCTGTGATACTTGATAATGCCGGCGACATTGAAAACTATAGTTTGCCGGGCTGTTATTTTTATAAATGTGATATAACAGATCCTGAGGCTGTGTCTGAAATTCTTTCAGAACACAATGATATAGATATTGTAATTCATTCGGCAATGCTTTCTGCTGTTGCAAAATCAGTTAAGCACCCCCTTGAATTTTATTCACAGAATGTAGTCGGTTCCCTTAATTTTGTAAAGCTTTTAAAGGATAAGGGAATTAAAAAAATAATTTTCGCTTCAAGCGCTTCAGTCTATGATGACGTGCCGGGCTTTATGGTGACTGAAAGGTCTCCCCTTAAGCCAAGAAGCCCCTTCGGACGTTCTAAATATATGTTTGAAATGATGATGAAAGATTTCTGCAATGCCTATGATATGCAATGTATCAGCTTAAGATATTTTAATCCTGTGGGCATTGATCATTTCTTTAAGACAAGAACACATTCTTTGCCTATGAAAACAGGCTCCAATCTTTTGGAAATTCTTATTAAAATTTATAATGATGAAGAAAAATCTTTTACTATTAACGGTGACGACTGGATGACAAGAGACGGCACCTGTATAAGAGATTACATACATATTACTGATCTGGCTATGGCTAATGTGAAAGCCGTTGTAAATTTTGAACGTGCATTTGAAAGAGCAGGGTCTGAGTATACAAATTATCTGAGCCTAAATGTGGGCAGCGGTGTTGATGTTACAGTCAGAGAATTTTTAATTGCATTTGAAAATATTACAGGAGAAAAGATAAATACAGTGATCGGTCCGAGACGTATCGGGGATATTGGGGGAAGCTATGCAAACATACAGCTTGCCCAGAAGACTATTGACTGGACACCTGAACTGAGAGTTGAGGATGCCATAATAGACAGATGTGCCTTAGAGGACTGATCCTATTATCTCAGGGGGATATATGAATAAAAGAGCTAACAGAGTGTACTGGCTGCTGTTTATAATGGTATTGATTTTAGGAGTATCAATAATTATAGATGGTATAAGAGCAAAAAAACATGAAAACGATAACAGTGCAGTGCAGGTCATTGAAACAACTGCACAGACTGAAAGCACTACGGAGAGTACAACAGGTGAAACTACCACATCAGAGGATGCAACAGAAGGAACTACTCTTGATGAGGCTGCCGCAAATCAGAAATTAAAGGACTTTTATGACGGTCAGGTTTTTGTGGGTGACAGCATAATGGACGGCTTTGCCAGATATGTGCCCAAGACAGAGGCTCCGGAATGGCTCAATAATGTTATATTCCTTACTAAGGTATCATGGGGAATAAATACTGCATTAGATGACGACGGACCAATGTATCAGGGGAAGGCTCAGAATGTTTGCGATTCTCTCGGGGCAATAAAACCTGAAAGAATATTTATAAATCTGGGTATAAATGAAATGAGGGGTCTGGGAACACCGGGATATTCAATTGAAAAACTTTTAAATACTTACGGAGAGGCTATTGCTGCTATAAAGGAAGCAACACCTTCCAGTAAAATATATATTATAAATATTACACCATGTACGGAAGAAAAGGAAACAGCTCTTTTCAGCAATGCTACAATTAAGGAGTTTAACGAGGATCTTAAAGCTCAGTGTGACGTATGGGGAGTTGAATATCTGGACCTTGCAAGTAAATTTGGTGATGTGCTTGATCCCGAGCTTTCAAGTGATGATTTTGTGCATCACAATGACAAGGCATACAGCGAAATTTGGGTGCCGTTTTTTAGAAATTTAGCTTTGGAAAGTGAATAACAGAAAGGGGTTTATATATGAAAAAAATTGTAAAAATAATAGCTGCAGCTCTGGCTGTATGTGCTCTTGCAGGATGCGGAGGCAATAATAACGAAAATGTTGATATAGATACTATATACAATGGTATTTCTCCTATGGCAGAGGGTACCCTTGTTGAGATGAATGATAATTATATTTCAAATTATTACGGTATTGATGTGGCTGATTTGTCACAGTATGTTTTTGCACAGAGTGATGATCCTACATCTGCTGAAACTATAATAATTTTTATGTGTGATGACAGTGAAAAGAGAAAAACTTATGTTGAAGCTGTAAACAATGCCCTTGATCAGAAGTTTGATGAACTTACAAACTATGATCTGCCTGATGAGGCTAAGCTTGTAAAGGATGCAAAGGTCAAGACAAGCGGTAATCTGGTTTATCTTATAATTTCAGATAATGCTGACAGTATGAATAAAATTGTTAAAGATTCTATTTGATAGTTGAGGGCGAGAAAAGTGGTATTTTCCAGTTTAGAGTTTATATTTTTCTTTCTTCCTGTAGTCTGTATTCCTTATATGCTATGTAAGAATATCAGAGTAAGGAATATTATACTTATTATAGCAAGTATTATATTTTATGCCTTTGGTGAGCCTAAGGCGGTCATATTGATGCTTTTGTCCATAGTTATAAACTATGGACTTGCTATGTTAATGGATAAATACGGGGAGCATAAAAAGTTATTTTTAATATTATCTGTTGTTATAAATTTAGCCTTGTTATTCTATTATAAATATACAGGCTTTTTTGTTGAGAGCGTAAATTCGGTATTCAGACTGAACATTGATGTGCCTGTTATACATCTGCCTATAGGTATTTCATTCTTTACATTCCAGGCAATGAGCTATGTAATAGATGTTTACAGAGGAGATACACCTGCTCAGAAGAAATTAAGCAATATTTTGCTTTATATTTCTCTTTTTCCTCAGCTTATAGCGGGACCGATCGTAAAGTATCATGATATTGAAAAACAGATCGATAAAAGAGAGGTCAATTTTACAAATTATTCTCTTGGTGTAAGGAGATTTCTTTTCGGTTTGTTTAAAAAAGTGCTTATTGCAAATAATGCGGGGGCAGTGTGGTCATTGATAAGCAATATGGATCATTCGGGGATATCAATGTCTACTGCTTGGCTTGGAGCCATAGCTTATTCATTGCAGATATATTTTGACTTTTCCGGATATTCGGATATGGCAATAGGTCTGGGTAAAATGTTCGGATTTGATTTTCTTGAAAACTTCAATTATCCTTATATTTCAAAGAGTATAAGAGAGTTCTGGAGAAGATGGCATATTTCTCTTTCAACATGGTTTAAGGAATATCTTTATATTCCCTTAGGAGGCAGCAGAAAGGGAAATTTAAGAACATATGTAAATCTTTTTATTGTGTTTTTCTGCACGGGACTGTGGCATGGTGCAAGTTGGAATTTTGTAATATGGGGACTGTGGCATGGCTTCTTTTCTATAATTGAAAGACTTGGACTTGAAAAGCTTCTGAAAAAGGATAAGACTACAATAATAAGCAGGGCTTATACCCTTGTTGTAGTTGTTATTGGTTTTGCAATATTTGCAATTACAGACTGGACAGAGCTTAAAAGTTATATGGGTATTATGCTTTTCAATTTAAATAACTGTATACTTGATGACAGTTTTATATTTATATTGAAAAACAATGCTGTTATTTTGCTGGCAGGAATAATCTTTTCAATGCCTGTGTATAAGCTGATCGAAAATAAAAAGACTGAAAAGCCTGCTTACGGTTTATTATATATATTGATGTATTTCGGCGGATTTATTTTATCTGTTGCTTATCTTGTAAGCTCAAGCTATAATCCGTTTTTGTATTTCAGATTTTAGGAGGGATAATATGACACTTAAAATTAACGCTGTAATTATTACCCTTACTGTTCTGTTTTTTACTGCTGCCTTTATTGTAATGCCCAAGGACTATTTTTCGGAAAATGAAAACAGAAGTCTTGCAACATTTCCCGAACTTGACATAGAGGAAATTTTCAGCGGTGAAGATATGACATCTGTTTCAGAATATCTTACAGATCATTTTCCTTTCAGAGAAACTTTTGTAAGGGGTAAGACGGATTTTGAAATAAATGTGCTGAAGAGCAAATATGTAAACAACATATTTATAGGAAATGACGGTTATTATATTGAGGACTATATTAAGCCTGAGAATACTGAAAAAATTATAGATAATCTCAATGAATTTCAGGACAGTATAAATGTAAAAGCTGATTTTATGCTTGTTCCTACACAGATAAGTATTTATAAGGACAAGCTGCCGGAGCATGCAAGTCCTTTAAGTCAGCTTAAAACAATTGAAAAGTATTATTCTTCACTTAATATGAACTGCATTGATGTGTATGACACACTAATGGCTAACAAAGATAAGGAAGAACTTTTTTACAAGCTTGACCACCACTGGACTATGGATGGAGCTTATTATGCTTATGTCCGGTATTGCAGTGAAAAGGGCTTTGTGCCTGTAAGCAGAGATGAATATACAGTTGAAAACATCGGGGATTTCAGAGGGACTATATATTCAAAGCTCAATTACAGCGGTCTGGAAAAGGGAGAGAATATGAAAATTTACAATAAGGACTTTGACCTGAGTGTAAATTATGACGGAAAAGAATCAAATTCTCTCTACAATATGGAATATGCTTCTAAAAAGGATAAGTATTCTATATTTTTAGATAACATAAATTCATTTGTTGAAATTACTAACAATGATACATCAAGTGACAGAAGTCTTGTACTGGTAAAGGACAGCTATGCAAATTCAATGGTACCTTTTCTTGTAAATCATTATAAGAAAATATATGTTTTTGATACAAGGAGCTACAGGGGAGCTGTAAGTGATTTTATCAATGAAAATAATGTTGATGATGTGCTTGTGATGTATAATGTGAATACTATTGACAGTGATACGGGAGTAAATGCTATATATTAATAAATGGTTATTTGTATGAAATTTGCGGGCGAGCAATGCTCGCCCCTACAAAATTACTATTTTTAAAGTTTATCTTTATGAATTTATCATAGTAAAATATTAGTTAAATATGACTGTTTTTAAGATTTGAGGTTCTCCCTTAAATAATTAATTACATCTTTTCTGGTTATAATACCTACAAAGAAATTTCTGTCATCTACAACAGGTACAAAGTTCTGATTTGTAATTCTGTCAAAGAGGGCTTCCATGGTTGTGTCAACTTTTATAGGGGGATTATAGCCTGCTCTTATTATGGAGTATATGTATTGGTGTTCACTGTCTTTTATTTTAAAGCTGTTTTCGTTTACAATATTCCAGAGAAAGTCACCCTCTGATATTGTACCCATATACTTGCCTTCATCGTCTATAACCGGTACTGCTGTGTAGCCGTGTGCTCTGAATTTTTCTATACCCTGACGTATTGTGCTTTTTCCGTTTAAATAAACAATTGTTGACTTAGGTTTCAGAAGAAATAATATATTCATGCTATCGCCTCTTTTTCGCTATAGTAATTTTAATACTATGTTATTAAAATTCAAATTAAAAGTCAATAGATATTGGCAAATATAAGATATTTTTACGAATTATGAAGAATAAATATTATAATGAGGTTTTTTATGGAGTGGGAAATTGATTTTCTTAAGTTTGTAATTGAAAATTTCCATAATGATACGGTTACGGCAATAATGAGATTTATAACGGGTCTTGGAAATTTCGGCTTTATATGGATACTTACAGCGGCGGTTTTTATTATAATACCAAAAACAAGAAAAACAGGGTTTACCATGGCTGTAAGCCTTATAATTATACTGATAACCGTAAATGTGATTTTAAAACCCTTGATCGGCAGGGCAAGACCCTTTGAAATAGACAGTGATATACTTAAAAATATTTTGATCTCACTGCCTGCCGATGGTTCTTTTCCTTCGGGACATACGGCTGCTGCCTTTGGAGCAGCAACTGCTGCCTTTTGCTGTAATAAGAGAATAGGAAGTATACTTTATATTATGGCTGCGCTTATGGGAGTAAGCAGGCTGTATTTTGCGGTGCATTTTCCTACCGATGTTATAGGAGGCATTGTTATAGGTGTGGCAGCAGGGATAATCAGTTATAAAATTTCAGCAAAAAAAGTAAAAAAATAGTTGACAAAGCTATTTAAATGTGATAATATATTATTTGCTAGTGACAAATGATATAGCGGCTTGGTTAAGTGGTATAACGTTCGCCTCCAAAGCGAAAATTGAGAGTTCGATTCTTTCAGCCGCTGTTTGCGCGAGTGGCTCAGTGGTAGAGCATCGCCTTGCCAAGGCGAGGGCCGCGGGTTCGAATCCCGTCTCGCGCTTTAAAGGACTTCGGAAATGAGGAAGTCCTTTTTTAATTTTGAAATGAAAGAGCAATTCGGGCGGAGAAGCTGTTTTTTGGGGTTCTTTGCCAAATAGTGTGGTTTAACGGAAAACCCTTAGTCTGTTCAAACCAGCTTTACTGATTTAAACAGACAGCTCCCTTACAAAAGGAGCCAAGGGGGCGGACACGCCGCCTTTTTGAACAGTTAGGTTTATGTTAATCCTTAAGTTGATAGCATTGCCTTACAAGGGAGCCGGTACGGGCGCATGAAACATATATAATAAAAAGAACCACACTAAAAATTGTCGAACATTTTTAGGTTGTTGAAAAGTTCTGATTTACAGGGAGGTTTTAAACATGCAGTATACATACAAAAACAGAGGTGTCTGTTCAAGAGAAACTATTGTGGATATAGATGATAACACACATGTAATAAATGATGTGA
Organism: Candidatus Gallispira edinburgensis; assembly: GCA_904395805.1. Classification (GTDB taxonomy): domain Bacteria; phylum Bacillota; class Clostridia; order Lachnospirales; family CAG-274; genus Gallispira; species Gallispira edinburgensis. The sequence goes on along the minus strand of CAJFNV010000066.1, from coordinate 16,766 downwards.
GAATTGTTGGCGGATGCAGCGGAAATACCCAGGGGGTAAGTGTCCTCTTAAAGGGTATGAAGGCAGAGGATGCCATATCAAGAATGGTCGGTATCAAGTGCGGTATAAAGGAAACATCCTGTCCCGATCAGGTTTCAAAGGCTCTTGAAGCTGCTCTTAAGGAATTGAATAAATAAAAAAGTCTAAAAGCCTTTACTTGTTCATATAATGCAGTAAGTGTTGAACAAGGAGGGCTTTTTTAATGAGAGCCGATATAGCAGAAAGGTGTCTTGAAATAGGTAAGTATATCTGTGAGACAAAGAAAACAATAAGGGCTGTGGCTAAGGTATGGGGGATATCAAAGTCAACATGTCATAAGGATCTGGTGGACAGATTGCCGAAGGTCGATCCTGTACTTGCAGGAAAGGTCAGAGAAATACTTGCTTATCACAAGGCACAGCGTCATATACTTGGCGGCAAGGCAACAGCCGAAAAGTGGAGAATGAAGAGAGGGTAGATAATTTTAGTAATGCCACAATGAATGGACGAATGATTTGCAGGACAGTCACGGCGAAAGTGATGACAGCTTATTTTTGAATATGCCATAATTAACTAGAAAAATTTAACATATTTTTGGTATAATGGTTTTGTGACTTTGCTAAGTTAATGACATAAGTTTATCTGCAGTAACAGACGTAAAGGAGGAATGTATATGTATTTGCATGGGGGTGATATTTACAGGAATAATGTTAAATATGATTTTTCCGTTAATTTAAATCCTATGGGTATGCCCAAGTCATGTATAGATGCAGGGTGCAGGGGAGTAAGCCTGTCAGGAGCATATCCCGATCATGACTGTGAGAAATTAAAATATGAGATAGAAAAAAACAAGGGAATTAAAAGTGAAGATATTATTGTTGGAAACGGTGCGGCAGAACTTATATATGCTATATGCTATGGAATCAAGCCGAAGAAGGCTCTTATTGCCATGCCAGCATTTCAGGAGTATGAAAGGGCGGTTGCAGCCTGGGGCGGAAGTGTTCGGTATTTTGATCTTAAGGAAGAAAATAATTTTCAGCTTGATGAGGATTTTATAAATAAAATCACTGATGATACGGATATTGTGTTTCTGTGTAATCCCAACAATCCGACGGGAAATTTAACTGAGAGAAATTTAATTGAAAAAATTGCTTTGAAATGCGAAATGACGGGAACATATTTATGTATTGACGAATGCTTTATGCCCTTTTGCGAAAGGGAAGATGAAATCTCAATGATAAAGGAGTACGGCAAATTTCCCCATATGATAATAATAAGGGCTTTTACCAAAATATATGCTATGGCAGGATTAAGGCTTGGGTATGCTATAGTACCGGACAGAAAAGCAAGGGAGAGTATAAGGAGCAAAATACAGCCATGGAATGTATCCATACCTGCACAGATGGCAGGTGTGGCTGCTTTAAATGAAAAGGGATATATTGAAAAAACAAGGGAAATTATAAAAGAGGAAAAGGAATACCTTATAAGTGAGCTTTCAAAGGGACTTGCTGAAAAAATATATGCTTCGGAGGCAAATTATATCTTTTTTAAAGGCAGAGAGGATTTAAAGGAAAGATTTATTGAAAAGGGTATACTGATAAGGGATTGCAGCAATTTTGAAAACCTGAAAAAGGGATTTTTCAGGATATGCGTAAAAAATCACAATGAAAACGTGGAATTTATAAAAGCTTTCAGAGAAATATGTAAATGACATCATGGAATGATCCATGATGTACCAGATTTCCAAAAAATTGTTTAATTAGAAAAGTCTACAATGTAAAACAGCTAAATTGCATTAGCGTCGCAGACTTTAATCCGCAAGGTGAAATCGCATTTCACCTGAGGACAGGAACTTTTCTGTAAACAAGCTGTTTTTACAGCTTGTTTGCGGAAAACTTGATGGTTCCTTCTTTAGCTAACTGAAAGAAATGCGAGCATTTCTTTCAAGGCTGTCGACTTTTTCGACAGCCTCTGACATCATGGAAAGATCCATGATGTCCATATTTACTGAGCTGTTGTATTGTTTTGTGAATTGGTATCTGCATTATTGTTATTGTTATTGTTGCCGTCAAGACTTTCAACAGCATTGCCTACACCGTCGCCGATATCCTCAACAGCGTTGCCGATGTCATCGCCTATGGTGTTATCAGTGCCGTTGGTGCTGTTATTTAAGTCGTTTGCTGTATTGGTATCATTATTATCCATGATGCCGTTGTCTGTGTTATTATCGGTAACACCATTGTCGGTTACAGTACCGTTTGTAGTATCTCTTGCATTTGTACCGCTATTTGTGGTATCATTATTATTGGAACCACAGCCTGCAAGGCATAATGATAAGCATACAAGGGCGAGGAATGATAGTTTTTTTAACATTTTGATTTCCTCCTTATGTTTATTAATTGGGTTTTCCTCAATATTTAGTATATGCAATATGTTTAAATATAAATTAGAAAATTTTGACAAAAGAGAGGTGTTTTTATATGAGAAAATGCGGAATTTTAGTTCATCCTACAAGCTTTCCTTCAAAATATGGTATAGGTGATCTGGGATATGGCAGGAAATTTGTGGATTTTTTAAAAGAGTCGGGACAGAAACTGTGGCAGATCCTTCCTCTGGGACATACGGGATTCGGAGATTCGCCATATCAGAGCTTTTCTACATTTGCGGGAAATCCTCTCATTATAAGTCCTGATATACTTGAGGAAGAAGGACTTCTTGAAAAAGAAGATATTGAGTATGTTCCTGAATTTGACAGCAGACATGTTGAGTACGGCAGAGTAATTGATTACAAATATGATCTGTACAGGAAGGCTTTTAAAAGATTTGATTTAAAGGATAAAGATTATTTAAAGTTCTGCAATGAAAATGCTTTCTGGCTTGAGGACTATGCTCTTTTTATGGCCTGCAAGAATTATTTCATAGCAGAAAGAAAAAATACTTATGAAAGCAAGGAATACAGGGCTTACTACAAAATTGCATCAAAGGTAATGGATGATGACAAGGTAAAGGACTGTTTTTACGGCGGAGCATGGAACAGCTTTCCCAAAAATTTAAGGGACAGGGAAGAGAACGCTTTAAATGAATACAGAGAAAAGCTCATTGATGAAGTTGATTTCTATAAGTTTATACAGTTTGAATTTAAGAGAGAATGGCTTGAGATCAAGGAGTACGCCAATGAAAACGGGATTGAAATTATAGGGGATATTCCTATATTTGTGGCAGGTGACAGTTCCGACACATGGAGCAGAAGAGAGCTTTTTTATATTAATACAAAGGGCTTTACTACAAAGGCTGCAGGTGTTCCTCCCGATTATTTCAGTAAAGACGGACAGCTCTGGGGCAATCCTCTTTACAACTGGAAAAAGCATAAGGAGGAAGACTATGACTGGTGGGTGAAGAGAACGGAAAAAACTCTTGAGCTTGTGGATATTGTAAGGATAGACCATTTCAGAGGCTTTGAAAGCTACTGGTCTGTGCCCATGGGTGAGGAAACAGCCGTAAAAGGAAAATGGAACAAGGGTCCCCAGACAGAGGTTTTTGATGCCATATACAATAAGCTTGGTGCTCTTAACATAATTGCAGAGGATCTGGGAGATCTGAATGATGAGGTTATTGAGCTCAGGGACAAGCTTGGTCTGCCGGGAATGAAAATATTGCAGTTTGCCTTTGACAGCTGTAAAAATTCATATCTGCCCCATAATTATGAAAAGGATAACTATGTTGTATACACAGGTACTCATGACAATGATACAACTATAGGCTGGTACAGTGAGCAGAGTGACAAGGACAAGGATTACATAAGAAGATATATGAATGTAAGCGGTGACAACATTAACTGGGATCTGATAAGGCTTGCAATATCATCATCTGCAAAATACAGTATTATACCTGTGCAGGATATTATAGGTCTTGGCAGTGATGCAAGAATGAACAGACCGGGAGTAAGTGACGGCAACTGGCAGTTCAGATTTGAAGAAAATGATTTGAAAGACAGTATGGCTTGTGAGCTTAAGTATCTTTGTGAGCTTTTTAACAGATAAAGGGAAAATGGAAAAAGAAAGATATTATGTTATTGATTTTATACGGGCTTTTGTTATTTTAAATATGATCATATATCACGCTTTATGGGATATTGTATATTTATTTGACAGGAATATTGAATGGTATGTTTCTGATATGGGAGAAATATGGCAGAGGTTTATATGTATTACTTTTATAGTGCTTTCGGGATTTTGCTGGTCAATGAGCAGAAATCATGTAAAAAGAGGGATCTATACGTTGGTTATGGGTGCCGTAATATCAGTTATTACAATGATCTTTGTGCCTGAGGGTACAATTAAATATGGTATACTTACAATGATAGGTTCGGCAGTGCTTATAATGATACCCCTTGAAAAGGTGCTTAAATATGCAAATGACTGGGGAGGATTTATATTAAGTATTTTACTCTATGTTTTTACAAAGGATATAAACAGAGGGTATTTGTTATTTTACTCTGTAAAGGTGCCGGAATATCTGTACAGAGGAGAATTTATGACTTATCTGGGTTTTGAAGAAGAAGGTTTTTATTCCGCAGACTATTTTTCTTTGATACCATGGATATTTGTGTTTATATCAGGGTATTTCTTATACAGGATTATGAAAAGGAAAAATTTGATCATGATACTTAAGGGTGTACCCAATCACATTATAGAAGGAATAAGCAGAGGAAGTCTTGTGATCTATATGCTTCATCAGCCTGTGGTATATGGCTTGATTCTGGGTGTTTATGAATTAAGTGAAATCTTCTAATACAGAGCAGGAATGCATACCAACAAATAATAAATGTAAAAAGGGTATTAAAAAAGGTTCTTTGCCAAATAGTGTGGTTTAACAGGAAACCCTCAGTCAGCAGAGCTGACAGCTCCCTTACAAGGAAGCCTGAACGAGAGCTTGAGCGGGAACCTTAAATAGATGCAATAAATAAACCACACCAAAAATTGTTGAACCTTAAAAAATCGAACCGAAACGGTCCGATTTTTTTATCAGAATAATCGTCTTACAACAGCAATAATCAAAACGATCACAAATATAATTTCAACGGAAGCCATTGGATCTTCAAGAAGTCTGGCTATTATATAGCTGAAAGTATTTGAAGAAATGTGAAGATTGTCTTCTGTTTCATTAAGAATTGAATCCGGTTCAATTGTTTTTGATGATACATTTTCAGTCTGTTCGGATCCTGACAAATGTATATTTGGATTTATGCTTCCCGTAAGAGGGGCATATTTTCCGAATACCGAATCAAAGCTTGTGTAGCCTTCTGTATAATTATTGGTATCATTTTCAATAAGTTCTGTTGTCTTTTCATAAGTATAAGTACTGCCCTTTGCTGCAGGACATTCATTAGTGTTCCATGTGTGGTCGATTGAAATTTCACTGTCTGTAAGATTATAATAACTGTACTTTAAATAATCAATGCCGCTGCTGCTTACAGGGTCGTCCCATGTTGTGTCAATATGGTAATAGTCATTGCCAAGCTTTATCAAATTCCATGCATGACCGCTGCCCTTGCTTGTGCCCGATATTTTGATATTTTCTATACCGCAAAGGTCAAAAAGTATCTTTGCTGCAGATGCATAGCCGTCACATACTGCTTTTCCCTTTACTAAGGCTCCGTAAGCGGTGTAATAAGAGGGATCAGTGTTTGTTTCATAATCTGAGGCGTATCTGCAGTTGTTTATAATATAGTTATGAATGATAAACACTTTCATATAGGGCGGCATATCACGGGCAACATTTGAGGCAATGATCTCACAGGCTTTCCGCTCCAGCTCCCTTTTCATTGAGTTAAGTGTTTCCGAGTCAAAATCATATTCAAAATCTATAATGAAATAGCTGTATCCGCCTAGTTTGGTGTCAAGGGCAGAAATGCTGCTGCCCCTGTAGCCGGTAAAGGCTATGGGACAGGTCTCTGAAATGTCTGAAATATATTGGCTTACAGTTGATATGTCTGAGGACAGATTGCAGCTTGTAATGCATATTCTGTCTCTGCTGTAGAGAAGGGCTCTTGTTATTAGTGATATTAATTCATCAGTGTTTTCAGCAAAGTATATATCTTCGATGGGAACATCGGTGTTGTCGTAATTAATATTTATAACTGATGAGCTTGAATTTCGGCTTCCGCTGTAGCCTTTATAGTAAAGAACAATCCGTGGGTCGCAGTCAAAGGAATCAATAAGTATTTGTTCAATATCTCCGCTGTCTGCTTGTATTTCCGATTTAAAGTCTTTTATGTCAGAAGAAATTTTAAAAGGATCATATGCATGAACAGTTACTGAAAGTAAGTAAATAAATAGTAGTGTTATAAAAGTTGTAATAAGTTTCTTCATGCGAATCTCCTTACTTATACATAGGGGTTGACAGGTAACGCTCTCCTGTATCTGTCAAAAGAGCAACTATTGTTTTGCCTTTGTTTTCCTCCTTTCCTGCCAGGTCTATGGCTGCCTGAAGACAGGCACCTGATGATATGCCTACAAGTATACCTTCACTGCGGGCAAACTCCTTTCCTCTTGAAAAAGCATCTTCATCCGTTACAGTAAAAACACTGTCGCATATTGTTCTGTCATAGGTGTCGGGTATGAAATTAGCTCCTATTCCCTGTATTTTATGAGGGCCTGCCGTACCTTTTGTTATAAGGGGTGATGAGAAGGGTTCAATTCCGTAAATTTTTATGTCGGGGTTCTGTTCCTTAAGATATTTTCCTGCTCCGCTTACTGTGCCTCCTGTGCCTATTGTGGCAACAAATATATCTATTTTTCCTTCAGTATCTCTCCATATTTCGGGACCTGTTGTTTCATAATGGGCTCTTGGATTTGCCGGATTTTCAAACTGTCCCGGAATAAATGAGTTTGGTATTTCTTTTGAAAGCTCTTCTGCTTTTTCTACTGCTCCTGCCATACCTTTTGAACCTTCTGTAAGAACAAGTTCCGCTCCGAAGGCTTTTAAAAGATTCTGCCTTTCAACACTCATTGTATCGGGCATTGTAAGTATTGCTCTGTAGCCTCTTGCAACGGCAACGGCTGCAAGTCCTATGCCTGTGTTTCCGCTTGTGGGCTCAATAATTGTTGCACCTTTTTTTAATATACCTTTTTCTTCCGCCTCTCTTATCATTGAAAGAGCAACCCTGTCTTTGGCGCTGCCTGCAGGATTAAAGCATTCAAGCTTTACAAGAAGTCTGGCTTTCAGATCATATTTTTCTTCTAAGTGTACAGCCTCCATAAGAGGTGTGTTTCCAATCATTTCTGTTAAATCTCTATATATCATATTTAAAACCTCCTGTTTATTATAAATTAATTATCTCATTTTTTACGTTGAATTACAAGGGGTGTGTGGAATTATTAATAAAAAAATGCTATAATTGACTAAATTTAAAAATGAGGTGAATAAAATGGACGTATGGGAAAAGTTGTATAAAAGAGCACGGGAAGTTCAGACTCCCAGGATAATATCTCCTTTTATTGAAGCAGGAGGCGTTGGGGCAGCAATACTTACATCAAAGGGAAATATTTATACGGGAGTATGTATAGATACAGCATGTACACTAGGAATGTGTGCAGAGAGAAATGCTATAGCGAATATGATCACAAATGGTGAAAGTGAGATAGAAAAAATTGCAGTTGTTATGCCCGACGGAAAAGCAGGAATGCCTTGCGGAGCGTGCAGGGAATTTATAATGCAGCTTGGCAGTAAAAGCGGTGATATAGAAATTTTAACTGATTTTGAAAATAGAAAAACGGTAAAAATGAAAGAGCTTATGCCTCAGTGGTGGGGATATGAAAGATTTAAGGAGTGAGATATATGTTACTGAATCATTATAATGGTCTTGAATTGATTTGTTTAAGGAACAATGGTGAGTTTAAAGAAAAAGCTGCCCAATGGTTCAGCGGCAAGTGGGGTATTCCTATTTGTGAATATGAGGCAAGCATTGGGGAGTGCCTTGCAGGCAAAAATAATATTCCTCAGTGGTACGTTATAATAAATGACAAGGGGAAAATTATAGCAGGGGCAGGTGTGATTGAAAATGATTTTCACAACAGGAAGGATCTAAGTCCTAACCTGTGTGCTCTGTATGTGGAAGAGGAATACAGAAAAAGGGGTCTTGGAAAATATATACTTGACTTTATAAGGGAAGATATGGCGGATATGGGTATTGAAAGATTGTATCTTGTGACCGACCATACTGAATTTTATGAGAAATGCGGATGGGATTTTCTGACTATGGTCAGGGATGAAGGGGGAGAAGAAGAAAGAATGTATACTGCCTATACAATGAAAAAATAAAAGTATAACTTTAAGTATTTTCGTAATTAATAAAACTGTGTATTGGACATTAACATCACACTTTTTATGTTAAAACATATATTATAATTGAAATATATAGTAGGTGGTGATTTAATTATGGATATGAAGGATATGGATAACATGAAAAATGAAAAGTGTATTCCCTATGAAACACCGATCAAACCTGACGGATTGGCAAGGGCATATGTTCCAAATCAGATAATATGCGGTTATTTTGAACCTGTTGAGGGACTTAAAAAGGGGACTATATTCCCGGGTTTATACAGCCAGTACAAATAATTATGGAGGTAAATCATGAGTGAAAAGGAATTGCTGAAAGCGCTTACGGTTCTTGACTTTATGGCTGTTGATCTACAGCTGTATCTTGATACACACCCCGATGATACAGAGGCAGTGGAAAAGTACAATTCAGTTATTAAAGAGGCTGACATGATGAGATGTCAGTATGAAAAGAATTATGGTCCTCTTTTCTCATTCCGTTCCTATAACCATGGAAATAAATTTAAATGGGTCAATAACCCGTGGCCATGGGAAAGAAAGGCAAATTTTAATATTGATGAGGGGGATAATTAAATGTTTGTATATGAAAAAAAGCTTGAATTTCCTGTAAAAATCAGTCAGACAAATCCCCAGCTTGCAAGTCTTATCCTTACTCAGTTCGGAGGTCCGGATGGTGAGCTTGGTGCCTCCCTCAGATATTTCAGTCAGAAATTCGATATGGTGACTGAGGAGGGCAAGGCAATATTAAACGATATTGCGACGGAGGAGCTTGCCCACCTTGAAATGATCGGCTCAATGTGTATGCAGTTAAGTGAAAATGCAGATATTGAGCAGATCAAAAAGGCTGGATTTGACAAGTATTATGTTGACCATGGAACAGGTATATATCCGTCAAATGCGGCAGGTGTTCCTTTTACTGCTTCATATGTACAGTCAAAAGGTGATCCTATAACCAATCTCTACGAGGACATGGCTGCGGAGCAAAAGGCACGCTCAACATATGAATATTTAATGCAAATGACTGATGATCCCGATGTAATTGATCCTTTGAGATTTTTAAGGGAGAGAGAAGTGGTACACTTCCAGAGATTTGGAGAGGCCTTGAGAAAAGTTGAAGATTATATGAATTCAAAGCGTCAGTTTGTAATGCCTAAGAAATGCTGCTGCTGCAAACCGAGATCCAAAGGCTGATATATCAAATATAAAGGTTTGCATAAGTACTGAAATAAGCTCTTACCGCAGCAATTAAAACTGTGGTAAGAGCTTGCCTTTAAAAGAAGTGAGTAATTACCGGGGCGGACAGGATTTTTAATTGGTACTGTATTTCTTAAGCTTATGAATAATTTCTTCATCAGCATTGACATAGGCGGTTTTATTGGTTTCGTAAATTACCATACCGGGCTTGGCTCCGTTTGGCTTTTTGACATTCCTCTTTTCCGTATAGTCTACGGGGACCATAGATGAGCCCTGTGCCTTGCTGTAATAGGCAGCAAGCTGTGCTGCCTCTGTAAGGGTAGTGTCCGGAAAATCTTCGCCCTTATATATTACAATAACATGAGAACCCGGAATATTTTTGGTATGGAACCACATATCACGGGGACGGGCAATTTTTAAAGTCAGTTCATCATTCTGATAATTATTTTTACCTACAAATATGTCATAGCCGTCTGATGAGGTAAAGCGGAGAGGTTTTGACTTCTTATTCTGGGATTTCTTATTGTCGCCCTTTGATTTCTTTATATAGCCGTTATCTCTCAGTTCACGGCGAATTTCTTTAATATCCTGTTCATCTGTGCAGTTTGACACAGATGTCAAAACTCCTTCAAGGTAATTGAGCTCTTCATCATTTGATCTTATCTGCTCCTGAAGTGCCTCATATGTCCTTTTTGCCTTATTATAAGCCTTAAAGTATTTCTGAGCATTTTCGGCAGGAGTTTTGTCACTGTCAAGGGGTATGGATATTGTTTCGTAATTTTCGGAATAAAAGTTAGGCAGTTCTGCCTTTGTCATACCTTCTTTTATTGAATAAATATTTGCCGTAATAAGCTCTCCGTAAAGCCTTAATTCCTCTCGGTTTTCAATATCCTTAAGAGTTTTTTGCTGTATTTCCTTCTTTCTGACACAGCGCTCTATATTCTGTGATATAAGCTTTTTGAGATCCTGTGTTTTCTGATTCATTCTGTAGGTAAAATCACGGGTCCTGTAAAAATCCTCAATAAGCTCTGACATTGAATCATAGTACTTAAATGTAAAACCTGTATACTGAGTCATATTTAAAGGCGAGAAATCCAGTATTTTGCCTGAATCATTTATAATAAGCTGAGGATCAAATTTTTCAGCTTTAATATCGGATACAACTTTACTGAAAGAGTTGTAAAGGCTGCTGACCTGAGAGCCGTTCAGAGATTCACAATAATCTGAGGGGTCAATGGATGCCCTTACACATATTTCGGAAGCAACTACAGGACTTATGCCTGTATAGCTCTGGTATATCATTGCCTGAGTTTTTTTTGTAAGTGAATTATTAAAGGCTGTGTTGAAATTATCCCTGTTCAGATCCATTGTGTTTATTTTGTCCTGTGCCGGAGGCATAATGTATTCTCTTCCGGGCAAAACCTCTCTGACAGAACTTTTGTCATGGGTGATATGCTTTATACAGTCAAGGATTATATTGTCTTCATCTGTGAGAATAATGTTGCTGTGCCTGCCCATTACTTCGAGAATAAGCTTTTTGACAGAGTAATCACCCATTTCATTCATAGATTCAACATATATGTTTACTATTCTGTCAAAATTGGGCTGGTCAACTGCTATTATTTTTCCGCTTTGAAGATGCTTTCGCATAACCATACAGAAAAGAGGGGGATTTAAAGGGTTATCCCTGTTTTCCGATGTAAAATGAAATTTAGGGTTTGAGGGGTTGGCTGTGAGAAGAAGTTTATAAGCCTTGCCGAAACTTCTTATGGCAAGTATTATTTCATCTCCTTCCGGCTGATATATTTTGTCTATTCTGCCCCCTGTTATTTTATCTTTAATTTCAGAAATCAATGCTGAAATTGTAATTCCGTCAAATGCCATACTGTACCTCCTATGTTTTGTTGGTGAATTACGGGCAAGCAATGCTCGCCTTAAGAAAAACCCTCCACCGGCGGAGCCGGTCCCCCTCCCTTAGAAGGGAGGCAAGAGGGCAGGCACGCCGCCATTATAAACAGTCAGCTTTACGATATTAAAGTTATTATATCATACTTATAACCATAACAACAATAAAAATTTTGAAAAAAAGTCTTTTCTTTATTTCAAAAATATAGTATACTATAAATAGTATGTAATGAGAAATGTGAGGTAATACCAATGAAAAGTATGACAGGTTACGGCAGAGGCGAGTGTACTATGTACAATCGTAAATTTGTTGTGGAAATAAAGGCTGTAAATCACAGGTATAATGACATAACAATAAAAATGCCAAGAACAATGCTTTTGTTTGAAGATGCTATTAAAAAAGTTATCGGGGCAAAGGTTTTCAGAGGCAAGATCGATGTTTATGTAAATTTTGAAAGCTATTCGGAAGATGACGTAAACATAACAGTTAATGAAAATCTTGCTAAGGGATATGTGGCTGTTTTAAATGATTTAAAAAACAAATTCAATATAGATGACAAAATTACTCTTGACCTTGTTGCCAAGTTCCCTGATCTGATAACCGTTGACAAGGGTATTACCAGTGAAGAGGCAGGAAATGAAATATATGAATGCCTTATGAATGCAGTAAATGAAGCTGTTGGCGGATTTGTGGAAATGAGGACAAGAGAAGGGGAAGCTTTAAAGGCTAATATACTTGAAAAGCTTGAAATTATACATAATTCTGTAGACAGAATAAATGAAAGAGCTCCCGAAGTGGCAAAGGATTACAGAAAAAGACTTGAGGATAAGCTTAAGGAGCTTGATGAAATACAGGCTGATGAGTCAAGGATACTTACAGAAGTGCTTATTTTCTCAGACAAGGCATGTATAGATGAGGAAATTACAAGGCTGTACAGTCATATTGAACAGATGAAGTCTATAGTTATGGAAGAGGTCCCTGTGGGCAGAAAACTTGATTTCCTTGTTCAGGAAATGAACAGAGAGGTAAATACAATAGGCTCAAAGTCAAATGACCTTGAAATTACAAATATAATTGTAGATACAAAGAGTGAAATCGAAAAAATAAGAGAACAGATACAGAATATCGAATAGTAGTCAGGAGGGATTTATATGGATAAGGGTATGCTTGTTGTTTTATCTGGTCCTTCCGGTTCGGGAAAGGGTACTGTTCTTAAAGAATTTTTGAAGGATGAGGATTTCGGATTGTCTGTTTCAGCCACATCAAGAAAACCAAGACCGGGAGATGAAGAAGGAGTTACATATTTCTTTAAAACAAGGGAAGAATTTGAAGAAATGATAAAAAATGACGAATTCTTTGAATATGCCCAGTTTGGCGGAAATTATTACGGTACACCGAAAAAATATGTTTTAGACCAGATAAATAATGGAAAGAATATAATACTGGAAATAGAAGTGCAGGGTGCTATGCAGGTGAAAAAGGCTGTGCCCGATGCTGTGCTTATATTTATGACTACGCCCGATATAACTGTTCTGAGAGAAAGGCTTGAAGGCAGACAGACGGAGGAACAGGAAGTAGTTGACCAGAGGATCGAGATCGCACTGAGTGAGATCGAATATCTGAACTGTTACGACTATCTGGTGGTAAATGATGACCTTGAAAAAACCGTTGAGGATCTGAAGACCGTTGTAGAAAAGGCAAGAGAAAAGAAAAGAAACAATAATGAATTTATAAAGAAATTTAAGGGAGAGAATTGATATGTTAAGACCATCTTATGCAGAACTTATGGATATTATGAGCGAAAATTCAAAGGAGGCTGTAACAAGCAGATACACAGTTGTTATTGCTGCAGCTAAGAGAGCAAGACAGATAATTGACGGTGATGAGCCTATGACTGATGTGGAAGTAGATTCAAACAAGCCTGTTTCAATTGCTGTTGAAGAAATAAGAGAAGGCAAAATAAGCGTTGTTCCTGAAGGACAGGGAACTAAGCTTAAGCCAAAGAAAAAGAATGAAGAGCATGAAATACAGAAAGAACTTGCAGAAAAGGCAGAGGATAAGGAAAAATCTGCTGAAGATGCAGCTGAGGAAACCGAAGACATGGAAGAATCCATAACTGATGAGGAAGTTACTGAGGATACAGAGGATATATCCGAAGAAGAAACTTTAATGGATACAGATGAGGATGCCGAAGAAGAGGAAGAAGAATAAGCATAAAATTTAAGGGCTGATATAGCATTGCTATTAGGCCCTTAAAATTTTTAAATATTAATATTTGTTTGGAGCTGAAGATTTGAATAGGAAGGAAAATCCTCTGTCCTGCGGATAGCCCCCTGGCTGCTTGTTCAGAACTTTTGCTTAACGCAAAAGCGACACTGCGTGTCGTCGGGTAACTTCTCCCGATTCAATGGCGAGCAGCATTGCAAAGCAATGCGACCAGTCTTTACAAAGGAGGCAAGACGGAGCCTCAGTTGGTGCGGCAAACTGGAATTTACAAAACAGCGGGCGAGCAATGCTCGCCCCTACAAATGATTGAGTTGTCAGTGTATTGCTGCGTTAAATTGGAATTTAAAGACCATGTTAAAAACAATTTAAATTATGAATTGTACATTATGCATTATATTTAAGGGTAACTATAACTCCACACTCCACACACCTAATTCCTCACTTGTTAATATGTAGTTATTTATAAAAAGCGGGAAATCCCGCTTTTTATAAATACATGAATTTACATATACTCAAAAGATAAACATTCTGTTTCGCAGCAATCCTTTGCACAGCTGCAGTCCTTGCCGATGACAATATCAGAGAGAGTACAGTACTCTGTCTTGTCATGATATTTACATGAGTCTACTCTACATTTGATTGAGTTATTAACTGCCATTAATATCACCTCCAATAATATTGTGTCCTGTGAAAATGAAATTATACTTAATTCAGGGAGTGAATTTTTTATGTTTAAAATTTTTGACTGTCATTGTGATACCCTTACAAAAGCTATGTGGTCAAATCAGAATTTGTATAAAAACAGTTTGCATATTGATATTGAAAAATTACAGTGTTTTGAAAAGGCTGTGCAGATATTTGCAATATGGCTTGATGAAAAATATCTGAATAATGCCTTTGATAATACATTGAAGGCTATAGACTTCTACAACAGTCAGATAAAGGAATATGGAGAATATATTTCCAAAAATATAAATGAAAATAAACTTGGTGCCATACTCTCTGTTGAGGGCGGTGAGGCAGTTGAAGGCAGTATTGATAAGCTTGATCTCCTTTATGATAAGGGGGTAAGGCTTATGACACTTACATGGAATTATAAAAATGAAATTGGCTGCGGTGCTCTTTCGGGCTTTGATGAGGGACTTACTGATTTCGGCAAAAGTGTTGTAAGGGAAATGAACAGCCTTGATATGGTAATTGATGTATCTCACCTTAATGTCAGGGGTTTTTGGGATGTGTATGAAATATCAGAAAAGCCTTTTATCGCAACACACTCAAACAGCTACACTGTTTGTCCTCATCCCAGAAATTTAAATGATGACCAGCTTAAGGCTGTCGCAGAAACAAATTCAAAGGTGGGTATTAACTTATATCCGCCTTTTGTAGACGGTGAAAAGGGGAAAATCGACTCTATTATAAGGCATATTGACCATATAATGAATATTACAGGGGATAAAAATATGGGTATAGGCTGCGATTTTGACGGTATAGCTGTATGTCCCGAGGGTATAGAAGATGTGACAAAGCTTCATCTTATTTATGACAGGGTCAGGGAAGTGTGGGGAAGCAAAACTGCAGATGATATATTTTACAATAATATGTACGGCTTTTTCAGTGGTAAAATTTGATATTGAAAAATTTTGTACTATGGTGTAAAATAAAGTATAAATATCTTGGCTTTTGCTTTAGATAAAATTACGGAGAGAGGGGTTTTGTTTATGAAATTATCAAAAATTGCGTCAAAGGTAAGACCGTCACAGACACTGTCAATATCTGTGAGAGCGAATATTAAAAAAGCACAGGGGTTTGATGTTATTAATTTCAGTGCCGGAGAACCTGATTTTGATACACCATATAATGTTAAGGAAGCGGCTATTGAAGCTATTAATGAGAATTTTACAAAGTATACCCCTTATGAAGGGCTTCTTGAACTGAGGGAGGCTGTAGCCGATACACTGGAGAGGAGAGGGCTTACATATTCTCCCGAACAGATAGTTGTGAGCAATGGCAGCAAGCATGCCCTTAAAAATGCTTTTTCGGCTATTATTGACCCCGGTGATGAGGTTATTGTGCCTGCTCCTTACTGGAACAGCTATATTGACATTGTAAATATGGTTTACGGTGTTCCTGTTGTGGTTGAAACAAAAAAGGAAAATGTGTTTAAAATAACTGTTGAAGAACTTGAAGAAGCTTATACGGATAAAACAAAGGCTCTTATTATAAACAGTCCTAACAATCCTACGGGGGTAATGTATACAAAGGATGAGCTTGAAAAAATAGCTGAATTTGCTGTCGAGAAAGATATATATGTAATAAGCGATGAGGTTTACAGCTGTCTTGTGTACAGCAAAAAAATGCCTCATGTGAGTATTGCATCCCTCGGAAAGGAAATTTATGACAGAACTATTGTTGTAACGGGACTTTCCAAGAAATATTCGATGACCGGCTGGAGAGTAGGTTTTTCCGCTTCAAATGCCGAGGTTGCAAAGGCTATCGGAAATATTCAGTCAAACAGCACTTCAAATGTAAATTCCATTGCTCAGGCGGCTGCAATTGAGGCTCTTGACAATGCTGATGATGTTGCAGAGGAAATGCTTAAGGAATTTCAGCACAGGAGAGATTATATAGCTCAGAGGGTATCTGATATTCCTCTTATAAGCTGTATGATTCCTAAAGGTGCTTTTTATCTCTTTGTGGATGTGTCTAAGCTCCTTGGCAGAGAGATTGATGGCAAAATTCTTGAAACAAGCAGGGATGTTGCAGATGTGCTTATGGACAAGTATAATGTGGCTGTTGTGCCTTCAGACGCTTTCGGCTACAGTGATTACATAAGGATTTCATTTGCTACAAGCATGAGAGATATTGTTGAAGGTTCAAGAAGAATTGAGAAGTTTGTTAAGGATAATTTTTAGGATTAAAACCCTCAGTCAGCATTGCACCGTTAGTGAAATTTAGCTTTGCTAAATTTTGCGTAATTAAAGAATTATGCGGATACACCGTAGGTGTGGCTTTTACCAGAGGTAAAAGTGCTGAATGCGGTGACAGCTCCTTGGCTGCTTATTCAGAACTTTTGACATTT
>CAJFNV010000065.1 GCA_904395805.1 Candidatus Gallispira edinburgensis | reverse complement strand
TCTGACGTCCGCAGGACGGCTTTCGCCAAAGGCGAAAGTGCTGAGCAAGCATTTCTTTCAAGGCTGTCGACTTTTTCGACAGCCTCAATGCAATAAATAAATTAATCCGCTCCTATACCATTAATACAGCATACTTAAATATTTTTTCAGTCCTGATCAAGTTTATCAATAAATTTTTCCTTAAGCTCATGACTGAAATTTCTTTTAATGGGAATTTGCACCAGCTTTCCGCCTTCAGTCACACCCACATATTTACTTTTGATCATCCTGACTCTTTTCATATTGACTATATATCCTCTGTGTACTCTTACAAAATAATTATTAAGATCAGCAATTATATCTTTCATTGCCGCTCTTTCTTCATATATACCAACCACAGTATGTATATACAATTTACCATTGTAACTTTCAATATAAATAATATCATCACACTTAATTGTTATATCTTCTTTCTTGCCTTTTTGGATCGTAAGCAAATTTTTACTCTTTAATTTCCTGCCTTCCTTTATTGAGTAAAAAGCTTCATATAATTCATCAAGATGCGTTTTTCGTATAAATCTGTATGGCTTGTACTTTACAGCTTCAAACACCATATCATTATCTGCACTTATAAAAATAATATAGCTGACCTTGTCATAATATTTCCCGGCAATTTCAAAACCGCTTGTATCTGCAAGATTAATGTCAAGGAGAAGAACATCAATATCGTTATTTTCAATAAGCTTTATTATGTCACTTTTATTTTTCCCTGTCTTTATATCATAAATTATTTCAAGGCTGTTAAGACACTTTATAGTTTCTTCGTATATTAATTTTATATCAGACACTTTGTCATCACAAATTGCTATATTCATTTCCATCACCTGCATTTTTTAAATAAAATTATACTAGGTTTTTCTGCAATTTGCAACAGTTTCAGGCATATTTAACAATTTAAACCGTTAAATTTTTTTATACATATATTTAAGGGATCGTAAAATAATATTTTGTCATTTCACGATCCCTTTTTACGATCAATTTTTGCTGAAAAGCCTGCTCTTTATTTCCTTTACAATACTTCTTATATACTTATTATTGCAATTTATAACAACATCAGCATATTTTTCATATAAAGGTGTCCTTTCATTGTACAGATCAGCAAGTGTCTGACCTTTTTTTATTGTAACTCCTCTCTTTCCCAGATCTCCAAGTCTTTTTTCAATTTCATCATAGCTGTGCTTTAAATAAACGACTGTACCTATTTTCTTAAAATGCTCCATAGCCTCTTTGCCGTACACAGCACTGCCACCTGTAGCAATAACAGCTTTTGTCACATCTATTGATGAATTTACATCATTTTCAATTTTTCTGAAACCCTCATCACCGACCTGTGATATGATCTCATGGAGAAGTTTTCCCTCCTTCTCCTGAATAAGGAGATCCGAATCTATAAACTTAAAACCAATACTCTTTGCCAGAACAACACCTATAGTGCTTTTCCCCGCTCCCGGCATGCCTATCAATATTACATTATCCATATTCTCACCCTAAATCTTTTTTAAATTTGCAAACTTGCTCATAAGCTTCTTGGTTCCCACATTCTGAAAATCCACGGTTACTTCATAGTCTGCCCCTGCAGGTGCCATATCAGTAACATGACCTATGCCGAATTTAATATGCTTAACTGTATCTCCTACAGTATAGTCAAGGGTAACATTTTTAGGCTCTGGCATTTTGTAAGGATTGACCATTCTCCTGGAAGGATTGTCACGCTTTACCGTTCCGAATCCGAATCCTTCCTCAGCCTTTCTTACTGTAAGTCCGTCCTCCGTACGCTCAATATACTTTGAAGGTATTTCCTTTAAAAATCTTGAAGGCATATTGTAAACCCTCTGTCCGTGCTGCATTCTGTTTTTTGCGGCAGTGAGATAAAGCTCTTTTTTCGCCCTTGTAATACCTACATAGCAAAGACGTCTTTCCTCCTCCATTTCCATTCCCGTTCCGTCCTGCATTGCCCTGAATCCCGGGAATATACTTTCTTCAAAACCTGCAATAAACACTGTATCGAATTCCAGTCCCTTTGAAGAATGTAAAGTCATAAGCACAATGGTATCGTCACCATCTGTAAAACCGTCAACATCAGCTACAAGAGCAACTTCCTCAAGGAACTGAGCCAGATCTGCTCCCTCATTGTTTTCCTCAAATTCGGCAGCCTTGTTTACAAGCTCACCTATATTTTCAAGCCTTCCCCTTGCCTCATCTGTATTTACAGCCTCAAGCTCAGCCTTATATCCTGTTTCATCAACAATCTTTTCGATCAGATCAGCCACAGGCAGTTCTTCAGCATCAATATTAAAATCATTTATAAGCGAAATAAATTTTTCAAGAGAGGCTTTAGCTCTTGAACTTAAGCCTTCTATATTTTCATAACCGCATAAAGCCATGTAAAAGCTTAAATGATTTTCAAGGGCATATTCCGAAATTTTTGCAACAGTAGTATCACCTATTGAACGTTTGGGCACATTTATGATCCTCTTTATTGCAATATCGTCATTGGGATTGTTAAGTACCTTTAAATAACACATAATATCCTTGATTTCTTTTCTGTCATAGAAGCGTGTACCTCCGAAAAGTCTGTAAGGAATGCCTGCCTTTACAAGCTGTTCCTCTATAACTCTTGAAAGGGCATTGTTTCTGTAGAGTATGGCAAAATCACCGTATTTTTTACCCTCCATAACACCCTTGTCAATGGTATCACATATAAACTTGGCTTCCTCCCTGTCACCTGCCGCATTGTGGAATTTAAGCTTTGCTCCATCCCCTGCCTCGGTCCAGAGAGCTTTTGCCTTTCTTGTCCTGTTGTTTTTAATAACGGCGTTTGCAGACTCAAGTATAAGCCCTGTTGAGCGGTAATTCTGTTCCAGCTTAATAACAGTCGTATTTTTAAAATCTTTTTCAAAATCAAGTATATTTCTGATATCGGCACCTCTCCAGCCGTAAATACTCTGGTCATCATCACCTACAACACATAAGTTGTTGTATTTTGATGCAAGAAGCTTAACAAGCTGATACTGTGAACCGTTTGTGTCCTGATACTCGTCAACCATTATGTATCTGAATCTTTCCTGATACTTATCAAGAATATCAGGTCTGTTCTTAAAAAGCTCTACAGTCTTAAATATAAGGTCGTCAAAGTCAAGGGCATTGTTTTCCTTTAAGCGGTTCTGATACATTGCATATACATCGGCGACCTTTCTCATTCTGAAGTCCTTTTCAACGGTTTTCATATAATCAACAGGTCCCATCATCTGATCCTTTTGTCCGCCTATTACAGACATGATCATTTTTGGGGGATAAACCTTATCGCTTATATTATTTTCCTTTAATATATCTTTTATAAGCCTTTCACTGTCATCAGCATCATATATAGAGAACTTGTTGCTGTATCCTATTTTGTCGATTTCCCTTCTCAGTATTCTCACACAGGTAGAGTGGAATGTACTTACCCACACCTCATCTCCGCGGGGAGTGATAGCCGCAACTCTCTCCTTCATTTCTCTTGCTGCCTTGTTAGTAAATGTAATAGCAAGAATATTAAAAGGTCTTACCCCCTTATCTATAAGATAAGCAATTCTGTGTGTAAGCACCCTTGTCTTTCCCGAGCCTGCACCTGCCAGCAATAAAAGTGGTCCTTCAGTAGTAAGGACCGCCTGTTTCTGCATATCATTTAAAGTGTTTATCTTTTCCTGTATACTCATTATTTCTTCTCCAATCTCTTAAGTACAATATTATATCCTCCGTCACCGTAATTAAGGCAGCGGTTTACTCTGCTTATGGTTGCAGTTGACGCACCTGTAGCACTTACTATAGCCTGATATGTTTCCCCTGCTTTAAGCATTTTTGCAACAGCAAGTCTTTGTGCTATAGACTGCATTTCCTTAATAGTACATATATCCTCAAAAAACTTGTAGCAGTCATCTATACTTTCAAGGGTAAGTATTGCTTCAAACAAGTCCTTTATTTCATTATCATTTGCAATTTTGTCTATCATAACTCCACCTCAAAAACTCTTAAATTTACGGGATATTGTAATTATAACACTTTAGCCCATGAAAGTAAATGAAAAAGTTTATAATTTTGATTATGCATTATACTGACCCTCTGCAATTCATCTTACAGCTTTAAAATTACTTATATCACCATATACTTGACTAAGTTTGTAAATAATAAAAAAATATTTTGAAATTTTTACCCATTAATCTTGCATATTCTCTTGACATATATATTACAAAAAATGTATAATGTCATTAATGCATATAAAAAATAAAGGGTATATATGAAGGAGTGGTTATATGTCTTTATCAAGTCAGTCCTCTGCAGATGAGCTGCTAAAAGCACAGCAGAAGCTTATTTCTGAATATGACAGGCTTAAGTCATGCAATTTAAGCCTTGATATGTCAAGAGGCAAGCCGGCGGCAGCACAGCTTGATTTATCAAACGGCATACTTACATTACAGCTTGACAGCTATATCAACTGTGAAGGAAACGATGTCAGAAATTACGGTATTTTGACAGGTATCAAAGAATGCAGACATCTTTTTGCAGAGCTTCTTGGTATTAAAGAAGATAACATTATTATAGGAGGAAATTCCTCCCTTAATTTAATATATGATTCCATTGCAAGATATTTTATGTTCGGCAAGCTTGGCTCAACACCATGGTCTAAGCTTGATAAGGTCAAGGTCCTCTGTCCTGTACCGGGCTATGACAGACATTTTGCAATATGCGAGGAATTCGGCTTTGAAATGATCAATATCCCTATGGATAATAACGGTCCCGATATGGATATGGTTGAAAAGCTTGTAAAGGAAGATGACAGTATTAAAATTATGCTTTGTGTCCCACTCTACTCAAATCCCAACGGCGTATGCTACAGTGATGAAGTAGTAGAAAGACTTGCAAAGATGGAAACTGCTGCTGAGGATTTTACGATTATATGGGATAATGCCTATGGTATACACCATGTATACAGTGAAACAAAACTTGCAAATATATTTGAACTTGCAGCTAAATACGGAAATGAAGACAGAATACTCTACTTCTTCTCCACTTCCAAGATCACTTTCCCCGGCTCAGGTGTTGCCCTTATTGCCTCAGGGGATAAAGCTATTGCAGAGATCAAAAGACGTTTCGGTATAATGACAATTGGCTATAATAAGATAAACCAGATAAGAACATATAGCTTTTTCAAAACTCCCGGGGGAATGATGGAACATATGAAAAAGCTTGGTGCAATGCTGAGAGAAAAATTTGACGTTGTTTTAAACAAGCTTGACGAAGAATTTGACGATAATGATCTGCTCACATGGACAAAGCCCGGTGGAGGATATTTTATATCAGTTGATACACTCCCCGGATGTGCTAAGGAAACAGTCCGCCTTGCAAAGGAATGCGGACTTATCCTTACAGAAGCAGGAGCAACCTATCCCTACAAAAAGGATCCAAATGACAGTAATATAAGAATAGCACCTTCATATCCTACAGTTGAGGAGCTTAAAAAAGCTATTGAAGTGTTCTGTATCTGTGTTAAACTTGCTGCAGTCAATAAACTTTTAAAAGAAAAATAAAAGCTAAAAGGAGAAAAAGAAATGCCAAAGTTAAATGAAAACTACTTAAACCTTAAAGAAAGCTATCTTTTTTCAGAAATAGCAAAGAGAGTTAATGCTTTTGCTGCTGAAAATCCCGATAAGAATATTATAAGACTTGGTATAGGCGACGTTACACAGCCTTTAAGCAAGTCAGTTATAAAAGCCCTCCATGACGCAGTTGATGAAATGGCTGATTCTGCTACATTCAAGGGCTATGGTCCCGAGCAGGGCTATGATTTCTTAAGAAATGCAATTAAGGATTACTACGGCAGAAACGGTGTTGAAATCGATGCCGATGAAATTTTCGTATCAGACGGTGCAAAGTCCGATACAGGTAATATTACCGACCTTTTCGCAGTGGACAACACAGTTCT
This sequence comes from Candidatus Gallispira edinburgensis, assembly GCA_904395805.1. Taxonomy (GTDB): domain Bacteria; phylum Bacillota; class Clostridia; order Lachnospirales; family CAG-274; genus Gallispira; species Gallispira edinburgensis. The sequence goes on along the minus strand of CAJFNV010000065.1, from coordinate 4,420 downwards.
TGTTCCTGATCCTGTTTATCCTGTATATGTTGATACAAACATTATGAACGGCAGAAACATAATTTATATGAATGCTAACCCTGAAAATAATTTCCTTGCAATGCCTGACCCAAGCGTTCATGCTGATATTATTTATCTCTGCTCACCTAACAATCCTACAGGTGCAGCTTACAACAAGGAGCAGTTAAAGGAATGGATCGACTATGCCAAGGCAAACAATGCAATCATCCTTTATGATTCAGCATATGAATGCTTCATAACCGACGAAACACTTCCAAGAAGTATTTTTGCAGTTGAAGGTGCCAAGGAATGCTGTATTGAATTCTGCTCACTTTCAAAGACAGCAGGATTCACAGGTACAAGATGCGGATATACTGTAGTTCCAAAGGCTCTTAAGTACAAGGCATCAGACGGAACAGATATGTACCCTAACAAGATGTGGAACAGAAGACAGACAACAAAGTTCAACGGTGTTCCATATATTGTACAGAAGGCTGCCGCTGCAGTTTTCAGTGTTCAGGGTATGGAAGAAGCAAAGGAAATGATAAACACATACAGAGTAAATGCCAAAATAATCGCAGATACAATGGACGAGCTTGGTGTTAAGTATTTCGGCGGTGTTAATTCACCATATATCTGGTTTGAGTGCCCGTTCGGTATGTACAGCTGGGACTTCTTTGACAAAATGTTAAATGAAATTCAGGTAGTAGGTACTCCGGGAGCAGGTTTCGGTAAGAACGGAGATAACTATTTCAGACTTACAGCATTTAACAATAAAGAAAACACTGTAGCTGCAATGGAAAGATTTAAGACATTATTTAAATAATTAAAATGTTTAAGAGGCTTATGCAAAATATCATTTTGCATAAGCCTCCTTTTAATTACCAAAAAATATCTTCTTTAATTATTTTCCTTACATAATTTAAACTAAATCCATGTTTAACAAAGTGAGGAGTTAGGAGTGAGAAGTTAGGAGTTATAGTTACTCTTAAATTCCTGTTTAACGCAGCAATAAAACCCTCAGTCACCCGCGGTGACAGCTCTTCAGCACTTTCAGCCGTTGGCTGAAAGCCGGCACACAAGGGTGCCGTCCGCATGTTCTTGCGGTGCAAGCCTTAAAAAGTAGCCTTGTGTTTACCATTCTTAACACATATAGACTTATGAAAAAGACAATACTCAGCCTCCTTTGTAAAGGAGGGGGACCGCGTCAGCGGTGGAGGATTTCAAGGAGCTGTCCGCAGGACTGAGGATTTCACTCCTAACTCTGCTAAATTCCAATTTACCTCACTAACAAAGCATTAAAACTTACTTGCAAGCTCAGAGCCCATACCCTCAGCAATATTCTTTATCTGTTTCTGACAGTCTGCAATTCTCTGATTAACGGCATCACTCTGACCGTTTTTGTCAACCTCTTCCTTAAGGGCAGCAAGGGTTGTACCTGCCTGTAAAAGTGTCATATAATTGCTTTCATCTATTTCACCCTTGTCAAATTTCTGAGATGCTTCATTCTGGAGAAGTGAATAATTGTCAATTAATGTACTCAGATCAACACCGCTTTGAGCACTTGCTTCGGAACTTTCAGCAGCTGATGCAGCAGCGGTACTTGTTTCTGTACCTGCAGTAGTCTGAGCAGCTGTTGTTTCCTCGGCACTTTCACTTGCCGCTATTCCCGTAAGTGCATCTATAATAGCGTTAGGCGCAGCACACTGTGAAGCCATTACCGCAAGAGTTTCCCTTATTGTATCAAGCTCCGTTCTGGTCTCCTCACTGTCATCAGGATTTCCTGCTATTTCATCTATCCTTGTCACAAGTCCGTTAAATTCATCAAGCTTTGCCTGATCAAGATAGCCCTTTGTAAGTCCTTGCTCCATATAGGTTTTAAGCTGTGCAGCCACATTTTTAAGGTCATCTGCAGTTGTCTTTATATCTTCCTCTGCCTTATTTTTTAAATCCGTGATACGGCTCTGCAAATCTTCTATACTTTCCTTGCACTCTTGAAGACTTGCAAGTATTTCTTCATCCTGATCACCTTCGGTCGTTTCAAAAAGATTCTTTGCCTCAGTGAACTTGTTTTTGACATCTATGATCTCCATATAAAGCTCGGTATTTATTGTACCCTTGTCATGCATCGGAGATGCGTCTACCATAACAGTGTTTATTCTGCTTTCCACATCTGTAATAAGCTCTTCAATTTCATTTTTATGTGTTCTTCCGCAGCCTGACAAAACCATAAGCATTATCACGGCACCAAGAATCAAGCATATAATTTTTTTCATATAACCCCTCCTAGTCTATAATGCCCCTTATTTCACTTAAATCACTGACATTATACTTTTTCATATACTCTTCAATTCCTTCTATAGTATCAACAGTTGCTGTGGGATTTATAAAATTAGCCGTACCTATAGATACTCCTGTTGCCCCTGCCATAATGAACTCAATAGCATCCTCTGCATTTGAAATACCGCCCATACCGATCACAGGCACATCAACAGCCTTACAAACCTGATATACCATTCTCACAGCAACAGGCTTTACGGCAGGTCCGCTCATACCGCCTATTTTTCTGTCCAGCACAGCTTTCCTTTTGTAAATATCTATCTTCATACCTGTTAATGTATTTATAAGGCTAAGACCGTCAGCACCGCCTGCTACGGCAGCCTTCGCAGTTTCTGTAATGTCAGTAACATTAGGACTAAGTTTTACAATAAGAGGCTTGTCCGCCTCCCTTTTAACGGCATTTACAACCTTTTCAACCATTACAGGATCAGTACCGAAAGCCATTCCGCCCTCACTTACATTAGGGCAGGAAATATTAAGCTCAAGGAGGTCTACATCCTGTCCCTGTAACTTTTTAACAACATTGACATATTCCTCAATTGCATGACCGCATACATTTACAATTATCTTTGTGTCAAACTGTCTTAAAAAAGGAATATCATTTTCTATAAAATAGTCAACTCCGGGATTCTGCAAACCTACAGAATTGAGCATACCTCCGTATACCTCTGCAATTCTCGGTGCAGGATTACCCTTCCATGGCTTGTCTGCAACACCTTTTACAACAACTGCCCCAAGTCTGTTCAGATCCACAAATTCGGAATACTCTCTTCCGCTGCCGAATGTGCCCGAAGCAGTCATAACAGGGTTTTTAAGCTCAACACCGCAAATATTAACCTTAGTATTCATTACCAGCACACCTCCTTGCTGTCAAAAACGGGACCATCCTTGCATACCTTCTTGTAAGTCCATGAATCTCCGTCCCTGATCTGCACAACACAGCCTACACAGGCACCTATGCCGCATGCCATTCTCTCTTCCATTGATACCTGGCATTTAATACCCTTTTCCTCTGCATACATTGATAAAAACTTAAGCATTACTTTAGGTCCGCAGGAATATATCATATCACCTGTTATATTCTCACTTCTGAGCAGGTCCACAACATTTCCCTTAAAGCCCACGGAACCGTCATCGGTTGTCACATAAACCTTTGCTCCCAGCTTTTCAAATTCATCCGCAAGGAATGAACCGCTTCTGAATCCAAGTACAACAGTTTTTTCACCTTTTAACTGCTTGCAGGTCTCAAGGAGAGGCGGAACGCCTATACCGCCCCCTACTAAAAGAGCTTTGCCTTCACTCAAAGTATAACCGTTTCCGCAGGGACCTAATACTCTTATTTTATCCCCTGCCTTTAATTCAGAGAACAATTTTGTCCCCTTTCCCACTATCTGGAAAACAAGTCTTAAACTTCCTTCTTCCTTATTTATTTCACATATACTTATAGGTCTTGATAAAAGATTTACACCATTGTCGGGATAAACCTCCACAAACTGCCCTGCCTTTGCCTCTTTTGCAATTGCGGGACAGCTTATTTTTAAATCACATATTACATCAGTTATATGATCCATTGATATAACATCAGCCATTACTACAGATTTCATATTCATTTCCTCCTCACATACATTTATTTTATAATATAATCAGCTTTTTTACAAGTACTTTCAGAATGCTGTCGTTATTCTCTCCCAAGCTCTTTTCTCAGCTCTGCAATTACCTTTTTGCTGTCGCCTACACAGGCACTGCAAAGTACCCCCAGCTTCATACTCCTTTCAAGCTCCTCAAAGGTGTCCGCACCGTCCTCAAGAGCCTTTCTGATATCCTCCACCCATATATTATAGCAGTCACACACAAGCCTGTTTTTCATTTTCTTCTCCTCTCTGCAACATAATTAATATAATAAATTCTGATTTATATGAGTTAGGAGTTAGAAGTGAGAAGTAAGAAGTAAGGAGTTATAGTTACCTGAATAAAACCACAATAACTTATCAATTAAATTCCAATTTAGCTCACCAACATAAAGCCTCCCTTGCCTAAAGGGAGGTGGCTGTGCCATAGGCACAGACGGAGGGATTCCCTT
>CAJFNV010000064.1 GCA_904395805.1 Candidatus Gallispira edinburgensis | reverse complement strand
ATTTACTTTTTTAAACCACCCTTTGGATGGTTTATTTGCTATGCCCTTTTGTTCTAGAGTAACCTCTACTTTTTTGTTTCAAACTTTCACCTTAATCGTCAATTTCATTTTCATATTCGGCTTCAAAATCCTCTTTGCTGCTCTCAAGTATATTCATCTGAGTTTCAAGCATATTTTTAAGAAGATTTTTTACCTTTACATATTCGGCCTTTGCACTTGCTGCCTGTGATTTTATTTCCGCAAGCTCACCGTTTGCTTCCTTAAGCATATCCTCGGCCTGTTTCTGTGCTTCGGCTATTATATTCTGTGCCCTTAATTCAGCATTCTTTATAGTCTGTTCCGCAGTCTGATCAGCATTTTTAACTGTTTCATCGGCAGTTTTCTCTGCCCTTACAATAGAGCTTTTTATTGTTTCTTCAAGTTCCTTATAATGCTTGATAACTTCATCACGGGCATCCAGCTTATCCTGAAGCTTGGCATTGTCCTTATAGAGCTTTTCAAACTCCATAATCACCTTGTCCAGAAATAAATCGACCTCTTCACTTGAATATCCCTTAAACGGTGTTTTTTTAAACTCCACAGTTTCAATATCCATAGGTGTCAACGCAGCCATACTAAAGACCTCCTTCATAATACATTTTTATAATATTTATCATCACATTTAAATCAATACAACATTTCTGTAAATTCCAATTTACCGTAATACCAACCCAAAGCCTCCCTTGCCTAAAGGGAGGGGGACCAGCGTACGCTGGTGGAGGGATATTAAACTGTAACTATTGAGCAAATGCTTGCATTTGCGGTGTTGATTTTTATTTCAATAAATGAACTAAATTCCAATTTACCGCACCAACCAAAACAATTTTCTCAACTAACTTCCTCAGCAACTTCCCCCGCCTAGCCGCATCGTGGCGTTAAGGGCAGGCATTCCCTTTGGGCAACATCAATAAAATAAAACACATACATAGCGTGCCCAAAGGTCGTTGAGGGTGCGGGGTTCAGCACTTTCAGCTCAGCTGAAAGCCTTCCTAACGGACGTCCGATAAATCTTTCGGTGCAATATATCGAAAGTTCCCCACGTCTTTGGTTCTTTCTTCAAAGAAAGAACATAAAGTTTTCCGTTGTTTTTCAAAACAACAATTTCTCTAAATTCCAATTTATTTTCCCAAAAGACTTCCTACCTGTAAACCAGCACACTCAAAAGAATCCTGTCCTTTTTAGTATTTCCTATGATCTCATTGATCTTAACTCTCCCCATACCTCTGAGAGTGATCATATCTCCTTCTTTTACCGTATGGGAAACCGAAATTTCCTTTTTCCAGTTTATAAAAACTTTTTCCCCTTTTATATATTCAGCCGTTCTTCCTCTTGATATATTCAGGGCTCCTCCGAGAACAGCATCAAGCCTCAGACTTGGAACAGTAAATCTTTTTTCGGCAGCTTCCCTTGTCTTTGGCACAAAATTTTCCGTGATCTTTACATTCACCTTTGTATGCCCGACTCTTTCAAGATTTATAACAATATAATCGGCAATATCACTGTCAGTAAAAGCTATCGCCCTGCTCTCCTCAACTATTATATCGCCTGTTTTTTCTCTTGTGATCCCAAGTCCCAGTATAGAACCCAGGAAATCTCTGTGTGTAAGCTCCCTGCTGAACTGCCTTTTATAGCTTATTTCTACAGGAACAATTTCAAAATCCTTTTCATCAGGTACTGTAAATTCCGGGAAAAAGCCTATCTTTACTCTTTCGCTATCGGCATATCCCCCATAGACTATGATTTCACAATCCCCGCCTGAAAGCATATCTTTTATTGAATGGGCTTTATAGGGATCCATAAAATCAGTAAACTGAGGAGTATATGTTTTTACAGCCAGTTCAAGCCTGTCCATGGCCTTTGCCGCAGCAAGTCTGTCAGCCTCGTCACTGATACCTTTCAAAATTTCTTTTCTGTTCATAACCATTGCTTAAAAAATACCCATTATAAGTCTTATAAGTATTGCATATACAAAATAAAGCAAAAAATAGGCAATTACAGGAGAAAAGTCGATCATCATTCCTCCGCCAAGAGGTGACTTGTCAATAAGTCTTCTTACAGGCGCCAGAATAGGCTCCGTAAGGGAATAAACAATTCTCACAAAAAAATTGTTTCTGTTTAAAGGCAGCCATGAAAGTATACATCTTAAAAGAATAGCAAATGAAAGTATTTCATAAAAAATTCTCAGAGCCAGAACTAAAATAGCATCTATACCCATTAACATCTCTCCTTTTTACCGATTAGTAACGCTTCTGACGGAATACTGAACTTGGAAGCTTAATACCGCTTGCCGCCAGTTCCTCCTTAAACTCTCCCGTAATAGCAACATCATAAGGTCCTATAATGTAGATCCTGTTTGATATAGGCTGTATTGAGCCGCCTAAAGCATAACATGAACCGCTTAAAAAGTCTGTTATTCTCTGTGCGGTCTCCTTTTCCATACCCTCCAGATTTACTATAACGGTTTTCTTGTTTCTAAGCTCAATTGTAACATCACTTGCAGCCTCCAGTGACTGAGGAGTTGCCACAACAACACTCATTTTTACCTTAGCATTAATGTCTATAACATTATTTCCCCTTGAAGAAGAAAAGCTGCTGCGGTATGAAGGTCTTTCCTCTTCTTCAGGCTCCTGACGGTCATTTGACTTTCTTAAATTTCTCATAAAGTCAAATCTTGGCTTAGTATTCCTTGTTTCCTCATAATCATCATATTCATCATCATACTCATCGTATTCATCATATTCTTCATCATAATCATCAGGGGTACCCATCACCAGTGTTTTAAACTTATCCCAAAGCTCTGCCATTTTTATTATTTCCTCCTAAATCCTAATATATTAATGTCTTTTTATTTTGAATAATCTCTTGCTCCGAAAAGCCCCGTGCCGATCCTTACAATATTGGCACCTTCTTCAACAGCAACTTCATAGTCATTTGTCATACCCATTGACAAATATTTCATATCTATATTATTATAGCTTTTTTTGTCAATGTCAACAAATAAATTTTTCATTTGTCTGAAGTATTTTCTGTTTTCTTCCGGATCTTCCACAAAAGGAGCAACTGTCATAAGCCCTTTGACCCTAACGTTTTCAAGGGAGCTTATTTCAACAGCCAGTGCTTCCGCCTCATTAAGAGGAACACCATGCTTTGCCTCTTCTCCCGCAATATTTATTTCAACAAGAACATCCATAATAATTCCCTTTGCAGCAGCTCTTTTGTTTATTTCCTCTGCAAGCTTCATACTGTCCACGGAATGTATAAGACATACCTTATCAATAATGTACTTTACCTTGTTTGTCTGCAAATGACCTATCTGATGCCACCTTACATTTTCAATTTCATAGTACTTCCAGTTTATTTCCTGAGGCTTGTTTTCACCTAAATCAACAAGTCCCAGTTCAACGGCTTCCTTTATTCTGGGCACATCAACAGTCTTTGACACTGCAAGAAGAAGTACATCTTCTCTTTTTCTGCCGCTTTTTTCGGCTGCAACCCTGATCTTTTCATTAATGTGTTCCAAGTTTTCTTTAATACTGCTCATCAAAATTACCTCTATTCGTAAACCATCTGCTGTTTTTCCACATCTCTCGGATCCGTCATAATTCTGTCATAAATATAAATATTTGTGTTATAACTTGGATCAAGAATAGTATGTGTACTGTTTGACACAGAGTTTGTAAGATTAATAGTTTTAAACTCGGCAATGCCTGTATTTATGACATATATACCCTTTGTATTCAATACATCCGCAATAGCAAATGTTTCATCACTGCTTGGAGATTTTATTGTATCACCTACGTTTATAACACCAAGCTGAACAGGTGTATAACAGTAATTTGAATCCTCAGGGTCTTTTCCCGAAATGCTGACAGCCACTTTCTTTGTACTTCCGTTTTCAACCTTAAGCACATTTCCGTCAGTATCTACATAGGCTGCAGGAATTTTCATAAGAGTTTCTTCAACAATTGCATCATTAGGTATTTTATACCCTCTTTCCGAACCCTCTGTTTCAATTGTAATATTTCTTACATTTATAAAGTCCAGCATATCCCTTGTAAGTCTGAATATTACAAACTTTTCGTCGGAACTTGCATCTGCCGTCATTTCCTCTATATACGCATCAAGCTTATGCTCTTTTCCTTCACTGTCCTTTATGTATATAGATCTTGTATCGCCTTTTTCCCAGCCATCGATATAGTCATTTTTTATATATGACACAATATACCATGTGTTTGATGTAACAAGCTTAAAGGCAGGTGAATCAGCCTTCACATTGCTCTTAAAGCTGCTTTCCGCTTTAACGGTATCATTTATTTCAGTCTTGGTAATACTTGTCATATTTTCAGGTGTAAGTTCTTCTTCAAGACCATCTATGTAATAAGACACAATACCGCTCTCATCAACTGTAATATTGCTTATATTTTCATTAAGCTTGCTTTCCTGTTCCTTTCTCTGTGCAACAAGATCGCTTAAAGCATCACTGTTTTCAGTAAGAAGATACTGATTTCTGGTATCAAGCTGGTTTTGTATGGTATTTTCAAGTTCATATATATCCCCAAGATTCATATAAGCATAGTCAAGAGCATTTTCATCTATAATATCCTTGATCTGTGAATTATACTTTTTAATATCCTCGGAATACACGGATATATCTTTTCTCTCTGACTGAATTTTCATTATCTGTTCATTTATACTGTCGAGAGTCTCCTGCATCTGATTAACTACAGCCTCATCCTTGATACTGCACACAACACTGCCCTTTTTGACTTTTTCATTGTCTGCAATGTCATAGGATATTACTCCCGCCTTATCGGTGTTATATACTTTTTCACTTCGCACGATCACAGCATTTGCTGATTTAGGCGTATCTATTGTTCCGTAAGAAAGCACATCATAGCTTACAATTTTCTTTGTAAGAAAATTAACTGAAGACCCTATAACATATATAAAACACAGAAGGATGAAAAATATAAATATTGGCAATGCAACACTGTTTCTTTTCATTGAAACTGTATTGCTGTTTACAATTTTTGAATTTTTTCTCCTGCTTCCCGTCACTGCCGAAGCAACTCCGCCTATAAGAGCACCTGCAGCACTTATTGCGGCACCTGTTTTTTTTCGCTCCGTTTTTTTGCTGTTTTTGCTGCTTTTATTATTTATAGGTATATCAATATCACTGCTGTAATGATCACCATAGGAATTTCTTCCGGTATTTCTGCTGCCGGTATATGATCTGTTTCCTGCTCCGGTATTTACTGATCTGTTATTTTCTGTGCGATTCTGTCCGTAATACCCGTAAGTATTTCTGTAACTTCCGGAGGAATATCTGTATCCTGAACTATAACTGCTGCTTCCACTGTTTCTTTTAGGAAGCTCAGGCAGAGTCCGTCTGTTGTTTACGTTCCCTGTGTTTAAGCTTCTGCTGTCATTGTGCTTAGTAGAAGTTCTTGCTTTGTTATTTGTATTTACATTACTCTTTTTACTCTTGCTTTTAGAGTTGTTTTTTTTACCAAACACAATTACGCCTCCCCATATTTTTATCCCAGACTTGTCAATGCATTCATAATTTAACATTTAACACATATATTTTAATATATGTATAGTGAGGTGTTAAACCATAAAAAAGAACACACATATATATATTATAACAATTTTTGTTCTGTTTTTCAATCTAATAATACTAATCTTTCCAAAAGAAATTATGAATTCTGTCAAAAGCGGGCTCATTTTATGGTTTAATTTCGTACTGCCGGCACTTCTGCCCTTTATGATAAGCATAAATCTTCTAAAAGCAACACCTTTTCCCTTAATGCTTTCAAAAATCTTAAGCCCTGTAAGCAGTAAAATTTTCGGATTATCAAGCTATGGAATTTTTGCGGCAGTAAGCGGATTTCTTTCAGGCTATCCAATAGGAGCCAAGCTTGTAAGCGAGCTTTACACAGAAAAGAAAATTACAGGAAAGGAAGCACAGTATCTGCTTTCATTTACAAATAACTCAGGTCCCCTGTTTATAATAGGCACAGTGGGCACGGGACTTTTAAAAGACAGAAACACAGGCTTTTTTCTTCTTGCTATACATTATATTTCTGCCATTATTATCGGTTTGCTCCTTCCAAAACCAAAATCAAAAATTACATATATCAGATCTCATAAAACATTTAACATAGGAAAGGAGCTTAAAAGCAGCATATATAACGGCATAGAGGCAATTGTTCTTGTAGGTGGGTATATAGTATTTTTTTCAATAATATGCTCAATACTTCATACATTCCTTAAGGATATGAATATAAACATATATTTAAAAGCCCTTATATTCGGCATACTTGAAATAACAAACGGCTGCAAGGAATTAACATCTGTAAACCCTCTTTCCCTGAGCCTTATAAGCGGTATAATTGCCTTCGGAGGTCTGTCAATACATTCCCAGAGCATAGGCTACATTTCCTCAACCGATCTTTCAGCCCAAAAGTACATATTATCAAAGGCTTTTCAGGGGATTATAGCATTTTTCTTGTGCTTTACAATGATCAGCATTCACAATGCATAATGTGTATTATACAACTCCTCACTCCTAACTCCAATCTCCTCTTTACGCACAACAAGGGTGTCGACAAAACACTTACCATCGGCACCCTTCAAAGTTAAAGCTAAAATTATATTTATTTTTGTGAGTCATTATAAGGAACGATCGAATTCTGGTCAGCAAGGTCTCTTAAAGCTTCTCTTTCACTGAAAATAGCATCTGTTTCCTTTGAAAGGAAGTCCATAACATTATTAGCTCTCTTGCTGAAGTTGTCAAGAACAGCCTTGATCTGATTTTCTGTGTTTTCAAGCATCTGATCGGCATACTCAATTGCGCCCATGCGCATATCTTCAGCTTTATTTCTTGCATCAGTTATAATAGCTTCCGCTTCTTCCTGAGCTCTTTTTGTTATTTCATGCTCCATTGTCATCTTTTCGGCAGTTTCATTTGCAGCATTGATAATACCATTGGCACTTGCATGAGCATTGTCAATAATAGATTCACTGTTATGAACAATTCTCTGAGCCTGCTTTATCTCCTGAGGCAGTGCAAGACGAATACCCTCTATTATTTCAAATATTTCTTCTCTTGACACCTTTACGCTTGAAGACAGGGGAGCCTGTTTAGCCTTTTCCAAAACATCCTCAAGACTTTCCAATAATGTATAAACTGAAGATTCCATTTTTATTCCTCCTAAAACTAATAACTCTTTTCCTTTAATTTTTTGTTTATTTCTTCTTTAATGATCTGAGGCACCATATTGTCAATATTGCCGCCGAAAAGTGCAATTTCCTTAACCTGGCTTGAGCTAAAGAAAAGATACTGCGTATCAGCGGAAATAAACAATGTCTCGATCTCATTATCAAGAGAACGGTTAGTCAGTGCCATCTGAAATTCATATGAAAAATCAGTAACACCTCTCAGTCCCCTTACCACAATATTTGAGCCGACACTTTTTGCAAAATCAACAAGAAGACCGGAAAATGACTGCACCTCAACATTTTCATAATCTTTAAGTATTTCCTTTAAATGTGTCACTCTTTCCTCAACAGTAAACAGTGGCTTTTTTGCCGGATTTTCAAGTACAGCCACAATAAGCTTGTCACAAAGCTTGGCAGCCCTCTTTATTATATCCAGATGACCGTTTGTAGTCGGGTCAAAGCTTCCCGGATAAACTGCAATATGCATATTTAATCCCCCAGTTTTCCTTCTGCCCGGGACAGAAATGTCATTTTAGTTATTTTATAATCCTTTATTCTTACAACTTCAAGTCCGGGAACCTTCGGCACTTCATCCTCCCGGGACTGTTCAGCTATAATATAGCCTGTTTCCGAAAGTATATTTTCCCTGACGATATATGTAAGAGTGTTCTCAACAAAACCCTTGTTATATGGCGGATCCATAAATATAATGTCAAACTTTTCGCCAAGACTTCCGAGTTTTGAAATTGCAGAGGCTATGTCACAATTCATAACCTGAGCCCTTTCCTCAAGCCTTGTAGCTCTGAGATTGTCTCTTATAACAGAAACGCTCTTCTTATCCCTGTCAACAAATACAGCCTTTTCTGCACCTCTTGACAAGGCCTCGATACCAATTCCGCCGCTGCCGCTGAAAAGATCGAGAAATCTGCATTCATATAGATCCGCAGCAATAATATTAAAAAGGGACTCCTTTATTCTATCTGTTGTAGGACGTGTTGTCAAGCCCTCCGGAGCCCTGAGCTTGTGTCCTCTTGCAGATCCTGATATTACTCTCATATGTGTTCCGCCTATACTTTTATTGTGATAAAATATTAAATCAAAACAACAGACTTCTGCCTGCAATAGACAGAGTTTAATGCTCTGTTTCAAAATTAAGGCTATTACCGTCTGATTTCTGAGTATTTATTTTTTGGAATCAGCTTTTCGGATTCAGAGTACTCTTCACTCCTAACTCCTCATTTCTCACTCCTAACTCAACAAAACTCCGTATATGTTATTATACATAAAAAAGCTCCGGAAGTAAACAGTTTATTTCACTATAAACAAATTTTTTTAACTTTTGTAGTAAATATATCAAAAATTTTATTTCTCAGTAGTGAATTTTCTACAGATTTCAGCTCTCTGTCCTCTTTATAAAGTTCAATTGCCGTCTGCTGCACCTCTTTGAGTATGTCAATATCTTTATATAAATTGGCTATTTTCATTTCAGGCAGACCGTGCTGTCTTGTTCCGAAAAAGTCTCCCGGACCTCTCAGTGTCAGATCCTTTTCCGATATTACAAAACCGTCATTTGTTTTGCACATTATTTCAAGTCTTTCCTTTGATGTTTTGTTTTTTGTATCACTTACAAGAATACAGTAGCTTTTTTCACTGCCTCTGCCAACTCTTCCTCTCAGCTGATGAAGGGCTGAAAGTCCGAATCTTTCGGCATTTTCAATTATCATAAGTGTTGCATTCGGCACATTTATCCCAACCTCTATAACAGTTGTTGAAACAAGTACGTCAATTTCGCCTCTCGCAAAGCTTTCCATAATTTCCTGTTTTTCATCGTTTTTCATTTTGCCGTGTACACAGCTCACTTTAAGTTCCGGCAGAATGTTTCTGTCAAGCTCATCGGTATAGCTTATAACAGCTCTCAGTTCCGTTTTGTCATTTTCCTCTATCATAGGACATATTATATAAGCCTGTCTTCCCTTTGCCGCCTCCTTTTTTATAAAGGCATAAAGCCGCTGATAATAGCTGTGATTTACAGCAAAAGTATCTATTTTCTGTCTGCCCGGGGGAAGCTTGTCTATAATTGAAATATCAAGGTCTCCGTAAAGTATAAGGGCAAGAGTTCTTGGGATAGGCGTTGCTGTCATTACAAGAACATGGGGTTCGTCACCCTTATTTGCAAGCATTTCCCTCTGTCTTACACCAAAGCGGTGCTGCTCATCGGTTATTACAAGACCAAGATTATTGTATTTTACCCTGTCCTGTATAAGGGCATGGGTCCCTATTACTATTTTACTGTAACCTGTTTCTATATTGTCATAAGCCCTTTCCTTTTCCCTTTTTTTGAGTCCGCTTGTAAGCAGCTCGCATTTTATACCAAGAGGTTCAAAAACGTCAAAGAAACTTTTATAGTGCTGATTTGCAAGAACGTCCGTGGGAGCCATGAGCACAGCCTGATAGCCGTTATTAACGGCAATATAGGCAGCGATCATTGCAACAGCGGTTTTACCTGAGCCCACATCCCCCTGTATAAGCCTGTTCATTATAAATCCGCTCTTAAAGTCCGACTTGATTTCATTAAGCACCCTTTCCTGAGCATCCGTCAGCTTAAAACCTATTTTTTTCCTTATTTCGGTATCATCTTGATCTTCTATTTTCACAGTACTTTTTTTGCTGCAAACATTCCCCTTTAATTCCAGAAGATGGAGCTGCAAAAGCAAAAGTTCATCAAAAACAAGACGTCTTCTGGCTTTAAAAAAAGCTGTATCACTTTCTGGAAAGTGAATGTTTTTAACGGCAAATTCCCTGCTGCAAAGATCATGTTTTTCAAGAATACTGTGAGGCATATACTCCTCAAGAGTACCCTCAACGGAATCCATTGCATCTTTTATACAGCCTCTTATTATTTTCTGTGACATTTTATTAGGCACAGTATATACAGGCACAATACGTCCTGTATTAAGGCTGTTTTCATTTACAGGTTCATAATCTGGAGATTCCATCTGTATTCTGCCGAATTTTTCAGTCACTCTTCCCGTAAAGCTGTATTCTCTGCCGGGAGTAAGCTGGTTTCTGACATAGGGCTGATTAAACCACACACACTCAATAAACCCTTTCCCGGCAGTTATCCTGGCATTTACAATTGTCATTGACCTTATTTTTTTTGCTTCCGGCTTTCCGCAGACCCTTCCCCTTATAGTGTTTACCTTTCCCGGCTCCACCTCATCAAGAGGTACATATGTACTTCTGTCCTCATAATCTCTGGGATAGTATTCCACAAGATCCTCAACTGTTTCAATACCCAGCTTGTTAAGCTGTGCCGCCCTTGTTTTACCTATATTTTTTATTACTTCAATACTGTCTTTCGGTTCCATATCAAACAACACCTATTATATATCTGTAATTGCGCTGACCGCCTCTGTGTATTTCAATATCAATGTTTCTGTATTTTTCTGAAACAAAGTCCGTCAGCTCATCTATTTCATCCTCATAAACATCTTCGCCGTAAAAAACAGCCAATATTCCCGCACTTGCTCTTTCATTAAGCATTGTTTCCACAAGCTTTTTAACAGCGCTTAATGAAGATGTTTCTTTTAAAACTTCCCTGTCCTCAAACATCAGTGAATATTCTCTGTTTTCACTTTCCCTGTTAACTTCCTTTACCGCACCTGTCATAACAGACATTACACATTCAGTCATGCTGTATTTGTTATCTTCAGGAGACTTAGTTTCCGAAAAGCCTGTCATCGCCCATATTACCTCAGGCAGGGACTTTGTTTCAATAACAACAGCATTTTCATATTTTTCACAGCACTTTAATGCTCTTGTATAATTTTCCCTGCTGTCAGCCATTACAAACACAACATCTGCATTTATGCCTTTTATTATTTCCGCCGCTTTTTCCACATTGCTCCCTGTAATTACATTGTCAATTCCCGTCTTATTATAAATTTCTTCCCTGCCCTCATCTGTTGAAAATACAGCTAAGCCATAATTTTTCTTTGTCTTTTCTTCTCCTTTGCCTTTTTCAATTAAAAGAGTTTTTATGTCAAATCCCTTTGTCTTTTCAACAATATTGTAAGGATAGTTTGTCATAACGGTAAATTCATTTTCACTCAAAAATTCACTTACTTTTCCTATCCCTTCAAAAAGTGTCTCCATATCACTTTTCAAAGCCCCTTGATATTCACTCAATTCTATTTTCACGGTATAATCAAATTTGCTTTTATTAACAGCATATTCCCCATTACCACATACAGCATTCATACCGCCTTCAATAAAGTAAAAAAGGCCCTTTGCTCCCGAATCAGCTTCCTCTTCCCTTAAAAGTCTCTCGTAAGCCTCATGAACTCCTGCTGTCAGTATTTCACCTATATCATCTGTAACAAGGCAGGTGTCCATAATTTTGTTTGTTATATCCTTAATAAGGGAGCACATTGTATTTCCCCTTTTATAAAAAACGCTTTTATACACAAAATCGGCAGCGTAATGAAAACATCCGGCAAAACCGACAGCATCTATACTTTCATTGTTTTCTGCAGCCTTTGCAAAACCTCTTATGATCTGGGAAAGTATAATGCCCGAATTACCCTTTGCACCTTTAAGAGCAGCCTTTGAAGCAGCTGATGCAATGTATGAAATATTCAGGTTCTCATCATTCATAAGGGCTTCGATAACGGACGTTATTGTCATATACATATTACTTCCCGTATCTTTATCGGCAAAAGGAAATTTATCAATACGGTTTAATTCATCAATATTTTCTCTTATTCTCTCGGCACCGCCTCTTAAAAATCTTTTCAGATCCCTGCCGTTTAAACTTAATATACTCAAGAGCGTCCCTCCCCGCTGTCCTTTCTTATCCCTTCAACAACTACGGTAATTTTACCTAGATTTTTACCCAGATCCTCATTAAGTCTGTAAAAAACCGCATCATAACAAGCTTCGCCCACGCTTTTTGAATTGTTTCCGTAATTTACAATAATATGCAGCTTAACATTTACTCTGCCTTCTTCATCCTGAGATATTTCGATCCCCTTGGCAAAACTTTCTTTTTTAAGCATATGTACTATGCCGTCTTTAACAGCCATGCCTGCAACACCGCAGCACTGCATTGCCGTGATTCCCGCAGCTTTAATTATTACATCATTTGATATATCTATACATCCGTTTTCGTTGTTTAACTTTATGCTCATATTATCACTCTCCAACCTCTTTGGTTTTAAGTAAAGTATACACCATTCGGCATATTTTAGCAATATTTTTAATACTCTTGAATAAATTTCAAAATTTCTTAAAATTTTTCTTGCAATTGTTATGTTTTTCTGATAGAATAGATAACGATGAGTAATTGACTAAGGAGGTGTAATCAATGGCAAAGTGTGAAATTTGTGAAAAGACAAGACAGACAGGTCACAGAATAAGCATTAACCGTAGCCAGGTTTCAAGAAGAGCTAACAAGACTTGGAAGTCAAATATTAAGAAGATCAAGATTGTTGAAGATAACGGTAATGTTAAGTCTATTAACATTTGTACAAGATGTTTAAGAAGTGGTATGCACAAGGGTACAATTACTCGTGCAATCTGATTTTAAAACAAAGTAATTAATCTTATATGGAATATAAAAGAACTCTCGGTGTAACGGGAGTTCTTTTATATTTATCTCTTTAATGTTAAAGGAGGAATGTAAATGTTCAGACCAATGAGAAGGAAAAATCAGGCATTATCCCACGAAGAATGTGAATTGATTTTAAACAAAGCCACATCCGGAGTGCTTGCCCTTTCGGGAGATGATAACTATCCCTATGCTGTCCCTCTTAGCTATGTTTATGACAATGGCAGAATTTATTTCCACTGTGCCAGATCAGGTCATAAGATCGATGCAATATCAAGGAATGAAAAGGCTTCCTTCTGCGTTATAGATCAGGACCTTGTAATTCCCGAAGAATACACAACCTATTTCAGAAGCGTAATTGTTTTCGGTAAAATACGCATATTGACAGATGAAAAGGAAAAACGCCTTGCAATTGAAAAACTTGCGGAAAGATACGCTCCTGATGCAGAAGCCCATGAAAGACAAAAGGCTATTGACAAGGATTATGCCCCTCTTTGTATGCTTGAGCTTACAATTGAGCATATGAGCGGAAAAGAAGCAATAGAGCTTGCAAAAAAGAAGAACTAAATGTTAAAGGCAGTGTACATTTTTGTACACTGCCACTTTATCATATCAGTTCCGGAAAAAAGCAGGCAAACACAATAACCGCAACAATTGCCGTTATAAACACTGCTCCTATAAAAAGGGCTGCCTTCTTTCCTCCCGATATATGTTCAAAAAGATAATCGTCTACAATTTCAACATCAGGTTCTTTTTCAGTCTTTTCTCTTGCTGCATTTAATATGCTTTCAACAGAGCTTTCTCCCGTCTCTTTATTTACAACACTGTCTGAAGGGGAGCTTTCTGCTTCTGTCGGTACCCCGTTTTCATCTGTTATATTTACTTCTTCAGCAGAGCCTTCTGCCTGTATATTTTTACTTACAGTTTCTTCATTTTCTTTTTCATCTGTTTCTGCGTTTACTGTTCTGATTTCATCTTCTGCAACAAGCTTTCCGCAGTATCTGCAGAATCTTGAATTGTCAGGAATCTGTTCTCCGCAATGCATACAATACATATAACTCACTCCCTTAACAAAATACGACAAAATTAATTTTCAACTAATTTTAACACTAATTTTCTTCTGTGTAAAGTTATTAAATAATTAAAAAAATATTAACAGCCCTTGAAAAACCCATAAAATAATGAGATAATAATAAAAAAAGCATAAAGGAAGCATACTATGAATAAAAAATATACTATAGATGACCTTAGACAAGTCATGAAAAAGCTTTTAAGCGAAAACGGCTGTCCCTGGGATAAAGCTCAGACTCATGACAG
Source organism: Candidatus Gallispira edinburgensis (assembly GCA_904395805.1). Lineage (GTDB taxonomy): Bacteria > Bacillota > Clostridia > Lachnospirales > CAG-274 > Gallispira > Gallispira edinburgensis. Next base: position 16,652 of record CAJFNV010000064.1, on the reverse strand, counting down.
CCTTAAGCAGTACTTCATTGAAGAAACCTATGAAGTAATTGAAGCCATAAACAACAGAGATAAAAACAATCTCTGCGAAGAACTGGGAGATGTTCTTTTTCAGATAGTGTTCCACAGTGAACTTGCAGAGAAAGAAAACCTGTTTTTATTTGAGGATGTGGTTGACGGTATAACAAGAAAAATGATATTAAGACACCCCCATGTTTTTACAGATGATAAAAACACATCACCTGAAAAAATAAGTTTAAAATGGGAAAGTATAAAAAAGGCAGAAAAAGGATATAAAAGTAATATGGAAATTGTTAAAAGTGTTCCAAAGTCCCTGCCTGCACTTATGCGAAGTGTCAAAACAATTTCAAAGGCAGAAAAAACAGGTATTGAACACCTTGATTTTGAAAAACTGGTCAGCGAAAATGCAGATTTGTCATCAAAACTTGAAACAGCAAAAAATATGGATAATGTGGAAAAATTGGAATATATTGGTAAATTTTTATTAAATTTATCAAAAATTTCTCATTTTTTACAAATAAATGCTGAATTTTCCTTGACAAATGCCTTAGAAACGTATATAAATAATCTTGAGGACATTGAATCAGCTGATGCAACCGCTGGAGGAACTTTTGAGGATACGGATTCCGAGGCTGCAAAGGCTAAATGAAATTAAAGGAGGAAATTTCAATGAACAAATCAGAATTAGCAGCAAAGATGGCTGAAAAGTCAGGCTTAAAGAAGGTAGACGCTGAGAAGGCTTTAAAGGCTTTCATCGACACTGTTACTGAGGAATTAGTAAACGGCGGAGATGTAAGATTAGTTGGCTTTGGTACTTTCGACGTTAAGGAAAGAGAAGCTCGTACAGGTGTTAACCCAAGAACAGGCGACAAGATGGAGATCGCTGCATCAAAGTCACCAAGATTTAAGGTTGGCAAGGCTTTCAAGGACGCTGTAAATCAGTAAAATTCAGTTTAGCTGAAATTTACAAAAATCAGTAATTCAAATTTCTAAAAACGCGGACACATTCCGCGTTTTTTAAATTATAAAAAACAGGAGTAACTCATATGAGATTAGACAAATATTTAAAAGTAAGCAGAATAATAAAAAGAAGGACCGTAGCAAACGAAGCCTGTGATGCAGGCAGAGTAACGGTAAACGGCAAAACTGCAAAAGCAGGACTTGATATAAAGCCGGGAGATGTTATAGAAATCACATTTGGCACAAACACATCAAAATTTGAAGTTTTGTCAACACAGGAAACTGTACGCAAGGAAAAGGCACAGGAAATGTATAAACCTCTCTGACAAAGCATATATTTTAAGTAAACACAGATTTAAAATATTGCTTTCAGGGAGGATATAACGTGGAGGACAACAGACACACCATAACTCTTGACAGCAGAGAAAAGCTTAATATTACAGGCGTAACAGATGTACTAAGCTATGACGAAGAAAATATAGTTGCCCAGACAGAAAAAGGAATACTTATAATAAGAGGAGATAATCTGCATATAGCAAACCTCAGCACAGACAAAGGCACTCTTACAGCCGACGGAAACATATCAAGCCTTACATATGACAACGAGCCGGAATCAAAGGGCTCGCTTTTCGGCAAGATATTTAAATGATACTTTCATTCACATATCAATGCAAACTTTTTATGCTTACAATAGGTCTGGGACTATTGTCTGCATTTTTATATCATATATTTTACATATTCAGCAGGACCATAGGGCTCAACAAAATAATAAAAGGGATTTTTGACATCATATACTGGTTCATTACATCCCTTTCCCTATTTTTAACAATGCTCAGACTTAACAGCGGCGAAGTAAGACCTTTTGCAATTCTCGGCACAGCTCTGGGTATGATTTTTTACTATTCTGCAGTAAAGCCTCCTATGGACAGGCTGATATACACTATTTTTAACTTTATAAAAAAGGTTGTATTGTTAATATTAGACATAATACTTACTCCCATAAGGCTTGTTTTATACCCAATTATTAAAATTTTAACCATATTATCAATTTTTTTGAAAAAACACTTGAAAAAGTATGTAAAATGTGAGAAAATTACTTTATGTAAGTTGAGGCAGTATTTTTTGGGAGTGACAAAATTGACAACAGCTACCGTAAAGAAAAAACATTCAAAGATAAATATATTATGGGCGCTTATAATGATCATAACAATTTGCATTTTTGCAGTTGCCCTTTGCTACCAGTATTTCCTTCATCTCCAGCTTGATACCGCAAAGCAGGAAATTGAGGTCCAGATCGCAGAGGCAAAGGCTGAAAGCGCTGCCCTTACAAAACAATATGAAAATCAGGACAGTCCTGAATTTATAGAAAAAGTGGCAAGAGAAAAGCTTAATATGGTTTATCCCTCAGAGCTTGTATATATAAATGCAAACTCAGAGGAAGGCAAAAAGCTTCTCAATTCCATAAAACGTTCATCTGTAAAGACGAATAATTCAGACGATACAACAGAGAACAATACAGCAAGTACAAGAGTAGAATGATCAGAACCTTTTTAGTTTATAATTTTAGGGTTATTGAAATTATACATTTTCAATAACCCTGTTTTTGTATAAATTTTTTTACTTATCCATATAAATTTCCTTAAGCCTCATATAGTGTTTATATAAGCCTCCAAAACGATAAATATAATGCTTATCCCATGGCTTTGCTTTTCCACAGAAATGGAGAATAACAGTATTTTTCATTACCCATTCATAATCCGCCTCTCCCCCGCTTTTAAGGAAATAATTATTATACCTTCTTGCATCATAATTCCATATTGTGTCATCAAGTCCCAATATTTCATTCCCGTACAAAGCATTTAATACATCCTGATCAGGCAAAAGAAGCTCATTTTTATGCTCCTTAGTATATTCAAAAATATCGTTTACATTTATTTTTTCCCTTCCCCTTTTTAGATCAATAAGAAGAACGCCGGAATTAAAATATTCACTGTCTGTGCCCAATCTTATTTTGTTAATATTACTTGCAATTTCCGAACCTGTTGTATGTGATGCAGCCGCAAATATGTGCTCACCCATGTCAAGTTCCCATAAAGGTCTTATAGAATTTATAACAAGCATATCAGGGTCAAGATACAATATTTTATCAATAGTATCGGGCAGCAGAGCCGGCGCACACAACCTGTAATACATTTCCTGAGGATACCTCTTTGATACGGGTGCATTTTCAAAAAGACTCTCATCTACTTTTACGGGACAAAATTCATATTCAAAGGCATCAAGACATTTTCTCAAATCATCTATTTTTTCCGAACCTATACAGCGGTGCATAAGATATACCCTTATCTTTTCATTTCTGTTACATATCTTAAGCGAAGTAAGCATTACTTTTAATCTGTCTATATAGTTATCATCAACCGTAACAAGTATGTCTATATATTCCATAATATCCTCCTGTTTTGATATTGACGGTTTTAATCATTGATCCTGTTTTTGTCTCCCCACTCACACATTCCATCAAGTATAGGGATAAGAGATTTTCCCCTTTCCGTCAGACTGTACTCCACCTTGGGCGGGATCTGGGGATATTCCTTTCTGTTGATTAGCTTATCTGCCTCCAGTTCCTTTAATGTGGAACTAAGTGTCTTATATGAAATTGTTCCGATATATTTTTTCATTTCATTAAAACGCACAACGCCAAATTCCATTAATATATATAACACAGTCATTTTATATTTCCCGCTAATAAGTGATAATGTATAACTGAAACCGGTGTCCTTCAGACACTCTTTTGAAATACATCGTTCCTTCATTTCTTCACTCTCCTTTTGGTAAGTATTAAACCTTAATGCAAGTACCTTACTTTATTGTGCGTACTTGCACTGATTATCTATTATGTTATAATTATAATATATTCAACGGAATAAAGCAACAATTTCAAAATAATGAGAAGGAGAATGATATTATGAGTAAAAACATAGTTATACTTAACGGCAGTCCACGCAGGAAAGGAAATACCTCTGCCCTTGTAAAAGCATTTGCAGACGGTGCTGAAAGTTCGGGAAACAAAGTAACCGAATTTTTTCTTGACGGTATGAATATACACGGCTGCAAGGGCTGCTTTTGCGGAGGCAAAGATCCCGACAGCCCTTGTTCACAGAAAGATGATATGGATAAAATATATCCCATATACAAAGAAGCAGACATTGTTGTCCTTGCAACACCCCTCTATTACTGGACAATAAGCGGACAGCTCAAAACAGCTTTTGACCGTCTTTTTGCTGTTGCAGAATGTGATCAAAACTACCGCAATCCCCAAAAAGACAGTATTCTCATTATGGCGGCAGAAGGATATGGCTTTGAAGAAACCCTTTACTGGTATGACCGCCTTGAAAAACATATGGGCTGGAAAAGTATAGGTAAAGTCCTCTGCGGCGGTGTAATGGCTATAGGCGACATTGAGGGAAAGCCTGAATTGCAGGAAGCCTTTGAACTTGGCAAGTCAATAAAATAAATAGCAAAAGGGACTTTGCACACCGCAAAATCCCTTTTATTATAATACAATAAATTCCAGTTTAGCACAGCAACTACCTGACAACCCACCATTTTGTAGGGGCGAGCATTGCTCGCCCGTGGCTCCCTTGCCTAAAGGGAGCTGTCAGCCGAAGGCTGACTGAGGGATTCCACTAAATTCCTGTTTACTTACCGGCAAACACAGCAGTCTTGCTTTCCCCGATCCAGCTTACATCCGTATCCAGTGCCTCCCCCAGTGCTCTGAACGGTACATACATTCTGTTATTTTTTATTTCAGCAGCTGCACCGCTTCCTATAACCATATCACCGTCAATAACAATATAATTACTGTCTGCGGTAAACTCAACTGTTCTGCCCCCTGCAATAATTGTTGCCTTCTTTAAATTTGCATCCCATAAAACAGAGCTGCTGCTGTCGGCATTGTCAACATCAAGACCGTAAACAGCAAGGGCTGCCATTCTTAAAGGAACCATTAAAGAACCCTCTTTAATATATGGCACACAGTCAGTGTCAATAACCTCATCACCCATTGAAATTGTACTCTCTCCTACAGTTATTCTTACATCATAACTGTTATCCTCTTCAGTACTTTCCGTTGTTGTTTCTGTTTCATCTTCAGTTGTTGCCTCGGTACCATCATACTGGTTTACGCTCAAGCTGCCGCCGGCGCCGCTGCTGCCTGATGTATGAGGCCTTGTCACTGTTTCTGTTTCTGTTTCTGTTTCTGTTTCAGTTGCTGTTACTGTCTCTGTTGCAGTTTCTGTAGTTGCTTCTGTCACGGTATCTGTTGTTGTTTCCGTATCTTCCTCGCTCTCACCTGTATAAACAAGTGTAGGGAACTTTCTTATACTGTCCTCAATAATTCCTATTCCAGTATAATTGTTTATATATACTTCTTTCTGCTCATTTTCTATACGCACACCGTGAGGTCCGTCCTCAAGTACAATTGAAAGAAGTCCCTTTTCATCTGTTGTACCGCTTATTCTGTCACCGCCGTCAACTCTGTAGTAAACTTCTTTATCTGCAAGAGGACTGCCTGATCCGTCGGTAACATTTATGTAAGCAGTATATTCCTTAGGCTCATATTCTCCCTGCATAATAATACGGTTCTTTGTGCCCTCATGTCCTTTAAGAACACCGTTTTCAAGAACACTTTCAAGATATCCCTGTATAGCCTCAACCTCTCCACCGGCTTCGCCGTATTTAGGAAGGTCTGCAAGCATTGTATAATCATTGCCGCCGCTTAATATGTAATTATTGCCGGCAAGCATGATCTTTGTAGTTTCATCATTTCTGTCAAGAGGTTCATCCTCACCCTCAAGAGTGATTGAAATAACCCTGTTATCCTTACTTTCAGTATCAAAAACAACATTAAAACCTGAGATCTGTAAAAAGCCCCCTGATATCTGCATCTGGAGAAGCATACCTGTCTCGGGATCCTGTCCGTCTAAAAGATTTCCTGATACTTCCATCATTTCATATAATATTTTAGGAGTAACTTCTTTTATGTATACAGTATTTGAGAAAGGAAATGTAGCTATAAGGCTTCCCTTTGTAATTTCTCCGTTTGGTACAGCCTCTCTTATTCCGCCTCCGTTTTCAACAGCCACAACAGGCATATCCACGCCCTTGTCCTCAAGGAAATCAAGAGCAGCACTTCTCAGTGCATCAGCAGCAAAATCGCCGTAATTTGTTTCAACAAATCTTACGGGAGCAACATCTCCTATCCAGCCTGCCCATAATGTAGTTTCCGTGTGTCCTATACTCTCATTTAAAATATCCTGCTGTGACTCATTTATTTCACTTAATTTTTCTGTTACTTCTGCCTTGGGAGTAACATCTGCAAGATCTGCAGGAGTAAGCCTTTCCTCGGTTAATTCAATACCCTCATCGGACACATCAACAGTAAGCTTGCCAACAGCACTCATTCCTGAACCTGTCTGAGCAATAAGGATATCATTTTCAACCACATTTTCCATAGTATGGCTGTGACCGTCAATTATTGCATCAAGTTCTCCCTGATACTCTCCTGTCATTGCATCTGCAAGATCTGTACTTGTACACGGTGCATCACCGTTTCCCATATGGCATACAGCAATTATAACATCGGCACCTTCGGCATTAAGCTCATCTATTTCCCTTTTTGCACATTCGATTTCATCTCTGAATTCTACACCCTTTGTACCTTCGGGATTAGTGGCTGTAGCAGTCTGTACTGTTGTAAGCCCGAAGAAACCTATTTTTATACCATTGCTTTCAATTATGGTATGGCAGCCGTTATTTCCCTCCTGAACACCGTCAAGAAGAATATTACCGTCTTTATATGTATTTGCAGAGAGAACAGGGAACTGTGCCTTTCTCACATTTTCTATAAAGTTATCAACACCAAAGTCAAACTCATGATTTCCCGCAGCCATTAAATCATATCCTGCCAAATTCATAAGCTCAATAATATCTGCTCCCATGCTCAGAGAAGCAAGGGGAAGTCCCTGTGTTGCATCTCCCGCATCTATCAGAACAGAGCCCGGAGTAATCTCCTTAAGGGCAGCCACGGTATCAATACCAACAATGCTTTCACCGTCACCCTGTAAATAGCCGTGACTGTCATTTGTATGATATATGACCACCTGTCTGCTCTCATCTGCCTGAACATAAGTAACAGTAAAAGCAGACACACTCATACTTATGCCCAGCACCAATGAAATAAATCTTTTTAAACCTTTCATATTTGTTACCTCCTGATTTTTATAATATCATTATAATTAATTTTACTCTTTTTTACAATTAAATTTTTGTTAATTCATATTAATTGATAATTTTTATCTAAATACATACTCATCAGTATAAAAACTTTAAATATATATTTCATTAAGCACAATAAATCAGAGACTTGGTATAGACGTAATATAAGATTACTAAACATCACAATAATCTTTAACTGTTACTAATACCCAAAATTCAGTCCCACAGTAAAAAAAGAAAAGTCTTTGGTATTTCTGTCAAAGGCTTTTTAGCAATAACATAGTTGCTTTTTTTATTTATATTTGATATAATGATAAATATATTGTTATCAGACTTAGTATATATTTACATATTATTATTTCTACGAGGTGAAAAATATGGCATTTGGTATGAGAGCCCATGACTTGGGAGGAAAACAGACCTTTGATCAGCTTATTGACAAGCTTAAGGAATATGACATTCACGATATTCAGCTTGCCTTTAAAAAGTCAATTACAGATATCGACTTTACGACAGGTCACTATAATCCCGGTCTTGGCAGATATATAAGCAAAAGACTTTCAGAAAATGACATCCATGTTGCAGTTTTAGGCTGTTATATAAATCCAACAAACCCAAATGAAGCCAAAAGGCAGGCAGAGGTGGCAAGATTTATTGAGCACTTAAAATATGCCAGAGCTATAGGAGCGGATATGGTAGGTACGGAAACAGGACGACTTGACGAAAATTTCAAGATCGTTCCCGGCACATATACAGAGACATGTTATCAGAGACTTTTAAAGTCAATGAGAGAAATAGTTGCCGCTGCCGAAAAATTAGGTGTTATCGTAGGTGTGGAAGGAGTTGCCACCCACACAATTTATTCACCTGAAATGATGCAGAGATTTCTTGATGATATTAACTCACCTAATGTAGAGGTCATACTTGACCCTGTAAATCTTCTTGACAGAAACAACTACAAAGAACAGGAAGAGGTTATTGCAAAGGCATTCAGATATTACGGTGACAAAATTTCCGTAATGCACATAAAGGATTTCAAGCTTGATGAAAAAGGCGATGTTGCCTTTGAACAGGTGGGAGAAGGCTTATTTAACTACGAGCCTCTTTTTAAGGAGTTAAAGAATTCAAAGCCTCACATTACTATGCTTATTGAAAACTCAAATCAGGACAGGTACCACAGTGACTGCCGTTATTTGCAGAAAATATATGATGAAGCTTGATAAGGATTTCTATACAAGAGATGCCCTCATTGTTGCTCCCGAGCTTCTGGGCAAATATCTTGTGCGTAATATAAAGGGGCACACTCTTGTTGCCATGATTACGGAAACAGAAGCCTACAGATCAGATGACAAGGCATGTCATGCCTACAATTACAGCCGTACTCCCCGCACCTCCACAATGTTTATGGAAGGGGGAGCTGCCTATGTGTACTTTACATATGGTATGTATCACTGCTTTAACGTAGTCACAGATATTAAGGACGAACCCTCCGCCGTACTTATACGGGGACTTGAACCTGTGTCAGACATGGAATATATGTCAGAACTCAGGTATAAGAAACCTTTGAATGAGCTTACAAAATACCAGCTTAAAAATTTCAGCAACGGTCCCGGAAAATTATGTATGGCATATGGTATAGACAGGAGCCTTAACGGAGAAAATTTAATGGGTGATATTCTCTATATAACAGAGGGCAAAGAAATTTCAGACTATAAAACAGGTAAAAGAATAGGCATTGACTATGCAGAGGAAGCAAAGGATTATCTCTGGAGATTTTATTTATGAATCAGATCAAAGATTACAGACAATATGATAAAATAGCAATTATGGGCGGTACATTCAATCCCATACACAACGGACACCTTGTTGCCGCGGAATCTGTAAGGCAGCAGATGGGTATTGACAGAGTCATATTCATACCCACAGGCAAACCGCCTCACAAAAATGCAAACCCTATGTTTAATGAGCACAGGTATCTTATGACAGTCCTTGCAACTGTTACAAACCCTAACTTTGAGGTTTCCCGTATAGAAATTGACAGAGCGGGACTGACATATACGATCGATACAATTACAGAACTTAAAATGCGCTGCAAGCCTGAATGTAAAATATATTTTATAACAGGTGCAGATGCCATACAGGAAATTTTAACATGGAAAGAACCTGAAAAACTTCTTTCAATGTGCGAATTTGTAGCTGTAACAAGGCCCGGATACAAAAACGAAAAACTTGTTAAAACTATTAAAAGCCTTAAAGATAAATTCAAGGGCAGAATAACACTCCTTGAGATACCTGCCCTTTCAATATCTTCAACTGACATAAGGCACAGGGTACTGGCAGGTCAGACAATAAAGTATTTAGTCCCTGCATCTGTTGAGGAGTATATTCATAAATTTGGACTTTATAAAGCCGAAGACGTATATTCACCTGAAATTGAAGCAATTAATGCAAAGCTTCATTCGGTTCTTACGCCAAAGAGATATAAGCACACACAGGGAGTAGCACAGGAGGCACTGCAGCTTGCAGGCAGATACGGTGCAGATTCCGACAAGGCATATATTGCAGGGTTGCTTCACGACTGTGCAAAATGCCTTACAGATGAAGAAAAGCTTGAACTGTGTGACAGATACTCTCTTGTGCTTGACGATATACTTAAAAGTCAGCCTGACCTTACTCACAGCTTTTTAGGTGCTAAAATAGCTGAAACGGAATACGGTATTACAGACAGTGAAATACTTGATGCCATTGCATATCATACGACAGGCAGACCCGATATGTCTCTCCTTGAAAAGATAGTATTTATTGCCGATTATATAGAGCCTAACAGAGACTATTTTGAAGGGCTTGACAAGGTAAGAGAACTTGCCTATGAAGATATAGACAAGGCAGTCATAACTTCACTTGAAAATACAATAAACTACAATAAAAAGAAAAAAAGACTGATACATCCTCTGGGCATAGCTGCTCTGGAGTATCTTAAAAGGGAGGAAAAAAATGAAAAACACTAATTCACTTGAGGGCGCTAAAATTGCATATGCGGCCCTTGAAGACAAGCTTGCCATTGACATAAGAGTCCTTGACATAAGCAAAATTTCAACATTAAGCGATTATTTCGTTATAGCAAGCGGTTCAAACTCAAACCATCTTAAAGCCATGGCTGATGAAGTTGATGAAAAGCTCTATAAAGCAGGCTTTACATTAAAGCATACAGAAGGTCTCCAGTCATATAACAGAAGCTGGATACTTATGGACTTTGGCGACATAGTAGTCCATCTTTTCAATAAAGAGGACAGAGATTTTTATTCCCTTGAAAGAATATGGGGTGATGCCAGAGAACTGACAACAGAAGAGCTTACGGCTAAATAAGCACTCTTATAATAAATAAATATACCGGAGGATACCAAGTTGAATATACGAGAAGAAAATGAGGAATATAGTATAGACCTGACCCTATTATTTCAGGAACTTATGAGATATATATGGTTAATAGTAGTGGTTGTATTGCTCTTCGGCATTGCAGGCTATGGTTACACAAAACTATGCAAACCATTGGAGTATACAACTTCAACATGTCTTTATGTAAAAAGCAATGACCAGACATCGGTCATAAGCAATGCAAGCTTACAGGAGCTTGATGCTTCAAAAAGCCTTGCTGAAACCTACATAGTAATTTTATCAAATGATGCAATTATGGATGTTGTTGCGGAAAAACTTACAGGAATATGTACTCCCGAAGAGATTGAATCCTATTTTGCACTTACAGTAAATGAAGACGGAGAAACAATAATAGACCCTAACAGCATACTTCCCTATGTAAGCTTCGGAACAGTCAATGAGACTGAAATCATAGAAATTTCAGCCACAACACCCAGTCCCACAATTTCAGCAGAAATCTGCAGAATAATTGCAGATACTGCTCCTTCTGTTATAAACAGAGTTGTAGGCACAGGATTTGTTGAAACAATAAATGTTGCAAAGGTACCTCTTTTACCTTCAGGTCCTAACGCCACAAAAAATGGTATCATTCTCGGAGGCATAGGCTTTATATTAATATGCGGCATAATAATATTGAGATATATGCTCAACAGAACGATCAACAGCGGTGAGGAATTCAGGAACAAATGTAATCTGCCTGTTTTGTCCGAAATACCTACTTATCACATGGATGAACAGCAGCATAAAAGCAGTATGCTCAGTAAGTACATTCCTTCTCTCAGAAGAAAAGATGCCCAGGCAAGAATCACAACAGGTACAATACTTACAGACAAGGTTCAGTTCTCTGTTACAGAAGCCTATAATATGCTCAGAACAAACCTTAATTTTACACTTTCAACACATGAAAACAATGCTTTTGTTATTTCAAGTCCCCTTTCAGGCGACGGTAAATCAACAACTGCTGCAAATATTGCTATAACCATTGCTCAGACAAAGGCAAAAATTCTCCTTGTTGACTGTGATTTAAGACGACCTAATCAGCACAAGATGTTTAATCTTAAAAATGAAAAAGGTCTTTCATCTGTTCTGACAGGGGAGAACTTTGATTCAATTGTAAACAAAAATGTATATGAAAATCTTGATATACTTACATCCGGTCCTATGCCTCCAAATCCGTCAGAGCTTTTAGGCTCAAATAATATGAGCAGATTTATGGAAAAAGCAAAGGAAGCTTATGATTATGTAATACTTGATACATCACCTATAAATGTAGTTACAGATGCACTCCTTCTTTCTAAGGCATCAGCAGGTATTATGCTCGTAGTAAGACAGGGTATTTCAACTTATGATGAAATTGAAAGAACCATAGAAAGCATTAACTTCGTTGAAGGCAATATTTTAGGTATAGTTATCAACTCTGTTGATGAAAGCAATACTAAATACGGAAAATATGGAAAATACGGCAGAAAATACGGATATGCTTATAAGGCAAATCCATATGATACTTCCTCAAATATCAAAGATAATAAATAAAGCAATAAATAAGTTTTCATATGTCGGGGTGTTGTATTCTTTTACAGCACCCCTCATAAGTTTAAGGAGGTGCCCTCTTGAAACCAATAAACAAATTATCCCTTGTATTTCTTGTTCTGCTTATTATAATAATACCGATTTTGGTTTTTATACTTAATTCGGGAACAAATAAGCAAATCGAAGAAAATGCCATAACAGCTCAAAACTATGCAAAAGTTTCAGCGGAAAGAGAAGCTAAGACAGAAGAAGAATATGCACGGATATCAAAAGAAATTCCCGGCATAGTTTGTATAGGATCGGATCTTATGGCAAGCACAGGTACAGTAAATACATATTTTACAAAAGAACTTCAGGATAAATTATCAGAAGAGGAATACAGAATACAGATCACAAATCTTTCCGTAGCCGGAGAAAATATTTACACCGTCCTCGGAAGAATAGGAATTATACCCTTTGTTGTTGCAGATACGGTAACAATTCCGGAACAATCTGACCTTATTGAGATCAATCTCAAATCCTCGGAAGAAGGAGTATCTGTATGGCCCCTTGCCGTATCCGCAGATAATGCCAACTTTAATCCTGTAACAGTAGACGGCTTTACAGGTATGATCGGCGGTGACTCTCAGAGAGATCCCGAAACAGGAGAAAACAAACACTATTTTGTAAGAGCCGAAAACGGAGAGCCCTTTACAATTAATGAGGGCTCTGTTATAAACACTTCAAGTGATGATGAATATAAGGATTATGCTCACATTATATGGCTGGGGGAAAACGATGACTGGAGCGACTGGAACGAGCTTGCAGACTATATACAGCAGATTATAGATTCCTGTGATAAAAACAAGGACAGATATATTGTAATGGGACTTGTAAAAGGAAGTAATGCAGGTATGGCTGAATATGACAGTATAATGTCAGAAAGATTTGGTTCACATTTTCTAAATGTAAGAAAATACCTTTCAGAATATAATCTGTATAAGACAACGGTAGACTATACAGACAATGATTTTGAACAGCAGGAGCAGGGAATAGTTCCTTCCTGTTTCCTTCAGGATAACGGCAATTTAAATGACGATGCCTATGAACTCCTTGTTGATTATGTTTATGAAGGACTTGTTGACAACAACTGTATAGAAAAACCTTAAATATCCAAAACGGTTCACAATCAGAACTTTTTAACTGCGTTAAAAAGTCGGCTCCGCCGCCCGAATTACTCTCTTTCGGTTCATAATCAGAACTTTTTAACGACCTTAAAAAGTCGGCTCAACCCCCGAATTACTCTCTTTTGGTTCACAATAAAATAAGCTGCCGCAAATCAGATCTCACAATGATTTACGGCAGCTTTTCTTTGAAACATACCCTTGAACACACTAAAAAAATTGTAAAAATATTTTGGATAGAACAAATAGTTATTAAATATATCAGTATGTTTCAATTATAACTCGGGGGCAACCAATATTCTGTTTCCCGATATAGGTTTAGAGTTTAAAAAACTCTTATCCCTATAGAATAAACTCTTTGCAGATAGTTTATACTATATATTAATTATACCATATTTCCGCTCCAAATTCCTGCAATTTTTTAATTTGTATGATTTTTAATATAAAATGCATATTTTTACAAAAAATTACAATTTATGACTTTAAAATTTCAGAACTTATTGTTATATACGATCATTTCACACTTGCATTAAGCTCTCTTCCGTCATAATCAACATATATAACACTGTCAGGTTCAAGATCATTTGCTATTATCATTCTGCCCACAAGTGTTTCCACTTTAGACTGAATAAATCTTCTAAGTGGTCTTGCACCATATACAGGGTCATAGCCGCTGTCGATTATATACTGCTTTCCAGCATCGCTTACTTCAATTGATATCTGCTTATGGGCAACTCTCTTGTTAAGGTCATTAAGCATAAGGTCAACAATAGCACCTATTTCAGTTTTTGCAAGTGGCTTATAGAACACTATTTCATCAAGTCTGTTTAAGAATTCAGGTCTGAAACTTGTTTTAAGCAGATTGCTTACCTGTGACTTAGCCTCTTCGCTTATTGTGTTGTCAGGCTGTATACCGTCAAGTATAAAGTTAGAGCCTAAGTTAGATGTAAGTATAATTATTGTATTCTTAAAGTCCACAGTCCTTCCCTGTGAATCCGTAATACGACCATCATCAAGTACCTGCAGAAGTACGTTGAATACATCGGGATGGGCCTTTTCAATTTCATCAAAAAGAACAACTGAATAAGGCTTTCTTCTTACAGCCTCTGTAAGCTGACCACCCTCTTCATATCCAACATATCCCGGAGGTGCTCCTATAAGTCTTGACACACTGTATTTTTCCATATATTCGGACATATCAATTCTTACAATATTCTTTTCATCGTCAAAGAGTGCCTCTGCAAGAGCCTTTGCAAGCTCCGTCTTACCAACACCTGTAGGGCCTAAGAACAGGAATGAACCGATAGGTCTGTCAGGGTCCTGTATACCTGCTCTTGAACGTATAATAGCTTCACAAACTTTTTCAACAGCCTCATCCTGTCCGATAACTCTCTGATGAAGAATGTTGTCAAGATTAAGAAGTTTCTGTCTTTCGCCCTCAACAAGCTTTGATACAGGTATACCTGTCCATCTGCCTACAATTTTGGCAATTTCTTCTTCTGTTACCTTATCTCTAAGTATCTTATTATCCCTTGAAGAAGCCTCTCCCTTGCTTTCTTCTGCCTCAAGCTGTTTCTGCAATTCGGGCAGTCTGCCGTATTTAAGCTTTGCAGCCTCATCAAGGTTGTAATTTCTCTCTGCAACTTCTATCTGCTTTGTTACATCCTCTATCTGTTTTCTCAGATCCTGCACCTTGTTAATGTCTGCCATTTCATTTTCCCACTGGGCTTTCATGGCAGCAAACTCAGCTCTGTACTCTGCAAGTTCCTTCTGAACATGTTCAAGCTGTTCCTTTGAAAGCTTGTCATCTTCCTTTTTAAGGGCAGCCTCTTCAATTTCATGCTGCATGATCTTTCTTGAAATTTCATCAAGCTCTGCAGGCATTGAATTCATTTCAGTCTTTATTGTTGCACAGGCTTCATCCACAAGGTCAATAGCTTTATCAGGCAGAAATCTGTCTGTTATATATCTGTTTGAAAGTGTCGCTGCTGCAATAAGGGCCTGATCCTGTATCTTAACACCGTGATATACTTCATATCTTTCCTTAAGACCTCTTAATATGGATATGGTATCCTCAACGGTAGGCTCATCAACCATTACAGGCTGGAAACGTCTTTCAAGGGCAGCATCCTTTTCAATATACTGTCTGTACTCATTAAGCGTAGTAGCACCTATACAGTGGAGCTCGCCTCTTGCAAGCATAGGCTTTAAAAGGTTGCCTGCATCCATTGCGCCCTGACCTTTGCCTGCTCCCACAATAGTATGAAGCTCATCTATAAACATTATTATCTTGCCTTCGGACTTTTTGACCTCCTGCAAAACAGCCTTTAATCTTTCCTCAAACTCACCCTGATACTTAGCACCTGCAATAAGGGCACCCATATCCAGTGAGAATATTCTTCTGTCCTTAATATTATCAGGCACATCGCCTTTTACGATTCTCAGGGCAAGACCTTCTGCAATGGCAGTTTTACCAACACCGGGCTCACCAATAAGTACAGGGTTGTTTTTAGTCTTTCTTGAAAGAATTCTTATTACATTTCTTATTTCGGTATCCCTTCCGATAACAGGGTCAAGCTTACCCTTTTCGGCAAGACCTACAAGGTCCTGACCATACTTGTTTAATACATCATAGGTTGACTCAGGATTGTCCGTTGTAACCCTTGTATTTCCCCTTACACTTTTTAAAGCTGTAAGGAATCTGTCCTTTGTAATATTAAATGTTTTGAAAATATCCTTTACCTTATAATCGGGATTATCAATAAGACCCAGCATCAGATGCTCAACAGATGTGTAGTCATCGCCCATTTTAGATGCTGTTTTTTCAGCATCGGCTATAGCTCTGTCAAAGTCACCTGATACATATACCTTGCCCTGCTCTCTTGAACTTCCTCCCACCTTAGGCAAAGCATCTATAGCTTTTTTAACAGCAAGTCCGAAATTACCTATGTCTATGCCCATTTTGATCAAAAGCTCGGCACAGACACCGCCGTCCTGAGAAATCAGGGCATACAGCAAATGCTCCTGCTCTATCTGCTGATTACTGTTCTCCACAGCAAGAGTCTGAGCCAACTGTATAGCTTCTAAAGATTTCTGTGTCATTTTGTTCATATTCATATACAATACCCCCTATATTAATTTATAATTCACAATGTACAATGCATAATTTTACTTTGCAGCAAATTTCATATATAAATTCCAATTTAGCTCACCAACATAAAGCCTCCCTTGCCTAAAGGGAGGTGGCTGTGCCATAGGCACAGACGGAGGGATTCCCTT
>CAJFNV010000063.1 GCA_904395805.1 Candidatus Gallispira edinburgensis | reverse complement strand
TCCCTTTAGGCAAGGGAGCCAAGTTTGAAGCAAAAGAATATTTGCCGACACGAAGTGTCGCTTTTGACGAAGTCAAAAGTTCTGAAAGGGCGGGCACGCCGCCTTTTTTACAGTTAGGTTTATGCTAATTCTTTAAGTTGACAGTATTGATATGCAAAAGGTCTATGTGCGAGCTTAAGATAACCGTTCTAAAAAATTATGAACATTTGAGATGCAAAAAAATCCGTTGGCACATTAGGTCAGATACTTTTGCTGCAAGAATCATTAAATATATTATAGCCCGTTTATGGGCAATTGCTAAAAAATGAATAATACTTTATAATTAGTGTAAATATTTTCTTAAGCTTATAACATCATTAAATAAAGGAGCAGGTAAATAATGGAGAGAAAACATAATTCACAGCTGACCGATAATGCAAGAGAATTGAGAAAAAATATGACAAAGGAAGAACGTCATTTATGGTATGATTTTTTTAAGGATTATCCTGTGAGATTTTTAAGGCAGAAAGTAATTGATAATTATATTGTTGATTTTTATTGTTCAAAAGCCAGACTTGCTATTGAACTTGACGGCTCTCAGCACTATGAAGTTAAGGGAATGTTAAAGGACAGAATAAGGACTGAATATATTGAAAAAAGAAATATTATGGTTATAAGGTTTGCAAATACAGATATATGGGAAAATTTTAGCGGTGTGTGTCAGTATATAGATTTGTGTGTGAAAGAACAAATGAGTGGGGATAGGTAATTCAGAGAGCAAATGCAGGCATTTGAGCAGGAATCCACCCAGTCTGTGCATAGCACAGACATCCCCCCCTTTAGGCAAGGGGGGCTAAATTGGTTGATAGAAAGGCAATTGTTTATTATATTCAAAAATTAAGCAGCTGCAAAGTATAAAAATATTGCAACTGCTTATTCTAATGGATATTTGTTTTTTATATCGCTTATTCCTGAAATATAGTCCAAAGTAACATTATAATATTTAGCAAGAATTATAAGGCTATCTACAGGAATACGGGTTTTACCGCTTTCATAGTCTGAATATGTTCTTTGACCTATGTGTAAAAGATCTGCAATATTTTGTTGTGTTAGAGAATTATCTTTTCTTAATTCTTTTATACGTTCATAATATTCCATATATCCACCTCATAAACTATTATATAATAAAAAATATTATTTCTTGACAAATAGAGTTATATACTCTATAATTATCGTAGAGTATATAACTCTAAAAAGTTTTCTATTGACATTAATATGAAAAAGCAAAAAATGAACACACTAAAATAAAAAAGACAGCATAACAAAAATATTAATACTGTCTATTTCTTGGGATATGGATTTTTTTCATTACTGGCTCCAGATATATAATCAACAGATACATTATAAAATTTAGCTAGTATGAGTAAACTGTCAATTGGAAGACGGATTTTGCCTTTTTCATAATCTGAATATGTTTTTTGTACGACATTAAGGAGGTCTGCGATATTTTGTTGCTTAAGATAATTATCTTCACGCAGCTCACGTATACGTTCATAATATTTCATATTGCTCACCTCTTAATGTAATTATAAAACAAAATTACAGGTTATTGGTGAAATAGAGTTATATACTCTAATTTTGCTTACTAAAAGGAAATTTTATAAAAAATTTAAATATAAAATGTGAGTGATAAAAATGACAGAAAAACGGTGGGATATATACCAAAAAATAGGCTTAAAAATAGGCTATTACAGAAAGTTAAGGGGCTATACACAGGCAGAGCTTGCAGAAGTTATAGGCAAGTCTGCAACATTTATATCTGCTATTGAGGCAGTAAATGTGAACAAGGCTTTCTCAATGGATACATTTTTTGACATTGCAAAGGCTCTTGATGTTGAACCATACAAGCTGCTTAAAGAGGATTAGGATCAATTATAAATTCAGAAAGAAGGAAAGTTTATGGAAGAGCTGTATAATATTATGAGTGATTTTATGGATATAGAATTTGATATTAAAACATGGGGATATATTTATGAGAAAATGAAAAATTCATACAAATATGATGAAGAACGGGAATACAGATATATAATAAGTTCTGCGGAAAATAATTTTAAATATATTGCAGATGAAATGCGGAGCGCAATATCACGGCTTGATAATTACATACTTGATAATGACAAAAAATAAAGAGGGCGGATAAAAAACGCCCTCTAATAATATGTGTTATATGTTATGTTTACACTAAATCGGATATTAGCCGAAATATCTCTTAAGTAAGCCCTGGAATGCCTTACCGTGTCTAGCCTCATCCTTAGCCATTTCATGAACTGTGTCATGGATAGCGTCAAGGTTAGCCTTCTTAGCAGCAACAGCGATATCAAGCTTACCCTGAGTAGCACCGTGCTCAGCCATAACTCTCATTTCAAGGTTCTTCTTAGTTGAAGGTGTAACAACTTCACCTAACATTTCAGCAAACTTTGCAGCGTGCTCAGCTTCCTCAAAAGCTATTCTCTTGTAAGCTTCAGCAACCTCAGGATAGCCTTCTCTGTCAGCAACTCTGCTCATTGCAAGGTACATACCAACTTCTGAGCATTCACCGTTGAAGTGCTCTCTAAGACCGTTAACGATCTCTTCATCAACACCGTCAATGATACCTACTTCGTGCTCACAAGCAAAAGTAAGTCCGTCTTCCTTAACTTCAGTAAACTTAGATGCAGGAGCTCCACATAATGGACATTTTTCGGGAGCTTCGTTACCTTCATGTACATAACCACAAACTGAACATACAAATTTCTTCATTAGTTAATCCTCCTAAACGATAATTATTATTATTTACTTGCACTTATATATTAACATTTAAAATCTCATTTGTCAACAAAATTCTTATAAATTTTACAAAGTTTTAAGAATTTTGTTTTTAGTTTATTTTCTGAAGTGAATAAATTGACTTATTCATATTAAAGACATATGCAATAGTGCAGACAATAAAAAAGTGAGGCATATAGCTATAGCCGAAAACTTCCGCACCTATAAATACAGGGGCAAAAAATGTGTTTGTGGCGCCGCAGAATACTCCTGCATATCCAAGGGCAGCTGCAAGCTCAAAGGGAACATTGAAAATTCCCGAAAGGGTCACGCCGAGAGCTGTACCTATTGAAAAAAGAGGTGTCACCTCTCCCCCCTGAAAGCCTGCGGCAAGAGTTAAGATCGTAAGTATGAATTTTAAAAGCCAGTCATAGGGATATATTTCACCACCCTTAAGTCCCATATTAATGAGATTTGTGCCAAGTCCAGAATATCTTCCCTTATGAAGAAGAATAAACAATATGCTGAGTACAGCTCCCATAACAGCTATTCGTACAATGGGGTTTTTTAATTTATTTCCTGCCAGCTTCTTTGCAGATTTAAGGCAATGGGCAAAGGCACCTCCCGTTATGCCGAAAAGCATGCCCAAAGCAATAAGTTTAATAAACAGTGTAAAACTGAGTTCCGTGGGAACTGAAAGGGCAAATGTAAACTTTTCAAGTCCCAGAAGTCCCGCAGTTGTACTTGCGGTAAAGGCTGCTGTAAAGGCAGGCAGGAGAGCATTATATTTAATCGAGCCTGCTGTAAGAAGCTCTATGGCAAAGAGCACTGCCGCTATAGGTGTGCCGAAAAGTCCAGAAAAACCTGCTGCTATACCTGTAATAATGAAAATATCACGGGAATTTTTAAAGGGAAGAATTTTTCCTGCAAAGTGGGAAAAGGCTGCGCCGATCTGTACCGCTACTCCCTCACGTCCGGCGCTTCCGCCGAAAAGGTGTGTGAGCCATGTGCCTGAAATAATAAGAGGGATAAGCCTTAAAGGAATATCGTCCTCATCTCCGTGACCTGCCTCAAAAATCAAATTCATTCCCTTGCTGCATTTTCCTCCGTATTTTTTATAGACAAAAGCTATCAATACGCCTGCAACGGCTAAAAAGGGGATAAGGTACAGAGGGTGGGCACCACGGAAATCTGTTATTTTTAAAAGAACTATTCCGAATAATGCGTCTATTGCACCTATTGCTGCGCCTATAGGTATAGCTGTAATGGAAATAAGAATTATGCTTTTGTATTTTTTGTATATGGATATTAATATGTCTGTCATTGTGTTTACTCCTTAATCAAAATAAAAAAAGCTGATACCCCTGTGGAACACAGAAGTCATCAGCGTGAAAGCGGTTTAGTCATAAGACAGGGGAGACATTCATTCCCTTTATACTGTTATTTTAACATAAAATTTGGTTTTGTCAATATAATTTAGTAGTTGGGGGATTGGAAGTGTGGAGAGTGGAGTGAGGAGAAAAATCCTCAGTCCTTCGGACAGCTCCTTTACAAAGGAGCCTTAGTTAGTGATTTAAATCAGAATTTAAGGGAATCCCTCCGTCTGTGCCTATGGTACAGCCACCTCCCTTTAGGCAAGGGAGGCTTGGGGAGTGGTGAGGTAAATTGGAATTTACAGAAATAGTTAAGTTATATTTTTATAATATGGAGGTGTGGTTTTGTACAATCTGGTTGTAAAGTATGACAAGGTTTTGAAGGGTTATGAAATTGTTGAAATACTTTCTGAAAGATTTGCAATCATAAGGTCTGATGTTGAAAGTGTTGAGGCTGATGAAAATATTATAGACTTTGAAATGCCTGTAATATTAACACCTCAGCTTGCAGAGGCTAAGGAAAAAAGCTGTATAACATTAAACAATAGCAACTTCAGCGGGCTTACGGGAAAAGGTGTCATAATGGGCATTATAGATTCGGGGATAACATATGATCACAGAGAATTTGAAAACAGAGTCATATACATATGGGATATTCCTAATGACAGGGTATATAATGAAGAAGAAATAAGAGATGGAATTGACTTTACTGACAGTATAGGACATGGGACTGCTGTGGCGGGAATTGCGGCAGGCACAGGGGGAGTTGCACCCGGTGCGGAAATTATTTCCGTGGCAATTGGCAGAGGTTCAAGTGATGATATTATGAGAGGTGTCAAATTTATTGCTGACAGGGCAAATGAAAGAAATATGCCTTTTGTAATAAATATATCCTATGGAACTAACTTCGGTGCCCATGACGGGCAGTCACTTTTTGAACAGTATATTGACAGTGTGGCGGAAAAAAATGTTGCATCAATAGTTATTGCAAGCGGCAATGAGGGTGACAAATATCATCACTACAGAGGACAGGGAAGCAGAACTGTTGAATTTAATGTGGGAAGAAGTCTTGAAAGTGTAAGGCTGGAGCTTTATAAAAATTATCTGTACAATGCAAGCTATGAAATTATTTCTCCTGACGGCAGCACAACAGGGGTAATGAGCGGAAATGACAGCCTTTACAATCAGATATTGCAGAATACTGATATAGTTGTGAATATAATAATACCTACACCCTATACCGTTGATGAAAGAGTAGTAATAGAGCTTACGGGTATTGGGTTTGTTGACAGCGGTATATGGCAGCTGAGAATAAATACTGCCGATGAAAGTGTTTTTGATATATGGCTGCCTGTAAGTGAAGGTGTGACGGAGGATACTGTCTTTCTTGAGCCTGAGGCAGACACTACGTTAACTATACCGTCTACTGCATTCAGAGCAATAACCGTGGGGGCTTATAATTCGGAAAACAATACATTTGCTGCCTTTTCGGGGAGAGGGTATACAAGAGAGAATGTTTTTGTAAAGCCCGATATTGTGGCTCCCGGTGTAAATATAAGGACTGCTTCAAATACAGGGGGATACGGATATTTTACGGGTACAAGTATGGCAGCGCCCTTTGTGTCGGGAGTTGCCGCCCTTCTTATGGAGTGGGGTATCGTAATGAAAAATGACGAAAATATGTATGGTGAAAAAATAAAGGCTCTTTTAAGAAAATATTCCCTGAGAAATGACAACAACAGATACCCTAACAGGGAATGGGGCTATGGCAGACTGTGTTTCAGAAATATATATAACAATCTGGAGGCTATTGCTGCAATGAGTGTGAATGAACTGAGAGAAGACGAATATGTTTCTCTTATTATACAGAAGAATGACAGCATTGCCGAGGAAGTTGAAAAATACAGTGTGGGAAAGTGTGAGCTTGTTTTTGGAAATTATGCTATATATTATGTTCCTGTAATGACGTATGAACTTCTCATTTCAAATACACAGATAGGCAACGGTATAAGGAGCGGTACGCCCCTTATTATGGGTTTTGACGGGGAAAATATGACAATTCCCGAGGACCTTACAAGTGTGCAGAATCTGCCTGCTGACTACAGGGGAGGAGGTGTTCTTGTAGGTATAGCAGATAATGGTATAAATGTAAATGATCCTGCTTTTAAATATGAAAACGGTGAAAGCAGAATATATTCAATATGGGTACAGGATGACAGTGAAAACTCCGAGGGTTTATGTTTCGGGAGAGAGTACAGCAGAGAGGAAATTGCAAATGGAGAAGTTAATATTGAAGGTGATACACTCCATGGAACTAATATTGCAAAGGCTGTTTTACAGGTCGCTCCCGATGCGGAATTTGTAATTGTAAAGCTGAGAGAGGCAAGTAATTTTTATAAAGATATGATAGGCGTTGACAGAGGGGCAATTGCCTTTGAATCTTCAGATCTGATGCTTGCTGTTGATTATATTGCTGTAAAGGCAAGGGAAGTGAAAAAGCCTTTGTCAATACCTATAGGACTGGGGACAAATCAGGGAGGTCATGATAATCAGACAATTCTTGAAATATATCTGTCATCTGTGGCTTTAAGCAACGGAGCAGCCCTTACAGCTGCTGCAGGCAATGAAGCTTTAAGGGGAAGACATACATCTTTTGAAATAAATAACGATGCAGGATATCATGATGTGGAAATAAATGTTGGTGAAGGTGCTGAAAATTTTACTCTGTGGATATGGAGTGACATTACGGAAAAAGTTGATGTGGCTATAATACCTCCTATAGGCAGTGAAATAGGAAGAATAGAGGCAAGAAACAATTTTATAAATACATACAGGCTTAATATTACAGATACTCTTGTAACAGTGGAGTATAGAATACCTCTTTACAGGACCAGTTCTCAGGAAACCATAATAGGAATAAAGGGAGCTGTGCCGGGGATATGGAGAATAAGAGTATACGGTGACACTTCCTTTGGCAGAATAGACTGCTGGCTGCCAATAGAAAGCTTAGTTAAAAATGTAAGGTTTGTTACGCCATCTGCTGCTGCTACAGCAGTGGTACCGTCTACGGCAAATTATGTAATGACAGTCGGAGCATATGATCCCCTTAATAACAGAATAATATCATCATCGGGGAGGGGTCCGGGCAGAACAGGAATATTAAAGCCTGATTTTGTGACACCTTCTAATGGCTCAACTGCAATAAGTGCAGGAATATCTGCAGGAGTTGCCGCCCTCCTTTTACAGTGGGGAATAGTAAGAGGAAATAATTTAAATATGAATACTCTCAGTATAAAATCTTATATACTGCAGGGTGCTGTACCTCTTGAGGGGAATACTCCCGTGCCTAATAATGTGTGGGGATATGGGGCAGTGAATTTGTTTAATAGTTTTAATGAGCTTTGAGGTAAATAGGAATTTAGTTCATTTATTGAGATAAAAATTAACACCGCAAATGCAAGCATTTGCTCAATAGTTAGAGTTCAATATCCCTCCACCAACTGCGTTGGTCCCCCCTCCTTGGCTGCTTAGGCGAGCAGCATTGCGTAGCAATGCGACCAGCCCTT
>CAJFNV010000062.1 GCA_904395805.1 Candidatus Gallispira edinburgensis | reverse complement strand
GTCACCAATGTAATAGCAGTCGTCGTTTGATATTATCCTGCCGCAGTCCTCACAGCAGGTGTAGTATTCGTTGTAGCAATCGTGGCACAGTGTATAGTGAGAATCGGAAATTGCTTCATCTCTTAATATAAGAGTACCGCAATGATTACAGTGGACTGTTATGTATTCAAGACAGCCTTCACAGTAGTATTCACCCCTGAATTCAATAGCATTATTTTCATCAAGTTCTTCTCCGCAGATATAGCATATGTATTTTGTTTTTTCCATTTTGTTTTCCTCCCGGGTTTAAATATTTATGATACAGGAACATTTAATGTAAATCCACCTCCTTCTATGTTCCTATGTTCCTAATAGACATCATCAGGTAATTCCTAATGTATGCATATTTATAATATATAACTGAAAATGGTGGAAATATCGCAAAACTTTTTTAAAGAGGTATTTATGATAATAGGCAAAATACAATAACTGTTGAAAAAACTGCGAAATATATTACTGTTTTAAGTAATTAATATAAGTATTTAACGATATAGCCGAATAATATATGAGTTGATGTTATGAAAACTATAAAAATCAGGGAAATGGTTCAATATTGATTTTATAAGGTAATACTTGTAAACAGGCTGAATTTTATATATAATAAAATCAATAATGTTTTATAAAATTATTTATTATACCGGTGATGGATTCGGTGTGGAATAAAAATAAGGATTGAATTCATATATTCTTAAATTTGTATTACAGTGGAGGTCAATATGAAAACAGCAGAAGAATTAAAGGAATTATTATATAAAATCGACAGAAGGGGATATCCTGCATATAAAGACACAAAAGGAATTTACAGATTTAAAGGATTTGTTCTGGGCATAGATCATGTACAGTCAGACCCCTTTGCATCTCCCTCAAAGCTGCATATAGAGGTCAGCGGAAAAACAGCAGGATTTCCTGTAAGGCTATATGACAAAAAGCATAAACGTATAGCTCTTCAGGATGAACTGATACGTCAGTTTGGAAGGTGTGCGTCAAAGTATTCGTTTCAGGCGAAAGGCTCCGGGAAAAGCGGACTTTTGTCTGTAACACGATGCGGTCAGGAGATTTTGGAGAGAAGTGCCTGTTATGTAGACCAGGAGCAGGGAAGTGTGATAATGAGGTTTGAGGTGGGTTTTCCCGCTAACGGAAGGACTATAAATGCCCGTGAACTGATCAGGATACTGTTTGAATTTCTGCCTCAGTGTGTTGAAAAGTCATGTATTTATGCAAATCTGGATGAAAAGCGTATGGAAGAGGTAATGGAATTATCCGAAGATCAGGCATATATCAGAGATCAGCTTTCAAAACAGGGGCTTATTGCCTTTGTGGCTGACGGAGCTATTTTACCGAGAGAGTCGGGCATTTCACAGCGACCGATGAAAGGTGCTGTACCATTTGTTTCACCAGAATCTATGTGTGTAAGTATGGAACTGCCATACCATGGTACAATTACCGGTATGGGCATTAAAAAAGGCATAACATTAATAGTTGGCGGAGGATATCACGGCAAATCAACACTTTTGAAGGCACTTGAGCTTTGTGTTTATCCCCATATTGCAGGGGACGGGAGAGAGTATGTTGTTACCGATGGTGATGCTATGAAGATAAGGGCAGAGGACGGGAGAAGTATCAAACATACGGACATTTCAATGTTTATAAATGATCTGCCAAATAAGAAAGATACCAGTGCATTTTATACGGAGGATGCCAGCGGAAGTACTTCACAGGCGGCGAATGTGGCAGAGGCTATAGAGGCGGGAGCGACTGCTTTCCTTATTGATGAAGATACCAGTGCCACCAATTTTATGGTGAGAGATGAGTTGATGCAGAGGGTCATTCACAGAGATATGGAGCCTATAACACCTTTTATTGAAAGGGCAGGAGATCTCTATGAAAAATACGGAATATCAACTATACTTGTAGCAGGCAGTTCGGGAGCTTATTTTCAGATAGCCGACAAGATAATACAGATGGACAGATATGTGCCCAGGGACATAACAGAGAAGGCAAAGGAGGCGGCAAAAAGCTATCCCTTGCTGCATTTTCCCGAGGAAGAAGTACAGATGTCTGAGTTTAAAAGGTATCCTGAAAAGAATCCCGGAGTTTATCATAAGGGAAGGATAAAGATAAAGACAATGGGAAAGGACGGCATATCTCTCGGAAATGAGCATATTGATATGAGGTATGTGGAGCAGCTTGCGGACAGCGAACAGCTTACATGCCTTGGATATATGATGAAGTATGCAGAAGAACACCTGTTTAATGGAGAGCGTACAATTCAACAGATCGTGGATGAGATATACGGACAGATAGAAAAAAGAGGTATGGAAGCTTTGTTCGGAGGAAGTGATCTGCCGGGGAATTTAAGCCTTCCGAGAAGAGAAGAACTTTACGCATGTATTAACAGGTACAGGGGACTGAATTTATAATGGATATGAAATGTGTTTCATAAGGAATGACTGAACTGAAGAAGTCGGTTTAAGAAATGTTGTATATTGTTAAAAGGTTAGCCCGGTTATTTGAAGAAATAATCGGGCTGATTTCTTGAAAATCTGTTTGATATAACGGAAGGAGATTTGCTGAAAATATAAAATACTAATAGCTTTATAAAAATGAAAAATGAGTACTGTTGTGATTTTTTGTAAATTTTATTATAAATGACCGGATTTGTATTTTATGTGACTTCTATAATTTTTGTGCTATAGCTGAAAGTATCCGGGAGTTTTTTATAATTCCGCGGTGTTGTGCCTGTAAATTTGCGGAATCATAAGTATTGAACGGGGAAGTCCCTTTTCATTGTTTGCGGCATTTGAGCCGTACTGCTTCATATCTGCAATATCAAATTACCGCCTAAATAAGCAGGTATTGCCATAAATCTTCTGCCAGGACCGTCCTCGGGCATTTCTCTCTGTTTTGAGTGTTCTGACAATGAGCCGACGGTATGAAAAAGAAAGGAAAGTTAAAGCTTGTAAAATGGGTATTTACTATTTTAAGATATATTGATATACTTAAGGTAAGCAAAATCGGGAAAACAGCCGGCCGATATATAGGGACGGCTGTTAAGGAATTAACCTTGGTATTATTTATATTAACTGTACAGACAAGCTTTAAATGTGATCATGAAGTTAAAGGGGGATTCTGCATGGGGAAAAAAGATAAAGTATATATTTTAGGACACAAAAACCCGGATTCTGACTCAATATGCTCTGCTATTGCCTATACATATCTTAAAAACCAGATTGGGTCGGGATATGTTTCGGGGAGATGCGGGGAGCTTAATAATGAAACCAAATTTGTACTTGATTATTTTGGTATTAAGGAGCCGGAGCTTATAGAAAATGTCAGAACTCAGATCAGGGATATTGAAATAAGAAATGTTGATGGTGTCAATTCCCTTATTTCTCTTAAGGATGCATGGGAAATTATGAAGGAAAACAATATGGTTACACTGCCTATTGTAAATGAGGACAATACTCTTGAAGGTCTTATTACCGTATCTGATATTGCAAAATCTTATATGGATGTATATGACAGCAAAATTCTTGCAAATGCAAATACTCCATATAAAAATTTAGTTGAAATTTTAAACGGGGAAATGGTTGTAGGGAATATAGATGATACTATAACAAGGGGAAAAGTGTTTATAGCTGCAGCCAATCCTGAAATGATGGAGGATTATATAGCCGAGGATGATATAGTTATATGCGGTGACAGATTTGAGGCACAGCTCTGTGCTGTTGAGATGAAGGCACAGTGTGTAATTATATGCTGTGAAAAGACAAGAGTATCCCTTACAATTCAGAAAATTGCAGATGAAAATAACTGTAATATTATAAGAACGAGCTTTGATACATATACAGCAACAAGACTTGTGAATCAGAGTATGCCCATTAAATATTTTATGAGAAGTCATGACCTTATTACATTTTCACCGGATGACTATTTAGATGAAATACGTTCAATTATGGCACAGAAAAGACACAGAGACTTCCCTGTGTTGTCAAAGTCAGGTAAGCTTGTGGGAATGATCTCAAGACGTAATTTAATAGGTGGAAGAAGTAAAAGGGTCATTCTTGTGGATCACAATGAAAAGTCACAGGCTGTTGAGGGACTTGAAGAAGCTGAAGTTCTTGAGGTCATAGATCATCACAGAATAGCTGACTTTGAGACTATCAATCCTATATTTTTCAGAAATCAGCCTTTAGGATGTACGGCTACGATCATAACACAGATATATAAAGAGAATAATGTTGAAATACCGAGGGAAATAGCAGGCCTTTTATGCTCTGCCATTATCTCCGATACATTGATATTCTCTTCACCTACCTGCACCTCTGTGGATAAGGCTGCTGCAGAGGAGCTTGCCATAATTGCGGGAATAGATATACTGGATTACGCAAAGAAGATGTTTTCCGCAGGAAGCAACCTGAAAAATAAAAAAGTTGAACAAATATTTTATCAGGATTTTAAGATGTTTAATGCAGGAAAAATAAATTTTGGTGTAGGTCAGTTTAATCTCATGGATGCTTCCGATGTCAACGAACTAAAGGAGAGAATATATCCATATATGGTTAAGGAAAATGAGATGAGAGGCTCTGATATGATGTTTTTTATGCTGACAAATATTATAGAGAGATCATCAACAATAGTTTTTTGCGGGAAAGATGCCTATAAGCATTTAAGCCGGATTTTCCACACTCCCGAAACCGAAAACACAATTTATCTCGAAAACTTTGTTTCAAGAAAAAAGCAGTTTATTCCAGTTATGATCAATGCACTTCACACT
The DNA here is from genome assembly GCA_904395805.1 of Candidatus Gallispira edinburgensis. Classification (GTDB taxonomy): domain Bacteria; phylum Bacillota; class Clostridia; order Lachnospirales; family CAG-274; genus Gallispira; species Gallispira edinburgensis. Next base: position 34,329 of record CAJFNV010000062.1, on the reverse strand, counting down.
GATTTATAAAAATAAGGGGTTATATGTGGTCTTTTGTAACGGGTACTATAAGTATAAGCAAGGGAATGCGTAAACAGGAAAGGAGCTATAACATGAAAAAATTAATATCAACAATACTTGCTTTTATATTTGTTTTAAGCAGTGTTGTTTATGCTGAGCAGTCCTTATACGAAAACGAAAGAGAATATTTTATGGGACGTGTGGCTGCAGAGCCTGTAGATAAAAACGGTGATCCGGTTGTTTTGTCGGAGCCTGTTATGACGAATGCCATTGCAGATTATCCGTCTTATTATTCTCTTGCAGATAAAGGACTTTCAACTTCCGTAAAGGATCAGGGTTACACAAATAACTGCTGGAGCTATGCAGGAGTGGCAGCTATGGAAAGCAGCCTTTTAATGCAAAATATCGTTTCATCACCTTCAGCAATAGATCTGTCTGAAAGCCAGATAGCATGGTCAGCTTACAGAAGTAATGATAAAGATGTCAATAAAGGGGATGGATCAAACTATGATATGCCCTATAATTACGGCGCAGACTGGCAGGAATTTGCAGCAGCGGTACTAAGCGGCAGCTGTGAACTGGAAGAAAATGCCCCTTCATATAGCTATGAATTTGCTAAAATGTACTATGGCGGCAGTGATCTTGCCAAATCAGGCTATTATCACCTTGACAGTGTGGAATCAATACCGGTCAATATTGATTCGATCAAGGAGAAGCTTACTTCAGCAGGTGCTCTTTATGCAGGCATTTATATAGATTCGGGATATTTTAATGAAGGCAGAACAAACTATTATTATCCTGATGAACTGTATGGAAATCATGCTGTTACTATTGTAGGCTGGGATGATAATTATTCTAAAGAAAACTTTTCTACAGTTCCGGAAGGTGACGGTGCATGGATAGCGAAAAACAGCTGGGGAACTGAATTTGGAGATGATGGTTACTTTATGGTGAGTTATTATCAGTATATGGATGTAGTAGCGGCATTTAAAGCAGATACTATTGACAGCTACGATAATGCTTACATGTATGACGGTGCGGGCTATAACAGGTTTGTGTTCTATTATGTTGATGAAACAGATTTTGCTACTTATGGAAACATATTTACAGCAGAAGATGATGAAACTCTTACAGCGGTAGGAATATATGCTCTTGATAATTCACTTGAGTACACAATTGATATTTATAAAAATCCTGAGGGTTCACCTGATGACGGTACAAAGGTTTACACTCAGAATGGCTTTACTCAATACTCCGGATATTATACCATAGACATGGATAGCACAATCACCCTTGAAAAAGGAGAATCTTTTTCTGTTGTAGTTACACAGAAAGGAAATCCCGGTAATATAGTACATATTCCTTGTGAAATTATGAGTTTTGACGGTGTAAACTATGAATATAGTGCTGAGCGGGGGCAAAGCTACATTCTTGTAAACGAAGAATACATCGATGCCACTGATGTAAAAGATGTGGAAATGGGAAATGTGTGTATAAAAGCTTTTACTAAGTACAATAACACTGATAATAAGCTAAGTGAAGCCTTAACAAATCTGGAAAATGCAATTTCAGAATACAGCAGTGTTGAAAAAGGAGATCACACAGATTTTTCATATGAAAGACTTCAAAGAGGCATAGAAAAGGCTAAAAGTTTTATTGCTTCTGATCCTTCAAACTATAAGATAGTTAATAATTACACTTATATGCTCAGAGGATATTATGATTCACTGCAAAAGCCGTTGTATATTGCAAGCGGTGATGAATTTGCGGATTATGCCCAAAGCTTTAACAACTTTACAGTCAAAACAACAGAGGCTGTGCTTACAGGGGATATTGTTCTTGACAATGATATTCAGACAGCGGGAAATTACAGATATTACGGAGAATTCAGGGGAAATAATCATAAAATATCAAATATAACAAAACCTCTTTTCGGCATATGTATCAATGCAGATATCTCGGGCATAAGAGGTGAAGGCAATGTAAGCTTAACAGCAGATGGGGCGGCTATTGCAGGACGTCTTGGAAATAATTCCGTATTAAGCAGGTGCAGCTATTCGGGCAGTATCGAAAGCGGTGGTGTGTGCGGTGGAATTGTTTTGAGGGCTGAGAATTCAACTATTACCGATTGCTATAATAATTCAAGGCTCTCGGGAGATAGTGCTGCAGGTATTGTTTACTACGCCAATAATGCCAATGTTATAAATTGCTATGACACTTCGGACAGTCCTTTTGCCGGTGAGACAGGTAACAGTAATTTTATAAACTGTTACACAACCAATGAAAATGATTTATGGGCAGAGACTGTAACCGATGAAGATATAAAAGAATACAGCTTTGCTCACAGTCTTAATACAACTGATAGCAGTAATGTAAATTCGGGTATATGGAGCAGCAATGGCACCATGGCTGTATTTGCTGACAGCGAAAATGCTCCCGTTTATTCAGTTAAACTTAATTCGGATAATACAATTTACAGAAAGGCTGATGAGAATACGGATTTACCTGTAAATCCTGTTTATAATGGCAGAGTAGTATTAAACTGGCTTTATAATGGCAGTGCAGTTGAAAACATAAACAACATTTACGAAGATGTGGCTTTGGAATGTGATGATGCTCTTCTGGGTGATGTGGATGAAAATTCCGTTTTAAATAAAAAAGATGCGGCAAATATACTTAAATTTTCCAGTGATATTGGTACTACTGATGAAAGACAAAAAATAATATGTGATTATAACAGGGATTCAACAATTGATCTGCTTGATGTTGTAGATATAATGAGAAAAGTCGCCAACGGATATTAAAGGTGTTTGTTCAGGAAGCTGAATAATTAATAAGATAGTATGAAATGTGTTTTATTAGGAACGCCTGACGAAACTGCCGGTTAAAGAATATTTGTATACTGTAAAAAATGGGCAGCCCGGTTATTCAAAAGAATAATCGGGCTGTTTTCTTATGGGGCACGTCTCATAAGAAAGTATTTGCTTTCAATATATACAAAACAAATATGAAAGGGCTTTTTTAGTAATTGAAATATATATTTTTTTGTGATATATTATAAATATAATCTGTTTGGGGAGATGGTTGCTTTGACTATATATGATATAGCTAAAGAAGCGGGCACCTCTATATCAACCGTATCAAGAGTGCTTAACAACAAGGCAAATGTAAAGCCTGAGGTTAAAAAGAGAGTTGAAGAGGTCCTTAAGAAATATAATTATAAGCCAAGTGCCATTGCAAGGGGAATGGTGTCAAAAACAATGAAGAGCATTGCTGTGCTTACAGTAGATGTAAGGGTATCTCACTATGCCAGGATCATATATGTGATCGAACAGGAATTCAGCAGAAAGGGATACAATGTTACAGTGTGCAATATAGGAAATTCTGCCCGTGAGTGTGCAAGATATATTAAAATACTTACGGAAAAACAGGTTGACGGTATTGTGCTTATAGGTTCTGTGTTCAGCAAAATAATTGATACCGAAGAGAATATTGCACTGCTTAAAAATACGCCTGTAGTTATGGCTAACGGAAGTCTGCCTTATGATAATTTTAAAAGCGTAATGGTGGATGACAGGGGAACCATAAGAGAAATTACGGATTACCTTTTTGACAAGGGTTACAGGAATATATATTATGTTCAGGATATGGATACACCATCGGCAAACATTAAGGCTGACGGTTTCAGAGAATCCCTTAAGCTCCACAATATTGAAAGAGTTGAAAGCAGAATTATTGAAACGGAGTACGGACTTGAAGGGGGCAGGGATGCGGCAGATAAAATTATAGCTATGGGCAGGGAATTTGATGCCGTGGTGTTTGGTGAGGATATTACTGCCATAGGTGCAATGAAGCAGTTTATAAGAAGGGGCTTTAAAGTTCCCGGTGATGTTGCCGTTACAGGCTGCAATAACTGCAGTGAAACAAGAATATGTGAGCCGGAGCTTACAACAATAGACAACAAGCCTGAGCTCCAGGGGCAGATGTGTGCTGCTATATTAAGTGATATTTTAGAGGGCAAGAAAGTTGAAAACGGTCTGGTAATAAAGGCTGAAATTGTTGAAAGAGAAAGTGTTAAAAAATTGAAAATGCTTTAAATGCGTGCAGATGTAATTTACGATCCCAGTACTTCGGAACAGGTGCAGGTGTAAATTCATCTGCATTTTTTTGTGTTTAATGAACTTGTTTTGTGCAATATGTATAAAAAGTACTTGCAAATTCTGAAAGCGCTTTCAGAAAAAATTCTACTTTACTGGGATTTTACTTATATTTTGAAAGTATTTCCAATTAAAATACATTAGTATAAATTGTGGAATACTAATGAAAGTTGACTTTTTATCAGCGATTTGTTGACATTTGGGGTTGCGGTTGCTATAATTGGATTATAAGAAAGCGCTTTCACAAAACAGAAAAATAAATTTAAATATAAAAGGAGATAAAAAATTATGAGAATAAAGTATGAGGAATTAGAAAACAAATTTAAGGAAATTTTAGAGAGCAGAGGTTTTTCGGAAGATAATGCAAAAGCAGCTGCAGGGGTATTTGCCAAAAACAGTCTTGACGGTATTTATTCCCACGGTGTGAACAGATTTCCGAGAGTAATAAGCTATCTTGACAAGGGTGAAATAGATCCTTCTGCTATTGCTACAGTAGAATTGAAAATGGGTGCCTTTGAAAGATGGAACGGACACAGAGGATTCGGACCTCTCAATGCAACACTTGCAATGGACAGAGCCTGTGAGCTTGCTAAGGAAAATGGAATCGGTATTGTGGCGCTGGGTAACAACAACCACTGGATGAGAGGCGGCAGCTATGGCTGGCAGGCAGCAGACAAGGGCTGTATAGGAATATGCTGGTCTAATACAATGCCTAACATGCCTGCATGGGGAGGAAAGGACAGAAAGATAGGAAACAATCCTTTTATTATGGCAGTACCAAGAAGCAACGGCGCTCATGTGGTCGTTGACTGTGCTGTGTCACAGTTTTCATACGGAAAAATCGAAGAGGCAAGATTAAAGGGACAGCAGCTTCCTGTGCCGGGAGGATACGATACAGAAGGCAATCTCACAACAGACCCTGCAGAAATCGAAAAGACATGGAGAGTTCTTCCAATGGGTTACTGGAAGGGCAGCGGAATATCAATTCTTCTGGATGTAGTTGCAACAGTGCTTACAAATGCAAATTCCGTAGCAGATATCGGTACATTCGGTGATGAGGTCGGACTGACACAGATAATGATAGCAATTGATCCTTCAAAGGCAAATACTGTTGAAGTTACAGACAGTATTGTAGAGAGAATTATTGATGATATTAAATCATCTGAGCCTGTTAAAGAAGGGGGAGAGGTATTTTATCCCGGTGAAATGGAATTGAGAACACGCAGAGATAATTACGAAAATGGTATTCCTGTAATAGATGAGGTATGGGAGAAGATAAACTCATTGGTTAAGTGATAAATATAAGTTTATGATCAGAGGTGAAATTTATGGAATATATTATTGGTATATTGATTCTGATATCATTTGTGGGACTTGCGGTGTATGCAGCCAGAGGCGGAAATCTTATGATGGGTATGCTTGTGATGGCTATTATATGGACAGTCCTTCCTATGGCAGGCTTTAAGCTTGTAACTAATCCCGACTTTATAGCCGCAAATCAGGATATGGTAAATATGTCGTGGATAGATGCCTTTACAAAGGTTTTTCAGGAAGGTCCCGAGGGCTGGGGTACGGTGCTCGTTAATGTAGTATTCGGTGCGTGGTTCGGACGTGTTCTGCTTACTACAGGTATTGCATCAACATTAATAAGAAAGACAACAGAACTTGGCGGTGACAAGCCTGCAATTACATGTATACTGCTCTGTGCAGTTACAACTGCTATATTCTCTTCACTTTTCGGAGCAGGTGCGGTTGTTGCTATAGGCGTTATTGTTTTACCGATATTTATGTCACTTGGTATTCCTAAGGTGCTTTCGGTATGTTCATTTATGTTAAGTATAGGTGCAGGTATGTTTATAAACCCTGTTCTTTTCGGACAGTATTCCGCATTCTTCCTTGATGAAGCAGGAAAGGCTACATATTCTTATGAAACATATGTACACTGGGGAAGCATTGCTCTTGCTGTACAGCTTGCATTTACTATTGTTCTTATTCTCTTTACAATGAGAAAGAAAAAGACTGTTCATGCATGGGCTGCTCAAAGACCTGTAAGGGCAAAGAGAGATACGGCTCCGGGACTGGCTCTTCTTACACCTTTTATACCTGTGTTATTGCTTATAGTATTTGATATTCCTATTATTTTAGGTTTCCTGATAGGCGGATTTTACGCATTGCTGGTATGCGGAAGATTAAAGGATTTCAGAACGGCATGCAGAACATTTAACAAGGATTTCTTTGACGGTGTTGTTGATACGGCTCCTCTTGTAGGCTTCCTTTTAATGGTGCCTATGTTTAATAAGGCTGCGGAGCTTTGTATTCCTTACTTTAATGTGCTGTTTAACGGTATAATCCCTAATAATACACTTGTTATATCAATAGCTTTTATGGTGCTTGCTCCTTTGGGCTTGTTCAGAGGTCCTTTTACATTATACGGATGCGGTGCCGCAACACTTGGTATTTTAAAGGGCATTGGTTTTTCAACTATGTATCTTGCACCATTGATGATCGCTGCAACTACTGTAATGAATGTTTCATGTTGTATTACTCAGTCCTGGATCGTATGGGGTATAAGCTATGCCAAAATATCAACTAAAGACTTTATGAAGATGAGCGTTGTTTCAGGCTGGATAATATGTATCATATTACAGGCAATTACATACTTTATGTTTGGTTAAGGAGGGAATGTTTTTATGGACAGAAAGGTAAGAATGGGTATTGATGTGGGCGGTACTCATACTAAGGCTGTAGCTATTGATAATGCTACTCATGAAATAATAGGCAAGTCATCAGTTAAAACTACTCATGATGATAAATACGGTGTTGCAACGGGAGTTGTTCAGGCTTTTGTAAACTGTATGAAGGAAAATAATATTAAGCCTGAGGATGTAATATTTGTTGCTCACTCCACTACACAGGCAACGAATGCTCTTATTGAAGGTGATGTTGCTACTGTAGGCATTATAGGTATGGGACAGAAGGGTATTGAAAGCTTTCTTGCAAAAAGGCAGACAAGGCTTAAGGATATTGATCTGGGTTCAGGGAGAAAAATAAAAATAAAGAACAGATATATCAAATCCGAAGATATAGATGAGATGACTGTAACAAAGGCTGTAAAGGAACTTTCAAATGAGGGAGCAAATGTAATTGTGGCATCAGAGGCCTTTGGCGTTGACGATATTGCAGGAGAAGAATTTGTATATGATATTGCTCACAATAGGCTTGGATTTGAAACAACCGTTGCATCGGATATTACTAAGCTGTACGGACTTACAAGAAGAACGAGAACTGCCGCAATAAATGCAAGTATACTTCCTAAAATGCTTAATACCGCAAATTCAACGGAAGAGAGTGTAAGAAGTGCAGGTGTCAATGTTCCTCTTATGATAATGAGAGGCGACGGCGGTGTTATGGAAATAAATGAAATGAAGAAAAGACCTGTACTGACAATGCTTTCAGGTCCTGCTGCATCGGTTATGGGTTCTCTTATGTACTTGAGAGCAAGTAACGGTGTTTATTTTGAGGTCGGTGGTACTACAGTAAATATCGGTGTTATTAAAAACGGCCGTCCTGCTATTGACTATTCTATTGTAGGGGGACATAGAACATACATAAGCTCCCTTGATGTAAGAGTTCTTGGTGTTGCGGGAGGCTCAATGATAAGAGTTAATAAAAACGGTGTTCACGATGTAGGTCCGCGTTCGGCTCATATTGCAGGTCTTGACTATGCGGTATTTACAGATGAAAGTGAAATTGTTGATCCGCAGCTTGAATTCTTTTCTCCTAAGGATGGGGATCCTTCCGACTATGTGGCAATTAAGCTTAAGAGCGGTAAAAGAATTACAATTACAAACAGCTGTGCGGCAAATGTACTGGGACTTGTCAAGCCGACGGACTTCTCTTATGGAAATGTAAATTCCGCAAGAAAGGCTATGCAGCCTATTGCAGATTATCTGGGAATTACCGTTGAACAGGTGGCAGAACAGATACTGACAAGGGCTTATGAAAAAATTTCTCCTATTATTATGGAGCTTGCGGAAAAATACAAGCTGGAGCATGACCAGATATCACTTGTTGGTGTTGGCGGCGGTGCTACATCACTTATAGGCTTTGTTGCAAAGAAGATGAATATAAAATACAGTGTGCCGGAAAATGCAGAAGTAATTTCTTCTATAGGTGTTGCCCTTGCTATGGTAAGGGATGTTGTTGAAAGAGTTGTGCCTAATCCTACACCCGATGATATCAGAAGTATCAAGATCGAGGCAATAAACAAGGCAGTAGAAAGCGGTGCAGCTGCCGATTCCGTTGAGGTACATATTGAAATTGATCCTCAGACGTCAAAGCTCACTGCTATTGCAACAGGCTCAACAGAGGTCAAGACAACAGATCTGTTAAAGGAGTGTACAGAGGAAGAGGCAAGAAAGCTTGCTGCCGATGACCTGAGAACGACGGGAGATAAGCTTAATCTTGTAGGACAGACAAAGAACTTCTATGTTTACAATACAGAAAACAAGGGAAGGATGCCTTTAAGAATACTTGACAAGAAGGGCTTTATAAAGGTCCAGAGAACAGACGGCAAAATTGTTATGTGCAAGGCGACGTCCTACAGAAGTGTGGTTTCGTCTATGTGGGAGGAACTTTCAATATTCAAGGCAGACTCTATTTTAAGACCTGATTATTACATTTGCGTAGGAGCAAGAGTAATGGATTTCAACGGTTCTGTGGATCTGGAGCAGATTTTAATGCTTATGGATGTTGAAATGCAGATGGTAGACGGAAGTGAGGATATTATAGTTGTAGGTGCTAAGAATCAGTTGTAAATTTACATAAGGAGATATTATTATGGGAAATATGGCTAAGGAACTGATGTATGCTTTTATGGGAAAGAAAATTGAAAAGGAAGAAGAAAAAATAAATGTACATTCTTTAAGGAGTATGACAGAGGAACTTTTAAAGCTCAATGAAAATGACTGGGTATTGTATGCCTTTTCAAGAGAGCCCCTGGAGAGAAAAATTTCACTGGAGGATAAGTTTCAGTTTGCATATCTTGCAAGAGTGTGCGGAGAAAATGAGGCAAATAATATAGCAGGAAATGATTTTACAAAGTGTGCAGAAAATATGGGCTTTACAGTGAAAACTCCCCATATGCCAAACGGCGGTGCCAATGTGACATTTGCTCAGTATGAAGAAAGCGGTAAGATCACAATATTTATGGATACTGTAAAAAAAGCGGAGCCTGTGCTTTATGAGCTTAAGGATCTGCTTGGGAAGGTCGATATTTACAGTGTGCTCCTTCTTCATGAAATGTTTCACGGTATTGAACAGATCAAGGCTGACACTATTTATACAAAGACAAAGAAAATCCAACTGTGGAGAAAGCCTTTTTCAAATCTTTCAAGAATAGGCTGTTTAAGTGAAATAGCAGCTATGAGCTTTGCGAGATCAGTTCTTGATTTAAGCTACAGTCCCTATATATTTGACGTAATACTTATGTATCTTTACAACAGAGAGGCGGCATCAATGCTTTTTGATGAAATAATGGAAATTAAGGAGGCAGCATAATGTTGACAACAACTTTAAATCTGGCAGATAAATACAATTATCTTGAGGATAAGTTTATTAAGGCTTTTGAATTTTTAAGAAACACGGATCTGGAAAAGCTTCCTGTAGGAAGAACGGAAATTTCCGGTGATGATATATTTGCAAATGTTCAGGAATATGTAACAATGCCTGCAGAAAGCTGTAAATATGAGGCTCATGACAAATATTTTGACATTCAGTATGTGGTAAGGGGTATGGAACAATTTGGTTATGTTTCAAGGGAAGGACTTGAAATAGACACACCTTATGACGAAGAAAATGATCTTATTTTTTACAAGGACCCTGAGCATGGAGGCAGTGTGTTATTAAGTGAAGGGGATTTTGCTATTGTACCTCCCGAGGATGCACATAAACCAAGATGTATTGAAAAGGAACCCTGCAATGTAAAGAAAATAGTTGTAAAGGTAAGGCTATAGGAGGATTTTAAAATGAAGATTACTTTCAGATGGTACGGAGAGGGAAACGACAGTGTTTCTTTAAAGCAGATAAGACAGATACCAAACTGCAGCGGTCTTATGGGTGTGCTGGATTACAAGGCAGCAGGAGAAGTGTGGACAGAGGATGAAATTGCGGATTATGTAAAGCATGTAAATGACAGCGGTCTTGAAGTTGAGGTTATTGAAAGTGTAAATGTGCACGAGGATATAAAAATGGGCTTGCCCACAAGGGATAAATACATTGAAAATTATATTACAACTATCAGAAATCTTGCAAAGTACGGTATCAAGGTAATTGTATATAACTTTATGCCTGTTTTTGACTGGCTGAGAACCGACCTGGCATATCCTGTAGGTGATGGTTCAACTGCACTTTATTACAATGATGAGCAGCTTAAGGGAATGACACCTGAGAAGATCGTTGAGGATACGATCAACAACTGCAATGGCTTTACTCTTCCCGGCTGGGAGCCTGAAAGACTGGGAGAACTGGAAAAGACACTTGAAATATACAAGGATATTGATGAGAACAAGCTCAGAGAAAATTATAAATATTTTCTTGAAAAGATAATTCCCGTATGTGAAGAAACAGGTGTGAGAATGGCTGTTCATCCCGATGATCCCGCATGGCCTTTATTCGGACTGCCGAGGATCGCTCATTCTCAGGAGGATTTTGATAAAATCGTTGAAATGGTGGATTCACCTGCAAACAGCCTTTGTTTATGCACAGGCTCTCTGGGGTCATCACCTGATAACAATATTCCCGAAATTATAAGACATTTTGGAGAAAAGAACAGAATTGCCTGTGCTCATGTAAGAAATGTAAAGTATCTGGGTGAAAAGTGTTTCAGAGAATCTTCACATCTTTCAAAAGACGGCAGTCTTGATATGTTTGAAATAATGAAGGCTATATATGAAACATGTCCTGATGTTTATATACGCCCCGATCACGGAAGAATGATATGGGATGAAAAGGCAAGGCCGGGTTACGGCTTATATGACAGAGCTTTAGGCATAGCCTATATTAACGGACTCTGGGAGGCTCTTGAGAAAATATATAAATAAAATATTCCTTCTTTTTAGTTTATATGTTAATAATGAAAACAGCTGCCTGAAATGGTGGCTGTTTTCAGTTAAAGGTGATATAATTACATTGAGGTGAGATCATGATAAAAGGTGTAATATTTGATATGGATGGATTGATGTTTGGCACTGAAAGACTGTCTACAGAGGGCTGGCTCAGATGCAGTGAAATACTGGGAATTCATATGGACAGCGAATTTATAAACAGCTTTAAGGGGACGGCAAGAGAGTACAGCCGCAGGCTTTTTAAGGAAAGATTCGGTAATGATTTTGACTATGACAATGCAAGGGCAATAAGGACAAAATATATAACAGATTACATAAATGAAAATGGTGTGCCTGTTAAAAAGGGGCTTTATGAACTGCTGGAATATCTTAAGAATGAAAATATACCTTGTGTAGTTTGCACATCTACACAAAGGGAGCTTGCAGAAAAATATTTTGAAATGACAGAAGTAAAAAAATATTTCTCTGCTTTTGTGTATGGTGATATGGTGGAAAGGGGAAAGCCGGAGCCTGATATATTCTTAAAGGGGGCGGAGATGATAGGTGTGGATCCCTGTGAATGTATTGTTCTTGAAGACAGTCCTGCGGGAATAAATGCAGGCTATAGGGCAGGGGCAAAGGTAATTGCTGTGCCTGATATGATACCGTTAAATAATGAGGTATTAAGCAAGGTAAGCTTTTGCGTGGGAAGTCTGGAAATTGTAAGGGATATAATTGAAATGTATAAAGAAACTTATTAAGAGGGAAAAATATATTTATCTGTTTAAACCGGATAAATATGGTTGTACTAAAAGGACACTGTAGAATAAAACAAAGCATGGCAGCATTATAAATATTTATAATTTTTTTAGTGCTTAAAATCAGTGAAGATACAATTGAAAGGGTATTACTGACGCTAAAAATTTACCGGTGAGTAATTTAATAATTGGGAATTGTCCCCCTGTATTTTGATGATACAGAGGGAATTTTTATGAAAAATCAGAATAACCGAATATTTTAAATTATCTGTATTTGCTGTACATATAATTTAATCTGGCTGCGTGGTTTTGTTCGTCGGTTATTATTTCAATAAGATAATTTTTAAACTGAGGATTTTCAAGTGAGAATAAAATTGGTCTGTATGCTTCAACAGTACTTAATTCACCGTTTATAGATCTTGTAAAATTGTCTGATGGTACAGGGGAAATGTTTCCATAGTCCATATTTTTTGCTGTGTAGTTCTCATTTGTCAGTTTTTTGTAAATATCTTCAAACATTTTTTTGTGCTTTTGTTCATCAAGGCTCATTTGCTCAAGGGTCTTTTTATCGTCAATATCCCGCATGGAATTTGCCAGCTTTGAGTAATATTTATATGTCGCAGCTTCGTCATTGATCGCATCCTTTATTAATTCTATAACATATTTATTGGAATACATGAAAGGATCTCCTTCTGAACTTTATATATTATATGATTAAAATATGTTTTTGTGAATCGCCCATATTGTCGAATAAATAAAGAATATCGCCCAATAAAAATATGGAAAATATTGGTAAATATGGTATAATTATTACATAAACTTTAGGAGGCGATAAAATGAATGGTCAGGAGTATAGATATAATAACAGACTTGTTTATCTTCCTGTAAACAAAATACTGCCAAATCCTTACCAGACCAGATCGGGACTTGACAGGGGAAATATTGATGAACTGGCTAAATCTATTAAAATGTATGGTGTTTTGCAGCCAATAGGTGTAAGACTTATAAATAAAAAAATATATGAACTTATATTCGGTGAAAGACGGCTTATGGCATGTAAAATTGCTGGAATTGACAGTATTCCCGCAATAGTTACGGAAATTGGCGACAGAGAGGCTGCCGCTCTTACGATTGCGGAAAATACACACAGAAAAAATCTTCACTATATGGAGATGGCTGATGCTGTAAGTATTTTATATAAAGGCTTTGGCTATAGTGTGGATGAAATATCACAGATATTGTCGTTGCCTTCCGATGAAATAATAAAGTATACAGAACTTAATGAGTTTGGCAGAGATGTAAAAAATATGCTTATAAAAGAAAATATATCAAGAGAACAGGCCGAAATACTGCTTACGGCAAAGGACAGTGATATACAGAAAAATATTATAGATAAAGTGAGGGAATATAAATTGAGTGCGGAAAAAACAGAAATTCTTGTAAATGGTGCCATAAAGGAAAAAAGAATAGGTAAGGCGGAAGCAAACCACAGGAATATTAAAAAGAAGTTTACAGACTTAAGGCTTTTTACAAATACTCTTAAGCAGGCTGTAAGCCTTATGAATGAATCGGGAATGAAAAGTGACTATGAAATTGAAAAAATAGAGGACAAGTATAAAATATGCATAAATATTGATGTATAAGAAATTGTTTATAGGAGAAATATTAATAAAATTATATATAAAAATTATTCTCTGATAAGTGAAAATTTTACTTGACATACTTCTGAAAGAGGTATAGAATAGTTAATAATCACAAAAAAATATGCTTATTTTGATTATTTTTTATCAATTTTTTTACCCAAGGGGGTTGTACTTATGTCATTTATCAGAGATATTTTCGGAGGAGATTACGGATATTTAGCAACACTTGCAATAATACTTCTGTCGACAAAAGTTCTCGGACTTGCTTCGAGAAGAGTACATATGCCTGCTGTTGTAGGTGCTTTGCTTGCCGGTATTATACTGGGACCTTCCTGCCTTGGTGTTGTTGAACAAACGGATTTTCTTACCAAGCTTGCTGAAATTGGCGTAATTATACTTATGTTCTTATCCGGACTTGAAACAGATCTGAATGAACTTAAGGAAAACGGTGTTGCTTCATTTATAGTTGCATTAATAGGTGTTATAGTTCCTCTTATAGGTGGTACTTTGACATACTATATTATGAATCCTGAGGGTGAAATGACTGTAAATGTGCTTAAGGCAATATTTGTGGGCGTAACTCTTACTGCTACTTCCGTAAGTATAACTGTTGAAACATTAAGAGAACTTGGGAAGCTGTCGGGAAGAATGGGTACCACAATTTTAGGTGCGGCTGTTATAGATGATATTATGGGTATTGTTGTGCTTACTGCAATTACAAGTGTTGGCGGTGAGTCAGATACATCATTATCCATTGTGCTCCTTAAGATAGTTCTTTTCTTTATATTTGTGCTTCTTGCTGCTGTGGCTGTTTTTACTGTAAAAAAGCTTGCACATGGTATAAAAATGAGAAGAAGAATATCAATATATGTTCTTGCATTCTGTTTTATAATGAGCTTTTGCTCTGAGTATTTCTTCGGTGTTGCGGATATTACAGGTGCATATTTTGCGGGTGTTATATTGTGTACATTCGGTTCCAAGGATTATATTGATCAGAGATTTGACATACTGGGTTACTTGTTCTTTTCACCTATGTTTTTTGCAAGCATAGGACTTAAAACAAATTTAACTGAGCTTGCAGGCAATCCGGGGATAATATTATTTGCTTTTGTACTTCTTATAGTTGCTATACTTACAAAAATTGTTGGCTGTGGAATTGGTGCAAAGCTTTGTAAATTTAACAACAAAGATGCACTGTCAATTGGTGTAGGTATGGTTTCGAGAGGTGAGGTTGCCCTTATAGTTGCACAGAAAGGATCGGAAAGCGGACTTATAGAGTCAAATATGTTCCCTGCAATTGTATTGATGGTTATTGTGACAACATTGATTACACCTATAATGCTTAAGTTTATGCTTACGGATAAGAAAAAAGTAAGTGTGCAGTAAAAAAAGAGAGCGGGAAAATTAAAATTCCTGCTCTCTTTTTTAATGAAAAATATATGATCACATTTCTTTTATTGCCTGTGGTATTGATTTTGATATGTCAAGGGCAAGTACGCTGTAAGGGCTTTTTTCTTTTTCTGCAATTTCGCCTGCTTTGCCGTTTATATATGCTCCCAGACAGGAGGCTGTAAAGCAGTCAAGTCCCTGGGCAATAAGCCCTGTTATTACTCCTGTAAGGGAATCGCCGCTGCCGCCTTTGCTCATTGCAGAAGTACCTGTGATATTAATACATACCCTGCCGTCAGGCGAAGCTATTACACTGTGGGAATCTTTCAGAACTACAACTGTGTTGTAGCCTGTGGCGTAATATTTGGCTACCGATACAATATTTTTCTTTACAGTTTCTGTGGTAAGCCCTGTAAGTCTTGACATTTCCTTTATATGGGGTGTGATCACAGAGGTATACTGCTTTAAATAAGGTCTTGCGGCAATTATATTAAGTGCATCTGCATCTGCAACAACAGGTACGTTTGAATTTTTCAATGTGTATTCCACAAGGCTTTTGCTTTCATTATTTATTGAAAGTCCTGAACCTATAGCTATAACATTGCCATAGTCCAGATCAAGATTTTCCCTGTATGTCGTTACAGCTTCGGGAAGAGTGTTGTGTATAACACTTATAACATGAGGGGTGGAACATATATTTACCAGACCGCAGCCTGTCATATAAGCTGATGTGCCGTTTATGACCGCTGCACCTGCCATTGTGTCACAGCCTGATATAAAAAGGGCTTTGCCGTAAGTGCCCTTGTTTGAGTCAGCTTTTCTTTTGGGAAGCAGGCTTTTGGGATCGTCAATGACAAATGTATTGTATCTTTCCGTGTAAGGAGCACCTATGTTTTTAACTACAAGCCTGCCTAAATGAGAATATGCCGGGTACAAAAGCAGCCCGATCTTTGGCATGTGAAAGGTAACTGTTATATTTGCATTTACTGCGATGCCGTAATCTTCTCCCGTATCTGAATTTACACCTGTGGGGCAGTCTACGGAAATTATAAATTTGCCCTTATTTATAATATTTACAAGGTCTGTATACTTATCGTTAAGCTTTTTTGAAAGTCCCGTACCTATAAGAGCATCAACAACAATATCGTATTTTGTTATGTCAATATCTTCCGTAGAGTAAACTATATCGGCATTATATTTTTCAAGTATTTCTAAATTAGTCTTACAGTCGGGAGTTGCTTTTTCTTTTTCTCCCACAAATAAAATACGGTTTTTAATACCGTTTGTAATTAACATCCTGGCTATTGCAAGACCGTCACCGCCGTTATTTCCCTTTCCTGCAAAAACAATTACACTTTCAGGATTATTTTCAAGTATTACTTCTGTGGCTCCCCTTGCTGCATTTTCCATTAATATAAGTGAGGGAATACCTTTTTCTTCAATTGCTATTCTTTCAGCTTCCTTCATTTCAGCATTAGTCAATATATACATAAAATCACCTTCAATCATCTATAACCGCAAAAGCTATTGCATTTTCCTTATTGTGGGATATGGATACGAAAATACTGCTGCCCATATTGTTTAAAAGTTCTTTGGCATTTCCGTAAAGATTTACATAGGGTTTGCCGCTTTCATATCTCAGTATTTCTATTTCAACGGGAGAACAGCCTGAAAAGCCTGTCCCCAGTGCCTTTGCGACAGCTTCCTTTGCGGCAAAGTTGCCTGCAAGAGTCTGTGGATTCATACCGTGGTAAAGCTTTTGCTCCGCTTTTGTGAATATTTTGTCTAAAAAGTTTTGTTTTTCAATAGATTTTTTTATTCTTTCTATTTCTATAATGTCTGTTCCTATTCCTTTTACCATAAAAATTCCTCCTTATATGTTAAGTATAACTGAATATTTGTTAAAATACAAGCCCGTAAAATTTATATAGTTAATTGAAATGAAATAAAAAATGTGGTAGTATGACAATATAAAAATAAATTTGGAGGATAGTTATGAATACGAAGTACAATGGATTGGATTTTATAAAAAGCAATATGCCTGAGAAGCCTTTATTAAGGTTTAATGGTGAAAGCATAGAGGAATTTGAAAAGTGGTCCCATGAGGCTAAGGAAAAGCTTAAGGAAGTTATGGGATTTGACAGAATGAAAAGGGCTGAATCAGGGTGCTGCCTTATTGAAAGCAAAGAATTTGACGGCTATATCAGAGAAAAGTATAAAATAAATACCCTTGAAAATATGGAAATGCCTTTTTATGTGCTTAAATCAAAGGAAGCAAATAACGGAAAAGCTGTTATAGCAATACACGGGCATGGAAGTGACGGTAAGGAAGGACTTGTGGGAAATGAGGCTGAAAGCTATAGAAACAGCATTGAAAAGTTCAGCTATACATATGCCTTTGAATTTATGGACAAAGGATATACCGTATACATTCCCGATTTGCTTGGGGCAGGGGAAAGAACACTTGGAATTTACAAGGATAATACAGCAGAGTGCAATGATATAAATAATGCTCTTATAAGTCTTGGAATGAGCCTGCAGGGAATTATATTGTTTGAAAATATGTGTCTTGCAGAACATATTTCAAATGAAGGATTTAAAGAAATCAACTGCTGTGGATTTTCGGGAGGCGGACACAGTGCTCTGTGGCTTGCTGTAATGTGTGATAAAATCAACAGAGCGATTGTAAGCGGTTTTTTACACAGTTTTAAAGATACTCTTATTTACAATAACCGCTGCGGATGTAATTTTATACCGAATCAGTGGATATATGTTGATATGGGAGATATTCTTGCCATGGCTGCACCAAAGGAAATATATATTGAAACCGGAAATGCAGATAAACTCAACGGTGAAAGGGGGACACTGGGAGTTTATGAACAGCTTGAAATAGCCGATAAGTGCTACAGATTATTTGGTAAGAAAATTGAAATAAACGTATGTGAAGGCGGTCATAGATGGTATGGTAGTTTTGTAGATAAGTTTTAATTATATTATTTGATAATTGTAAAATTTAGTTATAAATTGTAAAATAGGTTGCAAAGGCTATCAGTAATATGTTAAAATGAATATAAATAATAAATTGGAGGTTTATGTAATGTCAATTGTAAATATTTTGGATTTTGGCGCTGTAAGCGACGGCAAGACATCCTGTACAGCAGCTATTGCCGCTGCAATAGAAAAATGTGCAGAAAATGGCGGCGGTACCGTATATGTGCCTGCAGGTACATATCTTACAGGTCCTATATTTTTAAAGAGCAATATTGAATTAAATGTTGAAGCAGGAGCAACACTTCTTTTTACAAATGATTTAGATGAATACCCTGTTGTAAATTCACGCTGGGAGGGTGTAAAGAGAGAGTGCTACGCTTCTCTTATAAATGCTTATAACGAGGAAAATATTTCTATTACGGGAAGAGGTACATTAGACGGTCAGGGACAGTTCTGGTGGGATATTTTCAGAGCTAAGGAAAACAAATATCCAAGACCTAAGATGATCGCACCTTATGAGTGTAATAATGTGCTTATTCAGGGGGTTACATTAAAGAATTCACCAAGCTGGACTATCAATACAATTCTTTGTGATAACATTACTATTGACAATGTTACTATTAAAAATCCATATGATTCACCTAATACCGATGGTATTGACCCTGAATCATGTACAAATATTCATATAAGCAACTGCCATATTGACGTTGGTGATGACTGTATTGCAATTAAGGCAGGTACAGAGGATACCGATGAAAGAATACCTTGTAAGAATATTGTTATAAACAACTGTACAATGGTACATGGCCACGGTGGTGTTGTACTTGGTTCAGAAATGAGCGGCGGAATTGTAAATGTTACAATTTCAAACTGTGTATTTGAGAATACTGACAGAGGTATCAGATTAAAGTCAAGAAGATTCAGAGGCGGTGTTGTTGAGGATATAAGAGTTGACAATGTAATTATGGAAAATGTTCTTTGTCCTTTCATTGCTAACCTTTACTACATGTGGGGACCAAGAGGTATGGACCCTGAAACTTGTGACAAAAATCCTGCACCTGTTACAGAGGATACACCTGCATTCAGAAGACTTCATTTTGCAAATATGACATGCAAGAGCGTAAATGCAGCAGCAGGATATTTCTACGGACTTGCTGAAATGTATGTTGAGGACTGTACATTTGAAAATATTTATATTGAAATAGCAAAGGATGCTGTTCCGGGTATCCCTGCTATGCTTGTAGGTGCGGAGGAAGTTAAGGAAAAGGGCTTCTATATGTGCAATACAAGAGGTATCAAGTTTAACAATGTTACAGTTGTAGGTGTTGACGGTCCTGCTTTTGAAATTGAAAACAGTGAGGATATGACATTTACTAACTGTATTAACAAGGATAACAAGTCCGGTGCCGAAATGGTAAAGCAGACCAATGTTAAGAACTGTGTTATAAATTAATTAATAATTTTATTGATGAAGGCTGTTGTATATATTTGCAGCAGCCTTTGTTGTTAATTATAAAAATTCGGATATAATTTAAGGAGCTGATTTTTTGATCAAATCTGAAAATCTTATTGTGCTTACTGACAGTAAGGGCAACAGTATAGAAATGGAATTTCTTGACCTTATTGAATATGAAGGCTATGATTATGTTGTTATGGCAGAGGAAGGCTCTGATGAGGTGGTCATTATGGAGCAGGTTGTCAATGATGACGGAGAAACGGCTACATATAATGATGTGCTCAATGATGAAGTTGTAAATAAGGTATTTGAAATTTTTAAGGAAAGATGTTAGGAAGACTCTCACCTTTGAAGTACATAAAGGTGAGAGTCTTTAATTTTGTTGGTGATATTATTATCCTAAAACTTCTTTGGCAATGTCTACAGACTGTTTTGCGTCCTTTGAATAGAAGTCGGCGCCTATTTTTTCGGCATATTCGGGAGTTAAAACAGCACCGCCTACCATAATTTTGCAGTCGCAGTTATTATCCCTTAAAAGCTTTATTGTGTCAGCCATTGAGCCGAGGGTTGTTGTCATAAGGGCACTTAAGCCTACAAGGTGACAATCATTTTCCTGTACTGCCTTTAAAACAGCTTCATACTCCACGTCTTTGCCTAAATCTATAACGTCATATCCATAGTTCTCAAGAAGTACCTTAACTATATTTTTGCCTATATCGTGGACATCACCCTTAACTGTTGCAATAACTATTTTGCCCTTGCTTATTGTGCTGTCACTGTTCTGTGCAATGCGAGCCTTAAGGACTTCAAAGGCTTCCTGTGCAACACCTGCAGAGAGTATAAGCTGAGGAAGGAAAATCTTGCCTGTTTCAAATTCTGTTCCTGCTTTGTCAAGAGCAGGAATTATAATATCGTTTATAACCTCCATAGGGTTAAGGGTTTCAAGAAGTTTTTCGGTAATTGATCTTGCCTCGTTTTTAAGACCTTTTTCAATTGCATAATCAAGGGTATGATCGGAAGTTTTTTCTGCCTGCTTTGGAGCAGGGGCAGTGTTTCCGTAAATTTCTATAAATTCCGCTGAATTTTTATCATGGTTTGCAAGAAGTCTGTAAGCTCTTACGGCACCTGTCATTGACTCAACATTTGGATTTATAATAGGCAGGTCAAGTCCTTTCATAAGTGCCATTGATAAAAATGTTCTGTTAATAAGCTCTCTGTTTGGCAGACCGAATGAAATATTTGATACACCAAGGACTGTCTTTAAGCCAAGCTCTTTTTTTACCCTTTCAAGAGCATCAAGAGTTTCAAGAACTGCCTCCTGTTCTGCTGAGGCTGTAAGAGTAAGGCAGTCAATGTAAATATCCTGCTTTGGTATGCCGTAGGAAAGGGCGGTATTCATTATTTTCCTGGCAATTTCAAATCTTTTGTCTGCCTTTTCAGGTATTCCGTCTTTATCAAGGGTAAGTCCGAGAACAGCTCCCCCGTATTTTTTGACAAGAGGAAGTATTTTTTCAAGTGTGGAGTCCTCACCGTTTACGGAATTTACAAGAGGCTTTCCGTTGTATGCTCTTAAAGCTGCTTCAAGAACTTCCGGAACTGTTGAGTCTATCTGCAATGGTACATCTGCAATACCCTGTACTGCCTTTAATACCTTGACCATCATTTCCTTTTCGTCAATATCGGGAAGTCCAACATTGACATCGAGTATGTCGGCTCCTCCCTGTATCTGTTCAATAGCCTGCCCCAGAATATAGTCTATGTTGTTATCTTTAAGTGCCTGCTTGAAAAGCTTTTTGCCTGTTGGATTTATTCTTTCTCCTATAATTCTGGGCTGATCTATTACAACTGTTGTTGTAGGTGAACATATTGCTGATGGTATAGCCTTTTTTTCGATAACAGGCTTTACTGCAGAAAGTGCTTTGACTGTTTCCTTTATAAAATCCGGAGTTGTACCGCAGCAGCCGCCAACAATCCTTATACCATATTTATTCATATCAAGAACATATGAGGCAAATTCCCGGGGAGAAACATTGTATTCATTTGTTACGGGATCGGGAAGTCCTGCATTTGGTTTTACAACAATAGGCAGATTAGTCCATTTTGAAAGTTCTTCTATAATAGGAAGAAGTTCCTTTGGACCAAGAGAACAGTTTACACCTATTGCATCGGCTCCCAGGCCTTCAAGGGTAAGTGCCATTGATGAAATAGCACAGCCTGTAAATGTTCTCATATTTTCTTCAAATGTCATTGTTACAATTACAGGCTTATTACTGTTTTCCTTTGCGGCAAGTATGCCTGCCTTGACTTCGTATAAGTCCGTCATTGTTTCAAAGACAATTAAATCCGCATCACTGCCTGCAATAATTTCTTCTTTAAATACGTCATAGGCTTCATCAAATGAAAGAGTGCCTGTAGGTTCAAGAAGCTGACCTATAGGTCCTATGTCAAGGGCAACAAGGGTATCTGTGCCCTTTGCAGCTTCCTTAGCATTTTTAATGGCAGCCTTTATTAATTCGTCTGCGGTATATCCGCTTTCTGCCATTTTAAATCTGTTTGCACCGAATGTGTTGGCATAAATTATGTCAGAGCCTGCATTAATATAGCTTTTGTGTATGTTTACAAGCTTTTCAGGCTCTGTAATGTTTAAAACTTCAGGTATTCCCCCTACTTCAAGTCCTTGCGCCTGAAGCATGGTGCCCATGGCACCGTCAAGTATAATATAATCCTTATTTAATAAACTTTTAAAATCCACAGTGTGAACCTCTCTTTCTGAACTGACAGGTTTTATTCATATTGCAAATCAAACAGCCTCTTTTTTTCTGAGGAAGGGGACTGTCTGAAATTCCTATAATGGCAGTTACGGATTTTCTGGGAATGAGAATATTGTTTTCAGTAACTGTAAGTCCTATCTGTTTATTTGCGTTTATGACCTGTATGAAATTTTTCTGTATATCTATAGGCAGATCTCCGTATCCCGGAGAGAAACGCCATGTCATATTTTCTATTTTAAGCTGGTTTTTGATAATTATTTCAACCTCATTGCAGACCTGTTCGATCATTGCGCTTGCCATTGAGTCTGTTATAAGTGCCGATGTCATATCAGTAATATTGTATCTTGATATAAGCTTGTCCACCTTGTCAGACAGGGTACATGCCATAAGTACAGCCTTATTGCAGCCTTCAAGATGATTTGTGATCGACTTGCCCGTAAGATTAAGATTTGTGCCCGTTACAATTATTGAATCGGTGTGGTGCTCTATGTCAAATAGCTTGTAGCAATATCTTATATTTGCAGCATTCAAAAGCTCATCCTCACAGGATGTTAATATGGGTTTGATGTTTTCAATGTCAATGTTTTCATTGTAACCCATATATCGGAGAGCTTCTTCTGTATTTATTTTATCTATTTTTATCATATTATCACCGGCCTTTTTATACAAAGTATAGCACATTTAAGAATAAAGGTAAATAAAATAATTGTAATAATTTTCATTTTGTGTTATTATGTAAGGTAAGAAATTAATTAAACGGGAGATTAAGAATGAAAGTAGGTTATTTAGGTCCCAGAGGTACTTTTAGTGAACAGGCGGCACGCATGCTGGCAGAGGGTAATGAGCTTATACCATACGGAAGCTTTCTTGAAGAGCTTAAGGCAGTGGCATCGGGTGAACTTGATGAAGCTGTTGTGCCTATTGAAAATTCTATTGAAGGAGTAGTAAATGCAACGGTTGACAGCCTTGCCTTTGATGTGGATCTGTATATACAGGAAATATTGATCATGCCTATAGAGCAGTGCCTTATAGCAAAAAAAGGTATGGATATTCCTGACATAAAAAAGGTCATGTCACATCCTCATGCGATACCTCAGTGTAAAAATTTTATAAATGCAAAGCTTAAACATGCTTTTACGGAAACAAAGCCTTCTACGGCAGGAGCTATAAAGGCTGTTGCAGAAAGTGATGAAGCTGTTGCCGGAATAGGAGCAAAATGCGCTGCCGAGCTTTACGGACTTGAAGTGCTGGCAGAGGGGATACAGGATACAAACGATAACTTTACGGAATTTGCAAGAGTATCAAGAAAAAAATCCCTTGATTATTTAAACGGGAATAAGGTGACTATGTGTTTTTCAACACTTGATGAGCCCGGTAATTTGCTCAAGCTTCTTAATATATTTTCGGTATACGATATAAATATGTCTAAAATTTTCTCAAGACCTATGAGAAATAAGGCTCTGGAGTACATATTTATAATAGATCTTGATGTTTGTGACAATAGAGAAGATATTATCAATGCAATAAAGCTGCTTGAAAGAAAAACAACTTTTTGTAAAAATTTGGGATGTTACAGTATTACTGATAAAAGATTGAAAAAATAATTGTTCTGTGCTATAATTTCTGATAGTAGAGGAGAGAGATGTTATGAAAGAAAATATATCAATTCCATTCCCCTATGTAAAGCTTGATAAAGAGCTTAATATTATTGATTATAACTCCAGATATAAGGAATGGAGCAAAGGCTTGAAGGGTGTCAAAACAATATTTCAGCTAATGTCTGATTTTGATGTAGATAAGAAAAAGCAGATGGCATGTGTTGATGGTAAATATTATGACCTTTATACAAATCCTGAGAGCGACTGCTTTAATGTGATTTTTGTTGAAAATTCCTATGTCAATAATAAAGGGTGCGTTAATTCAAACATACTTGTGGGACTTCTTCTTGTAGACAACAGTCTTGAAATACAGGAAACGATGGATGAAATAAGGTTTCCTCATTTCAGCGCTATAATTGAAAGAAAAATAAACGATTATTTCAATAATATGGGCGGACTTGTAAAGAAGATCGAAGGCTATAAGTATCTTTTTGTCCTTAACAAGGAAATGCTCAAAAAGCTTAAGGAAGATAAGTTTTCTATTACAGAACAGATTGAAAAACTTGAAATGGGAAATGATGTGCCTGCAACTCTCAGTATCGGTATAGGAATGAACGGGAATACCGTAAATGAGGATATGGCTTTTGCAAGGGCTGCACTTGACCTGGCAATGGGAAGGGGCGGCAATCAGATCGTTATTAAGGAATCTGAGGACACATACCAGTTTATAGGCGGTGACGGCAAAGAAGTAAGTCAGAATTCCAAAGTAAGGGCAAGAGTAAAGGCTTATGGCCTTGTTGAACTTATATTATCTGCAAGTGATGTTATAATAATGGGACATAAAAATCCTGATCTTGACAGCTTAGGCTCTGCAGCAGGTGTGTTTGCAATTGCAAATTTCTATGATAAGAAGTGTCACATTGTTTTAAATCAGGTCACCAGCAGTATTAAGGCTCTTTATGAAAGGCTTTGTGATGACGGCAGATATGAAAATGTGTTTATAAACAGTGAAGAAGCTGTTAAAATAGTAAAAAAACGTACTCTTCTTATTGTGGTTGATACACACAGACCGTTTCTTACAGAGTGCCCCGAGCTTCTTGATGAGATAAAGAATATTGTTGTAATTGACCATCACAGAAAGGCTGCAGGAGCAATTGACAACTGTGCCCTTATATATCATGAGGCTTATGCTTCTTCTGTAAGTGAAATGGTTACTGAAATGCTTATGTATATTAAAGGCATAAGATTAAGCAAAGCGGAAATAGAAGGTCTTATGGCAGGAATCACCGTTGATACTAAAAACTTTGCCTTTAAGACAGGCATAAAAACATTTGAAGCTGCCGCCTATCTTAAGAAAAACGGTGCAGATTCAATATCTGTAAGAAGGCTCTTTAAAAATTCATTTGATGAGTATCTTGCACGTTCGGAAATAATAAGGAATGCGGAAATAATATATGATAATATGGCAATTTCTGTTTTAAGTGACAAGATAATTGTTGATAATCCTACGGTCCTTATTGCTCAGGCGGCTGATGAGCTTTTAAGTCTTCAGGGAATTGAAGTGAGCTATGTTTTCTGTGAGACAGGAGGAAAGGTTCACATAAGTGCAAGAAGCCTTGGAAAGATAAATGTACAGAAGCTTATGGAAATGCTTGGCGGAGGAGGGCATCAGGCGGGTGCTGCCGCACAGCTTGAAGGCGTAACAATAGATGAAGCAATAAATATGCTTAAGGAAAAAATTGAAATATATTTGAAGGAGAAAGATTGATATGAAGGTTATACTTTTACAGGATATTAAAGGCGTTGGAAAAAAGGATCAGATAATTAATGCAAGCGACGGATATGCCAAAAACTTCCTTATTCCAAAGAAAATGGCTGTTGAGGCTACAAAGGTGAATATGAACAGACTTGAAAGACAGCATGCCGATGCAGCGGCAAAGGCACAGGCTGAACTTGAAGAGGCTCAGAAGCTTGGAAAGGAAATAGAAGAAAAGACAATAAATATAAAGGTCAAGGTTGGAAACAACGGCAAGCTTTTCGGAGCTGTTACAAACAAAGAGGTTGCTTCTGCCTTAAAGGAACAGTTTAATATAGATATTGACAAAAAGAAAATTGTTGTTGAGCCTATAAAGGCAGTCGGTGATTCTGAGGCAGCAATCAAGCTTCATCCTCAGGTAACCGCAAAGCTTAAAATTTCAGTATCCGAATTATAATAACAGTGTAAGAGGAGTCTTTGTATAATGGCTGAAAATAAAAATGAAAATTCCTATGTAAACAGAATACCTCCTCATGACAACGATGCTGAACAGATGGTCCTTGCCTGCATGCTTTATCCTGATGAGGACGGAGTGAGGGTGGCAGCTGAAAATTTACTTTCAGATGATTTTTACAGTCCTGCACACAAAATAATATTTAACGCATTTATAGATCTGTATAACAATAACAAGCCTGTAGACTTTGTTATGGCAAAGGACAAGCTTGAGTCACTTGGATTTCTGGAACAGGTCGGAGGTGTAGAATACCTTGTAAACCTGAGCGGGCTTGCCGCAACTACGGCTAAAACAAAGTTTTATGTGGACATAGTTAAGCAGAAGGCAATTTTCAGAAAGCTTATTAAGGTAAGTGACAGTATAGCCGCAAGCAGTTATGAAGGCAGCGAGGATGCTGACACTATAATAGCAAATGCTGAAAAGGACATACTTGAAGTATCACAGAATATGAACAGCAATGACTTTGTTTCTATGGACAGGGTCATGGCTGAGGTTATAGAGAATATTGATAAGGTCACAAGGTCAAACAGCAGAATTACAGGTATAGAAACAGGATTTAAGGATTTTGACAGGCTTACGGCGGGGCTGCAGAATTCAGACCTTATACTTATAGCCGGCCGACCTTCAATGGGTAAGACGGCATTTGCTCTTAACATTGCCCAGTATGCGGCAGTTGAAAAAAGAGTGCCTGTTGCTATATTCAGTCTGGAAATGTCAAAGGCACAGCTGGGAAACAGAATGCTTTCTGCCCAGGCGCTGGTTGATTCATCAAAGCTGAGAGTAGGTAATCTTACTCCAGAGGAATTTGACTCTATAGCCATGGCTATGGGTACTCTTTCTGCTGCTCCTATTGAAATATATGACACTCCCGGTATAAATCCTATAAGTATGAGAGAAAAGTGCAGAAAGCTTAAGCTTGAAAAAGGTCTTGGGCTTATTGTTATTGACTATCTCCAGCTTATGGAGGGTACAGGCAACAGAAATGAGTCTGATCAGCAGAGAGTTTCTTACATATCACGTTCATTAAAGGGAATAGCAAGAGAGCTTAATGTGCCTGTTATCGCACTTTCACAGCTTTCAAGAGGTCCCGAGGGAAGAACAGACCACAGACCTATGATGTCAGACCTCAGAGAATCAGGTGCAATAGAGCAGGACGCCGATGTTGTATGCCTGCTTTTCAGAGAGGAATACTACAAAAAAGATGACCCTGAGGTAAAGAACAAGGGCGAAGTTATAGTGGCTAAAAACAGAAACGGTTCAACGGATACGGTAAATCTTATATGGAGAGGTCAGTTTACAAGATTTGATAATATGATAGATGAGGGAGATGGATTTATTCCCGATATTCCCTCTGATATGGTTGAATAATAAAACCCTTTACAGAAGCTTTAAAGGCTTTTGTAAAGGGTTATTTTTTGTTAAATTAAGAGGATATATAATGAACAGGATATACGGTAAAACTGCAATAAGCTTTTATTATAAAATGATTATAATATTTATATAAATTAAAAATTGACAAAATAAAACACCATGATATAATTATATTATAACAAATAATTCACAAAAAATAAGCCTTAAACAGACTTATTTTATCGCAACACTTGCGGGAACGGCTAAGCCGACAATAAGAAAAAATTTTTATTTGAACTCGTAGTGTAATTGTAGGGTAGTAATCCTACAACTGCATTCTATCATATTTAAGGAGGTATGTCAATATGGGAAACAACAGTGTTTTTGTAAATTATAAAGATTGTAAAGAGTGGTATCTGGGTCTTGATATTGGTACGGATTCAATAGGTTGGGCTGTTACAAATGAAAGTTACAGAGTTTTAAAATATATGGGCAACGCTATGTGGGGTGTAATGTTATTTGACGGAGGTAATACATCTGCCGAAAGAAGAGGACACAGGACAGACAGAAGAAGACTTCAGAGACGCAAACAGAGAATAGATATGTTACAGGAACTTTTTGCTGATGAAATAGCAAAAAAAGATAAGAATTTTTATGTAAGGCTAAAGGAAAGTGCTTTATATAAAGAGGACAAATCCTTAAGCGATGAGTGTATACTTTTTAACAACTGTGATATGAGCGATAAGGAATATTACAGTAAATATCCCACTATCCATCACTTGATATGCGAACTTATGGAAAATAAAGAATATCATGATGTAAGGCTTGTATATATGGCATGTGCATATATATTATCACATAGGGGACATTTTTTAAAGGAAGTGGATAAAAATAATATAAAAGAAGTTATAGATTTTAATAAAGTGTATGATGATTTTACTACATTTTACAGTGAATGTTACGAGGTTATACCGTGGGAGTGTAACGGTGAAGATTTCAGGAATATACTCAAGGAGAATATATCAATAACCGCAAAGGAAAAGAAGTTTAAAGAACTTTTGTGGAAGGGTAAAAAGGCAGTGGAAAATGATGATGTCAAGGTTTCTGTAAATGTTATTGTAAAACTTCTTTCGGGAGGTAAGGTCAAACTTTCAGATCTGTTTAAAAATGACGATTACAGAGACATAGAAAATAATTCATTTTCTATAGGGACAGATAATTTTGATGAAGTCATAAGTTCAATATCGTCTGTTATTGACGAAGATGAAACAGAGCTCATATTAAAAATAAAAGCTCTTTATGACTGGTCAGTGCTTGCTGAGATACTGGCAGGTTGTGGTAGCATATCAGAAGCCAAGAGAGAAATTTATAATATACATAAAGAAGATGTAAAGAATTTAAAAAAATTTATTAGAAAATATATACCGGAAAAGTATAATGAAGTATTCAGAGAAGTATCAGATAAAGCAAATTATACAAGATATGTTCATAATGCTGAACCTGAAAAAATAACAAAAGAAAAGTATGAAAAGGCAACTGCCGAAGATTTTTGTAAATATATAAAAGGTATAGTAAAAGGAGTGGAAATAGAAGATGAGGATATGCCTTTTTATAACGATATGATGGCAAGGCTTGAGACAAAGAGCTTCTGTCCAAAACAGAAAACCGGCGATAACAGAGTAATACCTTATCAGCTTTATTGGGTTGAGTTAAAGCAGATACTTGACAATGCCTCAGAATATCTCAGCTTTTTGAATGAAAGTGATGAGTATGGAACAGTAAAGGATAAGATACTTTCAATTATGGAATTCAGAGTGCCTTATTATGTGGGTCCTCTTGTGTCTGAAAATAAGAGCAAATTTGCATGGATGGTGAGAAAAAATGAAGGTAAAATATATCCATGGAATTTTGATGATATGGTTGACAGAGATAAAAGCGAAAAAGCTTTTATAAGAAGAATGACATGTAAGTGTACATATATTGCAGGGGAAGATGTTTTGCCTAAAAATTCCCTGTTATATTCTAAATTTAATGTTTTAAATGAAATAAATAATATTAAGATAAATGACAAGCCAATAAGTACAGAGTGCAAACAGAGAATATTTGAAGAGCTTTTTATGGAAAGAAAAAAGGTATCTTTAAAAGTTATAAAGGACTTTCTTATATCAAATAATTATATGGAAAATGACGATAAAGTGTCAGGTATAGATACAACGATCAAATCAAGTCTGCAATCATATAACGATTTTAAAAGGCTTATGAGAAAAGGAATATTAAATGAAGACGATGTTGAAAGAATAATTGAAAGAATAACACTGACAAAGGAAAAGAAAAGAATAAAAAAATGGTTAAAGACAGAGTTTAAGATGATCAGTGAAGATGATATAAATTATATATCAGGCTTAAAATATGATGATTTCGGAAGATTGTCTTTAAAGTTTCTCACAGGGATTAAGGACATTGACAGAGAAACAGAAGAGATAAAAAATCCTTCGGTTATTGATATGATGTGGCAGAAGAATATAAACCTTATGCAGCTTTTATCTTATGAGTACAGCTATATGTATCAGATCGAAAATATGAACAGGGAATATTACAGTGAAAATGAATTTTCATTAAATGATAAGCTTGACAGTATGTATATATCAAATGCTGTTAAAAGACCTATAATAAGGTGTCTTGACATAGTTAAAGAACTGAAAGAAATAATGAGTTGTCCTCCAAAGAAGATATTTGTTGAAATGGCAAGAGGCAGCAACGAAGAACAGAAAGGTAAGAGAAGCAAAAGCCGCCGTGACAAAATAAAAGAGCTTTATGATAACTATGAACATGTATGCAGTGAAAATGAAATAAGAGAGCTGAGAGAACTGCTTGAATGCAAAAGCGACAGGGACTTGAGAAGAGATGAGCTGTATTTATATTTTATACAGTTTGGCAGGAGTATGTATTCAAATACTGTTATTGATATAGAAAAACTGGGAACAAAAGTATATGATATTGATCATATTTATCCTCAGTCCAGAGTGAAAGATGACAGTATAGATAACAGAGTCCTGGTATTGACAGAGGAAAATGAAAATAAGAAAGACAAATATCCTATATCAGAAGAAATAAGACGAAATATGCATTATCGCTGGGAAAATCTGTATAAAATAGGGGCAATATCAGAAAAGAAGCTTAAAAGACTTGAAAGGAATTCCGGTTTCACTGATGAAGAGCTTGCAGACTTTATAAACCGACAGATCGTTGAAACAAGACAGTCCACTAAGGCAGTTGCATCTTTGCTTAAGGATATGTTTGAAAATACTGAGATAGTATATGTGAAGGCAGGTCTTGTGTCTGATTTTCGACATGAATTTGATATACTGAAGTCAAGGGAAGTGAATGATCTGCATCATGGTAAAGATGCCTATTTAAATATAGTTATGGGTAATGTTTATAATGTGAAGTTTACAAAAAATCCTCTTAATTTTATAAAAGAAAAAGGAGGTAAAGGGTATTCAATGAAACTCAAGAGCCTTCTTAAGTATGATATTGTAAGAGGTGGTGAAATTGCATGGAAGGGAAACGGCGAGACCTTTAATACCGTTAAAGAAATAATGAATAAAAACAATTTAAGATTTGTTAGGTATGCAAAGGAGCGAAAAGGTGAACTTTTTAATGCGCAGCCTCTAAGGAAGGGTCACGGACAGGTGCCGATCAAAGGAAATTCTACAGAAAGTATAAAAAAATACGGCGGCTATAAAAGCGCAGCTATAGCATATTTTTATCTTATAAGATATACTGAAAAGAAGAAGAGAGTAATATCCCTTCAGCCCATAGAAATATATATGGCAGAAAGGCTTGATACAATTGAAAAGGTTATAGAATACTGTGAAAATACACTTAATAAGGAAAATACGGAAATACTTTTAAACGGCAGAAAAATAAAAATTGACTCTCTTTGGGAAATAGATGGGTTCAGGGCTCATTTGTCTTCAAAGTCCAATAATTATGTGAAGTTTAAAGGTGGTATGCAGCTTATAGTGGGATATAAATGGGAGTATTACATAAAGAAACTTAATATTTTTAAAGAACGATATGTAAGAAGCAATAAAACGATCAGGATTACTGAATATGACATAGTATCGGAAGAAAAAAATATTGAATTATATGATTTGCTTACAGATAAAATTAATAATACTCAATACAAGATACTTTTGAAAACAGCTGCAGAGGTGCTTAGTAAAGGTAAAGAAAAATTCATTGAGCTTACAACAGAGGAACAGACTGTTGTGTTAAGTAACATCCTTATGCTTTTCAGATGCAATTCACCTGACGGAACTGATTTAAGAGATATCGGGGGCGTTAAAAATTCCGGAATACGCATCATGAATATGGAAATAAATGGTAAAAGATTTTCTGAAATATATATAATAGATCAGTCACCAACGGGATTAAGAGAGAAGAAATCTCCTAACCTTATTGAGTTATGAGCTGGCGTGTAGTTGTTATAGCAAGCTGTTGTAAGCTTGACTATAAAATGGGATATATGGCTTTAAGATCAAAAGACGGTGTAAAGAAAATATACATTGATGAAATTGCAACTGTTATTGTTGAAAAAACATCGGTATCGATCACTGCCTGTCTTTTATCTGAGCTTGTGAAAAGAAAGGTAAAAATTATATTTTGTGATGAGAAGAGAAATCCATCTTCCGAAGTTGTGACATTATATGGCAGCCATGACTGTTCAGCAAAAATAAAAAAACAGATGATGTGGAGCAAAGATATTAAAGCTTCTGTGTGGACAGAAATAGTAAGAGAAAAGATAGAAAAGCAGGCGGATTTTTTAAGGGAGCTTAACAAACTAAGTGAAGCGGATATTCTTGAAGGATATATTTCTGAAATTGAATTTAATGATACCACAAACAGAGAGGGGCATTCCGCCAAAGTTTATTTTAACGCCTTGTTTGGCAAAGATTTTACACGAAGCAAGGATAATGCTATAAACGCTGCCCTGAATTACGGATACAGTATAATCTTGTCTGCAATAAACAGAGAAGTGACTGCAAGGGGATATTTGACACAGCTGGGACTATTTCATGACAATATGTTCAATCAGTTTAATTTAAGCTGTGATCTTATGGAACCTTTCAGAATAATTGCAGACAGAAGGGTAAAGGAAAGGGGGTACTGTGAATTTAATTCCGATGAAAAGCATGATATGATAGGTATTCTGAATAGTGAAGTTATTATAAATTCAGAAAGACAATATCTGATGAATGCTATTAAGATATATTGTAAAAGTGTTTTTGATGCCTTGTGTGAAAATGATATTTCACTAATTAAATTTTTTGAGTTATGAGTTACAGATTTATGAGAATAATAGTATTTTTTGATCTGCCTGTTGTTACAATTGAAAATAAGAGAGAGTATACAAGATTTAGAAAGTATCTTATAAAAAGCGGATTTATAATGATGCAAGAGTCTGTATATTGCAAAATGGTTTTAAACCAGACCGCTGTAACAAATATGGTAAATAACATAAGGAAAAACAAACCAGAAAAGGGTCTTGTGCAAATTCTTACTATAACAGAAAAACAGTTTTCAAAAATAGAATTTGTTACAGGAGAATATGAAAGTGATGTGCTGCAGAGTGATGAGAGGCTGGTGATATTTTGAAACTTATAAATTCACAGATGAATTTTCAGATAGTTACAGAGGAGGGTTATGTAAACTCTCTTGTCATAGAAAACAGAGATTTTTTTCGCTCTGCAATACAGGATATATACGATCAGATAAATGGAAGAGAAGGGAGTTTTGTATTATCCGAAAATAATAAAATAATGGATTTTTCAAAAAGTACGGAACTTATTACTCAGTTTGTGCCATTTGAGATAAACAGTAAAAGACTTATAACCAAGCTGTACAACAATATAAAGACTGCAGTTATGGAGCCTGAGCTTTATAGGGAAATGTATGAGATCAAAAGCAATGTGTGCAGGTATATGGACAGTATTGTAAATGAGCTTGATTTTAATATAAAATATAATGAGGATTTTGATGTTACCGCTCTTCTGAAAGTTATGGATATGCGATTTGAAGATGAGTATGATACTTTATCGGATAAAGTTATGGAATACATTATGAATGTTGAAAAGCTTGAGGGAAGTAAGCTTCATATTCTTGTGAATTTCAGAAGTTATGTAAACAGAAGGGAGGTCGAATGCTTTTGTGAAACAATGATAAAACATAATATAAATATATTATTAATAGATAATGTTGAGTATGATAAATTTAATTTTGAAAAAAGGATCATAGTAGATGAACAACTGTGTGAAATATATTGATTTATGTGTGTAAATGGTTTATAATTTATTAAAATAAGTAAGGTCTCCGCTGCTATAGGCGGAGAAAACTTACTTATTAATTCAGTGGGAGTTACAAGTTCCCAATTAATTGATAGGTTTCTGTAAGAAACCGTAGGATATGAGTACGCGGCGAAGGCGTAGTACCAATATCTTTGACTTAAGCTATCCTTTTAATTAACGGCGTGTAGTGGCGTTTTTTCAAATTTGAGGTTTGAGAGTAGTGTAATTTAAGAGGGTAGTAAAACCCGGTTTGTCCCCGCTGTGGTGAAAGTGTTGTTTGAGAGTAGTGTAATTTAAGAGGGTAGTAAAACAAAGAGTATGACGTTTTAGTGTTTACAACTGTTTGAGAGTAGTGTAATTTAAGAGGGTAGTAAAACTTAAGAGAAAAAGCAAACGCAGAAGCTATAGTTTGAGAGTAGTGTAATTTAAGAGGGTAGTAAAACAAATAAAGAGTAAAAAAGGAAATATAGATAGTTTGAGAGTAGTGTAATTT
>CAJFNV010000061.1 GCA_904395805.1 Candidatus Gallispira edinburgensis | reverse complement strand
GTCACCAATGTAATAGCAGTCGTCGTTTGATATTATCCTGCCGCAGTCCTCACAGCAGGTGTAGTATTCGTTGTAGCAATCGTGGCATAGTGTATAGTGAGAGTCGGAAATTGCCTCATCTCTTAATATAAGAGTACCGCAATGATTACAGTGGACTGTTATATCTTCAAGACAGCCTCTGCAATAATATTCACCGTTAAATATAATGACATTTCTGTCTGTCAGCTCTTCTCCGCAAATGTAGCATATGTATTTTGATTCTTCCATTTTGTTTTCCTCCCGGGTTTAATATTTGTGATACAGGAACATTTGATGTAAATTCACCTCCTTCTATGTTCCTATGTTCCTAATAGACATCATCAGGTAATTCCTAATGTATGCATAGTTATAATATATATTTTAAATATTTAAATTGTACGGTTTATGTTTTGATATGTTTATTAAAATATGATATAAACTATGAAATTAATTCTTCTGCTATAGAAACGGATTAGATTTTTTGCTTGGTGTGCTTATATCATTATACTTATTTTTTATTTGTACCATTTATGATTTGTAAATATAATTATTTTGAAAATTATAAACGTACATATATTACAAAAAAAACAATAATTATAAAATTTGTCCCAATATTGACAAAAATGTCCCAATATGATATTATGTAAGTACAAGTATTAAGGAGTGCTAAAATATGAAGAAAAAAAATGTAATTAATTTAATAAAATACTATTCAGAAAAAAATGATGCAGGTTTTAGAAATGAGGCCTATGAGATTGCAAATAGTTTTGATAGTTCTGGTGACCATCAATTAGCAGAATATATTATGGCATTAATGTCAAATGCTAATACTTTTGTTCCTCAAATAAATGAAAATGTTTCTGCATTATTTGAAAAAATAGATATAAAAGATGAAATGTTGTTGCTTCCAGATATAATTATGCAAGATTTATTAGGAATTGTAAATGCAGTAGCTCATAATGTTGGAATCAATAAATTTTTATTTCAAGGATCTCCAGGAACAGGAAAAACTGAAGCAGTAAAGCAGTTAGCACGAATATTAGAACGTGAAATATATATGGTAGATTTTGCTGCAATAATTGATAGCAAGCTTGGACAAACACAAAAAAATATTGCTGAATTGTTTAGAGAAATAAATAGTTTTGTTCATCCTGAAAAAGTTATAGTTTTATTTGATGAAATTGATGCTATGGCTTTAGATAGAACAAATTCTAATGATTTGCGCGAAATGGGAAGAGCTACATCATCTATGCTGAAGGGTATGGACTACTTAGATGAAAGAATTATGTTGATTGCAACAACAAATTTATATAAATGCTTTGACCGAGCCTTAATTCGTCGTTTTGACTCAGTAATTGATTTCAATAGATATACGCAAGAGGATTTAATGTCTATCGCAGAGGAAATGTTAAATAAATTTTTGTCAAAATTTAAACTTGCTAATAAAGACATACGGTTATTTAGAAAAATACTGAAATTAATGTCACCAATCCCATATCCAGGTGAATTAAAAAATATTATAAAAACAGCCATTGCTTTTAGTAGTCCTAATGATGGTATGGATTATTTTAGAAGGCTGTATTGTATGGTTTGTGGTGAAAAACCTGAAGATTTAAATAAATTAAAACTACAAAGGTTTACAATTAGAGAAATCGAAATATTAACTCAGAAATCAAAAAGTAGTGTTTCACGAGAATTAAAGGAGAATGAAAAAGATGAATAATATATTACAGTTAAAGGGCACATTTCAAAAAAGGGGAAACACATCTAAACCTGGTTTTACTAATATACCTAAAGGTTCAAGTGTTACAGTACAACATATAGAAAATCTAAAACAACAGCTAGAAAAGATATTTATTTACTGGGAGAAAAATCAGAAACTCATAAATGGCGCACTTGTAAATGTATGTTATAAGCATGTCGTTGCAAAAAGTAATAGATTAAAAATATTATTAGGAGAAGGAAGTAAATCGCCTTCGGACTCTATTCGTGGAGCTAAATTTATTTGGGAATATGAAAATGATGGTAAAAAACTAAGACAAAAACATGTTTTTACATATTTCGTGAGTTTAGATGCGATTGAAAATTCAATTAAAAAATTAAACTTAGTTGGAGATATTCTATATAAAAAATTTAATGGTGAGATATTTGATAAAGATATGGAAGAATTAAATAAGTCTAATTATAATTTTGGAGATATATCCAAAACTAATTTTTTCCGAACTGTTATTGACTCTTATTATGTTGAAAGATTTGAAGTTAATATGGATAATGATAAAATAGAAGAAGAATCTATAATTACTATCTATAAAACAGGTGTTGAGACAACAAAATTGTTAAGTCAATTAGGGATAGATATGATTAATGCTAAAATGATAGATGAAACAACATTAAGGCTTAATCCAGACGAAATTAAATTAATTCAAGAAAAAGCACCCTTTTTAATTTCAATGGGGGTAAGTGATTTCTCTAATATTGTTCGTGAGGATATTGTAAGTATTGATGATAATGAAATTATTTCTATTCCTCAACCTAATAATGAGCCAGTTATTGGTGTCATTGATACTCAATTTGATGAAAGTGTATATTTTCATGAATGGGTTGATTATAAAAATGAATTGTCATCAGATTTTGAAATAGATGCTGAAGATTGTATACATGGGACAGCTGTTTCATCGATAATTGTAGATGGACCAACACTTAATCCAAAGTTAGATGATGGATGTGGTAGATTTAGAGTAAGACATTTTGGTGTAGCCAAAGCTGGAAAATTTAGTTCATTTACGATATTAAAACTTATAAGGAATATTGTATCTGAGAATAGAGATATTAAGGTATGGAATTTGTCATTAGGTTCTGCTATGGAAATTAATGATAATTTTATATCACCGGAAGCTTTTGAATTAGATAAAATTCAAAGTGAATATGATGTTGTGTTTGTTGTTGCAGGAACAAATAAAAATAAGAATAAAAAAACAACATTTAAGATAGGAGCTCCAGCTGATTCTTTGAATTCAATAGTTGTAAATTCTGTTGATTTTAGTGGCAAACCAGCATCTTATACAAGAGTTGGACCAGTGTTGTCTTTTTTTCATAAGCCAGATATAAGTTATTATGGTGGAGATGGTCCTGAAAAATTAATAGTATGTGAACCAGATGGAAAGGCATATGTTACAGGTACTTCTTTTGCGGCTCCTTGGATTACTAGAAAAATGGCATATCTTATATATATAATGGGTATGAGCCGTGAAGTTTCAAAAGCATTAATAGTTGATTCTGCTGCTGGATGGAAACGTAAGGATGATTGCTCATTTAGTGTAGGTTATGGAGTAGTACCCATTAGAATCGAGGATATTTTACATTCAAGAGATGATGAAATCCGTTTTATTATGAATGGAACAATAGATGAATATGAAACTTATACATATAATATACCGGTACCAAAACATATGAATGCCTTTCCTTACTTTGCAAAAGCAACTCTAGTATATTTTCCTAAGTGCAACCGTAACCAAGGTGTGGACTATACTAGTACAGAAATGGATATTCATTTTGGGCGTATTATTGAAAAAGATGGTAAAGCGAATATAAAATCGATTGATTGCAATAAACAAGGTGATGATGGTGCTATTTCTATATATGAAGAAGCGGCACGAAAAATGTATCGTAAATGGGATAATGTGAAGCATATTAACGAAACAATTAAAGATAAAGCTAGACCAAGAAAAGTTTATAATTCGGGTATGTGGGGGTTAAGTATTAAGACTAAAGAAAGGCTTGAAATGAAAGCAGGAAAGGGACTTCAATTTGGCGTTGTTGTAACTCTAAGGGAGATGAACGGTATTAATCGAATAGATGATTTTATAAAAACGTGTATGGTTAGAGGTTGGCTTGTAAATAGGATTGATATTGACAATCAGTTAGATTTGTATAATAAAGCCGAAGAAGAGATAGAATTTGATTAATTTGCAAAAGTTTAAATATATTTCATAAACTAAATAATATATTTTTTATATTGATATTCAAATCGGTTGAATTATATAGTATACAATAGACTAAATTACAGAAGTTTCAAAGCAAGAATTAAAATATGAAGGATATTTGTTGAAATGATATAAGGTAAATGGTTTATTTTAGTTAGTAGGATATGTAATAGCAAAAAAATTGAGGGTTTAAAGTGAGTATGTAGAGGGAGGAAAATATATTGAAAAATACAAATAGACAACCAACTTATGATTATAATATATATAAGATATCTGTAGATAATGTAGATGTATTTAAAGAATTTTTGGAAGAACGTTATTTTAGAGAGCTTAAGTTGAGGGATGAATTAATACGTGATGCAGAAGGATTTTCATTTAGTCTTATGTTTTGCGATAAAGACAATCATAGAGGAACTCCATGGGTGCAATTGTTATCAAAATGTTCTGAAGAAGATTTAATTCAAGATTTAAAAATATATGGTGCTGTATTAATATGCAAAAGTGACACCTCATGTTATGTAATATCATATGGTAATGCACATTTTTATTTAAGTAATTATTGTGATTATAATTTTGGTATTAAAATAGCTGAACGTTTAGTAGATCTTAATAGTATTAAGGCTCAGCAAAATGTTTCACATGGTGGCAAACTTAGTAAAACACACATAGACTATTTAAGGGGTTCAAATTTAGTATATAGAGGTGGAGAAATACCTACATATATTAAAGGGAAAAGTATTAATGAAAATGAATGGGGAGAATCAATAAATTGTGGAATATCTGCTCAATTCAAATGGAAAGAAGGTCCTTTAGAAATAGGTAAAAAACTTAAGTTGATTGATGATGTACTTAATAATAATGATATTGTAAGTTTACCTAGGCTAATTCCTTTAAACAATGATACAGATTATGATAAAATTGAGAGCTTATATAAGAAACTTTCAAAAGCAATAGATGAATATAATAGCGATGATCAGAGTGGGGAACTTGTAAATGTGCCATCCTTTTATTTGGTTGGAACAAAATTAGTTCAAAATGATTCGATTAGATTTAAGCTTTCATGTAACCATAAATATAAAAAATATGATGGAGAACTTTCAATAATTGCGATTAAAGAATTTATTAAAGATAAAGAAATAGATATTTATAAAGATATAAAAAATATAAAATTATCAGTTGAATATGGTAATGATCAGTGGACGAATTATAAACCATTAACAGAATATTTAGAATTTGTTACAGATGACAATTTTTGTTTAAGAGGTAGTAAATGGTGTTCTTTTAATAATGCATATCTTGAACAGGTAATGAGAGATGTTAGCAAAGTAAAGTTTATAAACCATACAGATGATGAATGGGTATATAGTAAAACAGATTTATTAAAATTTGCAAATGAAAATAACTCTATATATGTTAGTCAGAATTATATACAATATGAAACATATTATAACATAAAATTAGCAAATTATTTAGGAGCTAAAGTTATTCATCCAGAAACTGTTCCTATTGATGAAGATGCAAATAATAGATATAAATATGAGGTTTGTGATTTGATACTTGGAAAGTCAATGTATTTTGTTAAAATTGGTCAACCCTCAGATTTTGCATATGCAATAGATCAGGCAGCTCTTACTTTGTCCAAAATACAAAATGGACATGGTAAAGTTAAATTACCCAATAAAACCATGATTGAACCTAACGAATTTCATTTAGTTTTGATTTATGAGAACAGAAAAACTATAGTTAAATCATGGAATGATATTTATTCTATAAATTTTTTAATACATATCTCTGATCTTAAACAAAGTTTAGACACAATGAATATATCATTAATTATAGACTTTGTGTATGATGGTGATATAATAAGTTAATAGAGAAATGAATTATTGCTCGTTTTTATGAAACTCATTAAATATAGTAATTTTATTTAATATTATTTTTATAACAAAGGAGTCAATGGACATATCATAAAGTATTGATTGCGTTGAAAGTATATGACGATATTCTAAAAAGACTTACGGAGGATTGAAATTTTAAGGAGAATAGGATATAATAAAGACAGAGAGAAATAAACGTTTTAATATATAAGGGAACAGTATTGGGAACATTTTGGTTAAAATAGGTGCAAATCAATGAAAAACGACAAAAAGGATGAAATCAGAAAGTAGCTATTTAAGCGGCTTTCAAGGAAGTGCAAATAGTAAAAAACAGAGCTTACTCTCTCATAACCCGAAGGTCATTGATTAAAATCTGTTGTTTATAAAAAGTAAGGGTCCTGTAATCAAGCTGATTGCAGGATCCTTACTTTTTATAAGAAACTCTGAAATGTGAAAATTGGGAACACTTGTGTTTGGAAATATTCCCGATAACAGAAATGGATGAGTAAAAGGTTTGGCTCAAGCAAGCAAATGGGTCAAGCTTAAATTTGCATGCATAAATTTGAAAAAAATTGCCTTCTATCTGAGGAAGGGCAAGCTGCAATTTTTATATAATAACCTGATAATCAATATTTTGGTAACAATAAAGCTCAACCTTCAGTTGAATATATAATAATTACATATCGGCAATCAATATATGTAAATAGTTTTTCAGTCTGAAATTGAAGCTGAATACTTAAAACAGAGAACTGACCTCAGTTCGGATTTGTTTAAAAGATCAAGCAATATGTTGTAAACTATGTGGGAATTGTGGTATAATTTATAAATAATGTGTAATGGAGGGTCAAAATGAAAACTATTGTATTTGCTACTAAAAATATGGGTAAAATGAAGGAAATAAGAGCCAAGCTTCCGGACTACGATGTTAAGAGTATGGAAGAAGAGGCCATAGACATTGATGTTGAGGAAAACGGCACTACCTTTGAAGAAAATGCAGTTATAAAGGCTGAGGCTATAATGAATATATGTAATCAGATCGTAGTGGCTGATGATTCGGGTCTTGAGATAGATTATCTTGACAAGGCTCCCGGGGTACTGTCTGCAAGGTATCTGGGACATGATACGCCTTATGACTACAAAAACAGAAAAATACTTGAACAGCTTGAAGGGGTGCCAGAGGATAAGAGAACGGCAAGGTTTGTGTGCGCTATGGCTGTTGCCTGCCCGGGAAAGGAAACAAAGGTTGTAAGAGGAACGATCGAAGGCATAATAGGGTATGAAATCGCAGGCGAAAACGGTTTTGGCTATGACCCTATATTTTATCTGCCTGAGCTTAAAAAGACTACAGCGGAGCTTTCAATGGAAGAGAAAAATAAAATAAGTCACAGAGGAAAGGCTCTTGATGAAGTCAGAAAGATTTTAGAGGAAATGGAATGAGAATTTTAGTTATAAGTGATACCCACAGAAATCTGAGCAGGGTATACAAGGTCATAAATGATATAAGAGATAAAATTGATGCTGTTATACACTGCGGTGATGTTGTTGAAGATGCAGATGCAATAAGACACAGATACAGTGATTTAAGAGTATACAATGTGAGAGGAAACTGCGACTGCGGTTCTGCTGTGCCCAATGAGAACATATTCGTTATAGGGGGTAAAAGATTTTTTGTTACTCACGGGGATATGTACGGCGTAAACTGGAGCACGGACAGGCTGTGCTACAGGGGAGCAGAGGTTGGTGCAGATGTATGCCTGTACGGGCATACTCATATACCCGATATAGAATATTATGACGGTATGGTAATAATGAATCCGGGAAGTCCTACAAATCCCAGAGGGGGAAGCAGATTCAGCTATGGCATAATCAAAATAGAGAATGGCATTGTTACCCCCAGCCTTGTGGACATAAAATAGTATGGGAGAATAATATGGAAGTAAGTGTAAGAAAATACAGGAATGAAGATATTGATGAAATGATAAGAATATGGAATGAGGTAGTTGAAGAAGGTGTTGCTTTCCCTCAGGAAGAATTCCTTGACGGTGTAAGTGGGAAAGCCTTTTTTGAGAACCAGACTTTCTGCGGTGTTGCGGTCAGTGAAAAGGGTGATATACTTGGATTGTATATTCTCCACCCTAACAATGTGGGCAGGTGCGGACACATATGCAATACCAGCTATGCCGTAGACGGCAGTATAAGGGGACATCATATAGGAGAAAAGCTTGTGAGAGATTCCCTTAAACAGGGGAAGGAACTGGGCTTTAGTATTCTCCAGTTTAATGCAGTTGTTAAATCAAACACATATGCAAGACGGCTTTATGAAAAGACAGGCTTTAAACAGCTTGGAGTCATACCAAAAGGATTCAGAATGAAAGACGGACACTATGAGGATATATGCCCTTATTACATAGGACTTTGATTAAGGAGAAAGAATATGGATATTATAAAAACTCTGGCAGATGAATTTAAAATCAAAACAGGTCAGGTTGAAAATACGGTAAAATTAATTGATGAGGGGAATACTATCCCCTTTATAGCAAGATACAGAAAGGAAATGACAGGCTCCCTTGACGATGTTATATTAAGGGAGTTAAATGACAGACTTAATTACCTGAGAAACCTTGATGAGAAAAGGGAGCAGGTAAGAAATTTAATTGCAGAGCAGGAAAAGCTGACAGATGAAATAAATGCGGCTCTTGACAAGGCTGTGACTGTAACCGAGATCGATGATATATACAGACCTTTCAGACCTAAGAGAAGAACGAGGGCTACTATTGCAAAGGAGAAAGGTCTTGAGCCTCTGGCAAATGAAATAATGATGCAGCTTACAAAGGAGCCTGTTGAAAAAATTGCGGAAAAATATATTTATGCAGAAAAGGAAGTCAATACCATTGAAGATGCCATTGAGGGTGCAAAGGATATTATTGCCGAAATGGT
This sequence comes from Candidatus Gallispira edinburgensis, assembly GCA_904395805.1. Lineage (GTDB taxonomy): Bacteria > Bacillota > Clostridia > Lachnospirales > CAG-274 > Gallispira > Gallispira edinburgensis. Next base: position 10,058 of record CAJFNV010000061.1, on the reverse strand, counting down.
TTCCGATGATGCCGATTACAGAGCCCTCATAAGAAGGCTTACATTTAATGAGGGACTTATAGTGACAAAGGCAGCCGATGAAGAGGCTGAAAGCGTATATGAAATGTATTATGACTACAGCGAGCCTGTAAAGAAGATACCGGGACACAGAGTCCTTGCAATAAACAGGGGTGAAAAGGAAAAGGTTTTAAATGTCAGGCTTGAAGCTCCTACCCAAAACATATTAAAGGCTGTAGAAAATAAAATAATAAGGGATAACAAATATACGGAAAATATTTTAAAGGAAGCTATTGAGGACAGCTACAAGAGGTTGATCGCTCCTGCCGTTGAAAGAGAAATAAGAAATGAAATTACCGAAAAGGCGGAGGAAAGTGCAATAAAGGTATTTGGTGAAAACTTAAAGCAGCTTTTATTGCAGCCGCCTATTAAGGATAAGGTGGTTCTTGCTCTTGACCCGGGCTACAGAACAGGCTGTAAGGTGGCTGTTGTTGACGGTACGGGAAAGGTCCTTGATACAGGAGTCATTTATCCCGTTCCCCCTCATAACAAAGTGGAGCAGGCTGAAAAAATCATAAAAAATATGATCGAAAAGCACAATGTGGACATTATTGCAATAGGCAACGGAACAGCATCAAGAGAAACGGAAATGTTTGTGGTAAACTTGATCAAAAAGCTTGACAGGGAAGTGCTCTACATTATTGTAAATGAGGCCGGTGCCTCTGTATATTCTGCGTCAAAGCTTGGCTCAGAGGAATTCCCGGATTTTGATGTTGCACTGAGAAGTGCTGTAAGTCTTGGAAGAAGATTACAGGACCCCCTTGCGGAGCTTGTTAAAATTGAGCCTAAGAGCATAGGCGTGGGACAGTATCAGCATGATATGAACCAGAAAAGGCTTGGTGAGGCTCTGGGCGGCGTTGTTGAAAGCTGTGTAAACAGTGTGGGAGTTGACCTGAATACTGCTTCTCCTTCACTTCTTTCCTATGTATCGGGCATAAACAATTCAATAGCTAAAAACATACTTGCCTACAGAGAGGAAAACGGAAAGTTTAAAAACAGAAAGGAGCTTTTAAAGGTTTCAAAGCTGGGACCCAAGGCTTTTGAACAGTGTGCAGGCTTTTTGAGAATTACTGACGGAGATAATGCCCTTGACAATACGGGAGTGCATCCAGAAAGCTACAAGGCGGCGGAAGCACTTATTGAAAAGTGCGGATTCAGTGCCGGGGATATTAAAAAGGGCGGAATAAAGGAAATAGGAAAGTCCGTTGGAAATCTTGAAAAAATGGCTAAGGAGCTTAAAATAGGTGTGCCTACACTGCAGGATATTATTAAGGAGCTTGAAAAGCCGGGACGTGACCCGAGAGATGAAATGCCTAAGCCTATACTTAAATCCGATGTACTGTCAATTGAGGATCTGAAGGAAGGTATGGTACTTAAAGGTACAGTCAGAAATGTAATTGACTTTGGCGTGTTTGTGGATATTGGTGTTCATCAGGACGGTCTTGTACATATATCCGAAATATGTGACAGATATATAAAGCATCCCCTTGAGGTTGTAAGTGTTGGGGATATTGTGGATGTAAAGGTGCTGGGAGTTGATGTTAAAAAGCACAGGATATCTCTTAGTATGAAGGTGTGAAAGGATATGAGAGTGAGAAGTGAAAAACCACGTCAGGAGTGTAAAGATTGACAGCTCCCCAAAAGCTCTGTCAGCAGAGCTGACAGCTATTCAGCACTTTCAGTAAAAGGCTGAAAGTGCTGAATAGGCAAAAGTGCTGATCGCCCCTACAAAAAACGGCTGTCAGATTGTTGGTGAGGTAAATCGGAATTTAACAGAGTTAGGAATGAGGAGTTAGGAGTGAGGAGTGAGGAGTTGAAGTAAGTTAGGAATTAATTTATTTGTTAATTCGGTAAACAGGAATTTAGGGGAATCCCTCCGTCTGTGCCTACGGCACAGCCACCTCCTTGGCTGCTTAGGCGAGCAGCATTGCAGAGCAATGCGACCAGCCCTTTAGGCAAGGGAGGCTTAGTTAGTTGCAAAATAATGTATGTTTTTTAGGCAAGAGAGCCTTTGTTTTGCAGATTTGAAAGGTAATTTAAACTCCTCACTCCTCTCTCCTAACTCCTCACTCATATAAACTGGAATTTAACGGAGAGGAGGAATTTTTGAATGGAATATGCTTTGATCATTGTTTCACTTTCACATTCGAATATTGACCATATTTTTCATTACAGAATACCTGCTCGGTTAAGGGGAAGCATTGAAATCGGTATGAGGGTCATGGTGCCCTTCGGCAGGGGAAACAGAAAAATAGAAGGCTATGTTGTGGGATTTTCAGACAATGCCGATGTTGATGAAAGCCTTATCAAGGATATAGCTGATATTTGCGAAAGCTATTCTATAATAAGCCCAAAGAGGATAGAACTTGCAAAGTGGATGCAGGAAAAGTATTATACCACTTTAAGCAACTGTATTCAGTGTATTATTCCCAAAAGGGTAAATGAAAAAAATTTTGCCTGTGTTGTTTTAAATGATGAAAATGACAATATTGAGGCAGAAATTGAAAAGGTAATGAAAAAGGACACCAAGCAGAGGAATGTCCTGAGTCTGCTTTTAAATGGTGATGAAATACCTGTGTCCCATATCAAAAATTTTCTTGAGGTCGATGATGCTCCCATAACTGCTCTTATAAAAAAGGGTATAATAAAAAGAGTATATGAACAGGTATACAGAGGGAATTTCAATACGGCATCAGTTAAGAAAACAGTACCTCCCCCACTTACAGAAGAACAGGAAAATGCCTGTAATGCTATATTTAATGAAATGGACAATTTTACAGGAAAGCCTATACTTGTGCACGGTGTTACGGGAAGCGGAAAAACGGAAATATATTTAAGGGCTATTGAAAAAGCTCTTAATGAGGGAAAATCTGCAATCGTACTTGTGCCCGAAATTTCACTTACACAGCAGACTGTTGAAAGATTTGTTTCAAGATTCGGTGATAAGGTTTCGGTCACTCATTCAAGATTAAATGATGGTGAAAGATATGACCAGTGGACAAGGGCAAGGCTTGGCGAAATTTCTGTAATGATAGGTCCCCGTTCTGCGGTCTTTACACCTTTTGAAAATCTTGGTATAATAATAATAGATGAGGAACATGAAACAACCTACAAGTCGGACCAGCTTTCACCAAAGTATGATGCAAGGGAAGTTGCAAAAAAACTAAGTGAGCTCTATAAATGTACTGTTGTGCTGGGAAGTGCAACGCCTTCCGTAACAAGCTATTACAAAGCTGAAAAGGGTGAATATAATCTGTGCATATTAAGTAACAGAGTAAACCATTCATTCCCCGATATTGAAATTGTGGATATGAGAGCTGAACTTGCAAAAAGGAATTTTTCCGTATTCAGCGAAAAATTAAGTAGGGCAATAAAAAATAATATTGAAAATAAAGAACAGACAATACTGTTTCTGAACAGAAGAGGTTATTCTACATTTGTAAGCTGCAGGGAGTGCGGCTATGTAATGACATGTAAAAACTGCAATGTAAGCTATACATACCACAAGGGAATAAACAAGCTGAGCTGTCATTACTGCGGTGCAACTGTCAATGTGCCTGCCGTATGCCCAAGCTGCGGTTCAAAGCATATTAAATATTTCGGTACGGGCACAGAAAAAATCGAGCAGGAAGTAAACAAATATTTCCCCGAAGCAAGAGTGTTGAGAATGGATCTTGATACTACACAGAGGAAAAACAGCCATCAGGCTATACTTGATGAATTCAGAAGGGGAAAGGCTGATATTCTGATAGGTACACAGATGATAGCCAAAGGTCTTGATTTTGAAAATGTTACTCTTGTGGGAATAATTGCTGCTGATCTGTCCCTTAATCTGGGAGATTACAGGAGCGGAGAAACTACATATCAGCTTGTGTCACAGGTTGCAGGAAGAGCGGGGAGAGCAGAAAAGAAGGGAAAAGTTTATATACAGACCTATTCTCCCGAGCACTACAGCATACGTTATGCTGCCAAGAATGACTACGCAGGATTTTACAATCAGGAAATAGAATACAGAAAAAGCATGGTATATCCGCCTTTTACAAACATATTCTTAATTATGTTTGTTGGAGAAAATGAAGGGTACATTAAACAGTGTTTAAGTGATCTGCTCTATGTGATGAAGCATTACAATAAAAACAATATGTTTACTCATCTGGGTCCCTCACCTGCGGTAATATCAAAGATAAACAATAATTACCGCTGGCAGCTTATAGTGAAGTGCGAAAATGAAGAAAAACTGAGAAATTATGTTTTATTCTGTCTTAACAAGCTTAAACAGAATGTAAATTTAAAAAATATAAGTATACATCTGAACTTAAATCCAAATTATATGTAGGAGGTTATAAAAATGGCAATAAGAATGATAAGAGAGGAAAATGAACCTATACTGAGAAAAATAAGCAAGCCTGTAAAGGAGATCACACCTAAAATAACAGAGCTCATTGAGGATATGCTTGACACAATGTACGAAGCAAACGGTGTGGGACTTGCGGCTCCTCAGGTGGGTATGTTAAAGAGGATCGTTGTAATAGACATAGGAGAGGGTCCCGTTATACTTATAAATCCTGAAATTGTTGAAACAAGGGGCGAACAGACAGGAAATGAAGGCTGTCTTTCTGTGCCGGGCAAAATGGGTGTTGTAACAAGACCTAATTATGCAAAGGTAAATGCTGTGGATATTACAGGACAGAATATAACTGTTGAAGGTGAAGAGCTTATGGCAAGAGCACTTTGCCACGAAATCGACCATCTTGACGGTATTCTCTATACAGATAAGGTAGAAGGCGAGCTTATGGATGTGGAAACGGACGAGGAGGAATAAAATGAAAGTTTTGTTTATGGGTACTCCCGATTTTGCTGTTCCCGTTCTTGAAGAGCTTATAAAAAAACATGATGTTGTGGCTGTTGTAAGTCAGCCCGACAAGCCAAAGGGCAGAGGAAAAAAATTACAGACCACACCTGTAAAGGTCGTTGCAGTGGAAAATAACATACCTGTATATCAGCCTGAAAGAATAAAAAATGAAGAATTTGTTGAAATTCTTAAGGGAATCGAAGCTGATGTTTATGTTGTGGTTGCCTATGGTCAGATATTGTCACAGGAAATACTTGATATACCAAAGTACGGCTGTATAAATGTTCACGGTTCTCTACTGCCCAAGTACAGAGGTGCAGCTCCAATACAGTGGGCTATAATAAATGGTGAAGAAAAAACGGGAGTTACCATAATGTATATGGTAAAAGCTCTTGATTCGGGAGATATGATACTTAAAAAGGAAATCGATATCGACCCAGAAGATACCTATGAAACATTACATGACAAAATGGCTCCTGCAGGAGCAAAGGCTCTCATTGAGGCTCTTGATTTAATAGAAAACGGAAATGTGAGTGCTGAAAAACAGGATGAGTCCCGGACCTGCTATGCATCAATGATAACAAGAGAAATGGGACTTATTGACTGGAGTAAAAGCTCAAAGGAAATAAAAAATAAAGTAAGAGGCTTTAATCCTGTGCCTGCTGCATATACTAATTATGATGATGAAGTTATTAAAATATTCAATGTGGAAATTTTAAACGGATACACGGAAGGTGAGAGCGGCGAAATTCTTGAAACAGATAAAAAGAAGGGTTTTGTTGTAAAAACAGGCGACGGTGCCGTATTGGTAAAGGAAATACAGGTCAAGGGCGGCAAGAGAATGAACTGTGCCGACTATATGAGAGGTCACAGTATAGAAAAAGGGAAAATTTTGAAATAAATCAGACATTTAGGAAAAATCAGCGTATGTAGTTATGTATATGAATAAAAAAGTTAAAGGAGGATGAATTTATGCCTTATTATTACTATGGATACGGGTTTGACGGATGGTTCTGGATAGTTATATTGATGGCTGTTGTATGTATGATAGCCCAGGGAAATGTTACAGCTACATTCAACAGATATTCAAAGGTGGCAAATTCAAGAGGCTATACGGGAGCAGATGTTGCAAAAATGCTTTTGCAGCAGAACGGTATTTATGATGTAACGGTAGAACATGTCAGAGGAAATCTTACCGACCACTATGACCCTGTAAAGAAGGTCTTAAGACTGTCTGATACAGTGTATAATTCAAGGAGTGTAGCAGCCCTTGGTGTTGCGGCTCATGAAACGGGACATGCTGTTCAGCATGCAAAGGGGTATGCACCTCTTAAGCTGAGGTCTGCAATATTCCCTGTTGTTAATTTCAGCAGCAGGATCGCTATGCCCTTGTTTATAATAGGATTATTGATCGGAGCTATGATAAACAGTTATTCACTGGCTCTTGCAGGTGCAATATTGTTTGCTGTTGTGGTTGCTTTCCAGATCATTACTTTACCTGTTGAGTTCAATGCTTCATCAAGAGCACTGAGAATGCTTGAGGATTATAATTACCTTGATACGGGTGAAGTTGCAGGGGCAAGAAAGGTGTTAAGTGCTGCTGCTATGACATATGTTGCTGCTGCCGCTGCTTCTCTTGTGCAGCTTTTAAGACTTCTTGCAATTATAGGTGTGGGAAGAAGAAGGGATTAATTTTTGAATTAAATATGAGTACCATATAAAACAGTTCTTATTTTTGACATAGTGAAAGTACTTTGAAGTGCTTGACATTTGTTTGAGGTTATGTTATTATAGGAGTACAAAGGAAGCTGGTCAGAGCGACTTACGCTTCAGTGTTATTTAGAAAAAATAACCACAAACTTTGGTCGGGGAGTGGTTATTTTTTTGTACCCAAAATTGCAATTATAAGCATTCCGAAACCTGTCAGTAAAGATAAAACTTCATATGTACTCATAAGCTGTCACCTCCTTATTAAAAAATAAGGAAGCGAAAACCACTCTATAACCAGCTTCCGATTAAACTATAACATATTTGTATAACATTTACAATACCTTTGGGTAGAATTTAAATAAGTATAATACAGACAGATAGTAAAAGAAGTCAAAAAATTATGAAAAAAGTGAAAAATTGGTTGACAAGGAAAGAGTGCTGTGGTATAATACCCTTGTTATGCCGCACGAAGAGGTTTTAAAGATGAGTTATCACACCATATTCGGCGAGTTTTGTTTAAGGAGGTGTACAAGGAATGTACGCAATTATTGAAACAGGTGGTAAGCAGTACAAGGTAGCTGAAGGCGACATCATCACTGTAGAAAAGTTAGGTGTTGAGGCTGATTCAAAGTATACTTTTGATAAGGTTTTAGCTGTATGTGACGGTGACAGCTTCAAGTTTGGTGCTGACGCTTCTGCTGCAACAGTTGAGGCTACTGTTATGGGTGACGGTAAGGCTAAGAAGGTTATCGTTTACAAGTACAAGCCAAAGAAGGGCTTCCATAAGAAGAACGGACACAGACAGCCTTTCACACAGTTAAAGATTGAAAAGATTAATGGCTAATGATAAATATTAATGTTATCAGAAATAATGAGAACAAAATATGCGGAGTCAAGGTCGAAAATCATGGCGATCCTATAGTGTGTTCCGCAGTGTCAATTCTGCTTTTGAATACATGTAACAGTATTGAGATGTTTACATCGGCTCACTTTGAGTTTGAGTGTGCTCCCGAGGGCGGAGATGCAGTGCTTACTGTATCCAGCTTTGACGGAGAAGGGAAGGCAGAGCTTTTGATGGAAAGTCTTGTTCTCGGATACAAATCTATTGAAGAAAGTTATAAGGACGATATAGTCGTTTACGATTAGGAGGTGCAAGTGATGTTAAGAATTAACCTTCAGTTATTTGCTCATAAGAAGGGTGTTGGTTCTACTAAGAACGGCCGTGACTCTGAATCAAAGAGATTAGGCGCTAAGAGAGCTGACGGTCAGGTTGTTAAGGCCGGCAACATTCTTTACACTCAGAGAGGTACTAAGATTCATCCAGGTGTCAACGTAGGTAAGGGTGGTAATGATACATTATTCGCTCTTGTTGACGGAAGAGTTAAGTACGAGAGAAAGGGTAAGGACAAGAAGCAGGTTTCTGTTTATCCTGTAGCTGAGTAATTAATAATTAACAAAAGTAGACTGACCTGAGGACTTGGGTCAGTCTTTTTTAAAATGATTTGCAGTTTGTTTGGGTTTCTGCAGGTTACGGAAATTTGTATTTTGCAATTTTGTATTGGAAAATATAAATCTGCATAACCTATGGAAGTAAGGCTTTTTGGGGAGAGGAAGTGGAATAATGTTTGTAGACAGAGCGAAAATTCATATAAAGGGCGGCAACGGCGGAAACGGTGCCGTAAGTTTTTACAGAGCAAAATATATTACAAACGGTGGTCCTGACGGCGGTGATGGCGGCAAGGGCGGCGATGTTATATTTGTGGCTGACGAGGGTATGAATACTCTTCTGGATTTCAGATACAAGAGAATGTTTAAGGCTGCGCCGGGAGCTGACGGCGGAAAGAGAAACTGTACAGGTGCAGACGGTGCCGATGTTATAATAAAAGTTCCCGTAGGTACCGTAATAAGAGAGGCAACAACAAATAAAATAATGGCGGATATGAGCCATAAGGGAGAAAAAAAGGTACTTATAAAAGGCGGCAAGGGCGGAAAGGGCAATCAGCACTTTGCCACACCTACAAGACAGGCTCCCAGATATGCAGAGAGAGGAAGAACATCAAAGGAATATGATGTTATACTTGAACTTAAGCTTATTGCCGATGTGGGACTTATAGGTTTCCCTAATGTAGGTAAATCAACACTTCTTTCAATGGTAACTAATGCCAATCCTAAAATTGCAAATTACCACTTTACAACCCTTACTCCTAATCTTGGTGTGGTAAGAAGCAAGTGGGGAGAGGATTTTGTTATAGCTGATATACCGGGACTTATTGAAGGCGCAAGCGAGGGAATTGGTCTGGGACATGAGTTTTTAAGACATGTTGAAAGAACTAAGGTGTTTATACATGTTGTTGACGGTGCAGCACTTGAGGGTACAGATCCTATCGAGAACATAGAAAAAATAAAGGATGAGCTTGAAAAGTACAAGGAAGGCCTTTCAGAAAGACCTACCGTTATTGCAGTAAACAAAATGGATATTCCCGAGGCTCAGGAAAACTATGAAAAAATAAAGGAACGCTACGAGTCCGATACTGTAAAGGTATTCCCAATATCTGCAGCTACAAATACGGGACTTGATGAAATGCTTTCTGCTGTGGCAAATATTCTGAAGGATTATCCCGAGGATATTGTATTTGAAGAGGACTATGACGAGTTTGCCGAGCTTGAAGCAGAAACAAAGGAAAATGAGTCATTTACAATTGAACAGTATGGCGAGCATTACTTTGTTGTTGAAGGTGTAGGCGTTGAAAAGATGATGGGCTATACCAACATTGAAACAGAAAAGGGCTTTGCTTTTTTCCAGAGATATTTAAGAGAAAAGGGCATTATTGCTGCACTTGAGGAAAAGGGTATCGAGGAAGGCGACACAGTTAAGATATATGATCTGGAATTTGAATTTTATCATTAATGAAAGGATAGGCTTATGACAAGTAAACAGAGAGCGTTTTTAAGAAAAATGGCTACTAAAATCGAACCTGTTGTATCTATAGGCAAAAACGGTGCTACTCCCGAGGTTGTGGAAAGCTGTAATGAGGCTTTAGAGGCAAGAGAGCTTATAAAGTGTACAGTTCTTGACAACTGCCTTGAAGATGTGAGAGATGTTGCACATGTGTGCGGGGAAAGATCAAGAGCCGAGGTCATACAGGTGATAGGCAGAAAGTTTGTGCTTTACAGAGCTAAGAAGGATAAGCCTGTAATTGAGCTGCCAAAGAAATAAATATTATAGATATTTTGTAAAGGTGCTGCGAATATGCGGTGCCTTTTTTGATTTTTTAACTTAAGCATTGTTATTGAGTGAGCGAGCAAAAACCCCTCCCCCGAAACGCAAGCGTTTCTCATCCTCCCTTTAGGCAAGCAATACTGTCAACTTAAGAAAAATCAATGCTCCGCAAATGCAAGCATTTGCTAAGTTGAAGTAGTTAGGAAAAAAAAATCCCTC
>CAJFNV010000060.1 GCA_904395805.1 Candidatus Gallispira edinburgensis | reverse complement strand
TGCCTACGGCACAGCCACCTCCCTTTAGGCAAGGGAGGCTTAGTTAGTTGCAAAATAATGTATGTTTTTTAGGCAAGGGAGCCTTTGTTTTACAGATTTGAAAGGTAATTTAAACTCCTCACTCACTTCAAATTTCAGCTAGCTGAATTTTGAAATACTCCTAACTCCTCACTTATATAAATTGGAATTTATTTTAAATAAGTGCTATTCATAAAAGAATATTTTAAAAATGAAATAAAAGAGATCTATGATACAGAAGTCAGCAGCGTCTTATATAATTTTTGCCTATAACTGTTATTGGAATTTGGTATATAATACTTAATTAATTTACTGGCAAAAAACCTATTAATATGGTATGATATATTTATGGAAGAATAAAACTGATTACCCTTTAAAAATTTAATGAATTTATATTTACTGAATTTTTAAAAGGTAATAGTTTATTCTCTTCAAAAATATTATTTAATTAAATAAGGAGGTAATCTATGGTTAATTTATTAATTGTTGCATCATTAATAATTATACTTTGTGTTATATTCAACAAAGTATCAAGCAAGCTGGGTGTGCCTATGCTTTTATTCTTTATTTTGCTGGGTATGCTTTTTGGTGCTGACGGAATATTTAAGATCGATTTCGGCGACTATCACATTGCGGAATCTATTTGTTCGACCGCTCTTATATTCATTATGTTTTACGGCGGTTTCGGTACAAAGTGGAGTGAAGCAAAGCCTGTAGCTGTTAAGGCTGTTATGCTCTCTTCTCTTGGAGTAATATTAACTGCTCTTATTGTGGGATTGTTCTGTTACTTTGTACTGAAAATCGAAATACTTGAAAGTCTTTTGATAGGCTCTGTTATAAGTTCAACTGATGCGGCATCCGTATTCTCTATTTTAAGGTCCAAAAAGCTTGGTCTTAAATATAACACAGCATCACTTCTTGAGGTGGAGAGCGGAAGTAACGACCCATGTTCATATATGCTTACATCAATAATACTTGCCGTTATGGGTGGGCAGGCTCAGGGCGGAGCTATTGTATACATGATATTCTCCCAGATCGTATACGGTGTTGTACTGGGATTCGTGTTTGCCTTTGTTACTAGGTGGCTTGTTAAGAAAATCAGCCTTGAAACGGCGGGATTTGATGCTATACTTGTGCTTGCAATGGCTATACTTGCCTATGCTGTGCCTTCAGCTATTGGCGGAAACGGATATTTAAGCGTCTATATAGCAGGTATTGTTCTGGGAAACAGTCAGATAAACAACAAGAAATCCCTTGTAAACTTTTTTGACGGTGTAACGGGACTTATGCAGGTGCTTATATTCTTCCTTCTGGGATTATTGTCATATCCTTCACAGATGGTCTACAGTATTGTGCCTGCTGTAGCTATAGCACTCTTCCTTACATTTATTGCAAGACCGCTGTCAGTATTTGCAATACTTACTCCTTTTAAGTGCCCCTTAAATCAGCAGCTCCTTGTGTCATGGGCAGGGCTGAGAGGTGCGGCGTCTATTGTATTTGCAATTATGATATATACAAGTGCTGCAACAACGCAGAATAATATATTTAATATTGTGCTGTGTATCGTTCTCCTTTCAATTGGGTTCCAGGGAACTCTTCTTCCTTTCTTTTCAAAGAAGTTTGATATGATAGATGAAAATGCAGATGTACTTAAGACATTCAGTGACTATTCAGATGAAGTTGAAATAAACTTTATACAGCTTTCCATCAATGAAAATCATATCTGGGAAGGAAAGAGCCTTAAGGAAATCGATATACCGCCTAATACTCTTATTGTTCTTTTAATAAGGAATAAGGAGAAAATCGTGCCTCACGGGGATACGGTCATAAATGTGGGTGACACAATTGTTCTTGCTGCAAGAGGTCTTAGTGAGGACTACGGAATTGTTCTTACGGAAATGGTTCTTGATAAAAAGAACAAGTGGACGGGAAAATATCTTTCTCAGGTCAAGCTTGATGACGGACTTGTGATCATGATCAAAAGAGGGGAAAATGTGCTTATACCTAACGGAGATACGCTGCTGCAGGAAAATGATGTGCTTGTTATAAATTATGCGGAGAACTAACAAATTGCTTTTGCGGGCTTATATTTGCCGTGATCGGAAGGAACCTTTATCACAATGTTTAAAGCATAGGGCAATTTAAAATTTTATGTTGATTTAACATGATATATAAATACTAAAAGAATAATTATACAGATTTTGAACAGACAGAAAGAGAGGAATATTATGAGCAGAAACAAAGAAGAAATGGATAGTGTTACATTGCTTGGGAGCAAGGGTGTGGAATACAAAAGTGATTATGCTCCCCAGGTCCTTGAAACTTTTATAAACAAGCACCCTGAAAACGATTATTTTGTAAAGTTCAACTGTCCCGAGTTTACAAGTCTTTGTCCAATAACCGGGCAGCCTGATTTTGCAACGATATATATAAGTTATGTACCAGGTGAAAAAATGGTTGAAAGCAAAAGCCTTAAGCTTTATTTGTTCAGTTTCAGAAATCACGGTGATTTCCATGAGGACTGTATGAATATTATAATGAAGGATCTGATAAAGCTTATGGACCCTAAATATATTGAGGTATGGGGAAAGTTTACGCCAAGAGGCGGAATTTCAATTGACCCTTACTGTAATTATGGTAAGAAAGGCACCAAGTGGGAAGAGGTGGCATGGAACAGACTTGCTAACCATGACCTTTATCCCGAAAAGATAGACAACAGATGAGAAAATATATATTTATAGACATAGACGGTACACTTATTGACAGGCATGGAAAAGTGCCCGAAAGTGCCGCAGCTGCCATAAAAAAGGCAAGGGCGGAGGGGCACAGGGTGTTTATTGCAACAGGCAGGTCAAGATGTGAAATATTTGATGCTTATCTTGCTCCCGGCTTTGACGGCATAATAGGTGCCGCAGGAGGCTATGTGGAGGTTGAAGGAAAGGTCATTGAAAACACTTCAATGACTAAGGAAGAGTCGGACAGGATCATAAGTATACTTGAAGAAAACAATATAAAGTTTTCGGCTGAAACGGACAGAGCCGTTTATAACAGCGGCGAAACACAGGAGTTTTTAAAGAATGTGTTTATAAGTCTTGGAAGAGATGTTAAGACGGATATGTTCTACAATTTGATGACAAGAACTGAAAACTTTGACAGTATTGAAGGAATAAACAAAATATTATACTATGATACGGATATAACCGTTGATGAAATGAGGCAAAGGCTGGGTGACAGGTATACAATAATTCCCAGCACCATAAAAGAGTTCGGAAACAACGGCGGTGAAATAAATATTAAAGACGTTACAAAGGCAAGGGGTATTGAAAAAATACTTGAATATTTCGGAGGAAGTGCAGAGGATACGGCGGCAGTAGGCGACAGTGACAATGACATTGAAATGTTAAAAATTGCCAATACGGCTGTTGCAATGGGAAATTCAAGTAAAAATCTGATAAAATACGCAGATTTTGTAACCGATGATGTTAATGAGGATGGACTTTCCAAGGCAATTTACTACATACTAAACAAATAAAACATAAAATCAATAGTAAAATTGCACAAAGAATGTTACAGTTGTGTAACAGAACAAATATGGCTTAATTAAAGCTTTTTCATTGTCAAGAGGAAAAAATGTATAAAAATCAGGGGTGTTATTTGTGCAAAAATTGTTTGAGTATGTTGTTGACATACTAGATTTAGGGGTGTAAAATATATGTTACCACTAAATGTAGTAGGAGGTGTCGGTGGTGAAAAATGATATGAGTGATGTATTTATAATTAAAAAGGACGGGACTCTGGAAGCTTTTGATGCTACAAAGATCATAGCAGCTATTACAAAGTCTGCAAATAGAGTAATGTTTGCCTTTACCCAGGAACAGTATGAGGATGTTGTTGACTGGGTCGAATCACATATAGATGAAAGCGGAGCTAAAAATATACCTATCCAGACAATGCATAATCTGGTTGAAAGCGCTCTTGAGGCTATTGAGCCTAAGGTTGCAAAGAGCTATAAGGATTATCGTAATTATAAGAAGGATTTTGTACATATGCTTGATGATGTGTATCAGAAGGCACAGAGCATTATGTATATAGGTGACAAGGAAAATTCAAATACCGACTCTGCCCTTGTGGCAACAAAGAGAAGCCTTATATACAATCATCTGAATAAGGAACTTTATCAGAAGTTCTTCCTTACAACAGAGGAAAAGCAGGCTTGTAAGGACGGATATATTTACATACATGATATGTCTGCAAGACGTGATACTATGAACTGCTGTCTTTTTGACATGGGTTCTGTGCTTAAGGGCGGATTTGAAATGGGTAACCTCTGGTATAATGAGCCTAATTCACTTCCTGTTGCCTTTGATGTAATAGGGGATGTTGTTTTATCTACTGCAAGCCAGCAGTACGGCGGCTTTACAGTGCCTGAGATAGATAAGATACTTTCTCCTTATGCAGAAAAGAGCTATAACAAGTACTGCAATGAGATAAAGTCATATATTAAGGATATAAGAGGAACTGAGGAGCTTTCAATTGAGGACCTTAAGTATATTGACGAAACTGCATGCAAAAAGGTAAGACGTGAGTTTGAACAGGGCTTCCAGGGTATTGAGTACAAGCTTAATTCCGTTGGTTCTTCAAGAGGTGACTATCCTTTTATTACGATCACACTTGGTCTTGCTAAGGACAGATTCGGTAAAATGGCTGCAATTACTGCCCTTGATGTTCACAAGGGAGGTCAGGGCAAGAAGGAGAATAAAAAGCCTGTTCTTTTCCCTAAGATCGTTTTCCTTTATGATAAGGAGCTTCACGGTGAGGGTAAGGAACTTCATGATGTTTTCCTTGCAGGTGTTGAGTGCTCAGCAAAGACAATGTATCCTGACTGGTTAAGCCTTTCAGGTGACAGCTATGTTGCAGAGGCTTATAAAAAGTACGGTGTTGTTATAAGCCCTATGGGCTGCAGAGCCTTCCTTTCACTCTGGTTTGAAAGAGGCGGAATGAAGCCTGCCGATGAAAATGACAAGGCTATTACTGTGGGAAGATTTAATTTAGGTGCTATAAGCTTACATCTTCCTATGATACTTGCAAAGGCAAGGTCTGAAAGCAGAGATTTCTATGAAGTTCTTGACTACTATCTTGAAATGATAAGAAATCTTCATAAGAAAACTATTGATTACTTAGGCGAAATGAAGGCGTCAACAAATCCTGTTGCTTACTGTGAAGGCGGATTTTACGGCGGTCACTTAAAGCCTAATGACAAGATAAAGCCTCTTCTTAAGTCATGTACCGTAAGCTTTGGTATTACCGCTCTTAATGAGCTTCAGGAGCTTTATAACCAGAAGAGCCTTGTTGAGGACGGTCAGTTTGCCTTAGAGGTAATGAGATATATTAATGACAAGATAAATAAGTATAAGGAAGAGGACGGCATTTTATATGCTATTTACGGAACACCTGCTGAAAGCCTTTGTGGTCTTCAGGTAAAGCAGTTCAGAAGAAAGTATGGAATAATTGCAAATGTTTCAGACAGAGAGTATGTTTCAAACAGTTTCCACTGTCATGTTAAGGAAAATATTACTCCTATAGAAAAGCAGAACCTTGAAAAGAGATTCTGGAACCTTATGAACGGCGGTAAGATACAGTATGTTAAGTATCCTATTTCCTACAATAAGGAGGCAATTGTTACTCTTATTGAAAGAGCTATGGATATGGGCTTCTATGAGGGCGTAAACTTAAGCCTTTCATATTGCGATGACTGCGGACATCAGGAACTTGATATGGATGTGTGCCCTAAGTGCGGCAGCAGTAATCTGACTAAGATAGAGAGAATGAACGGTTATCTGAGCTATTCAAGAGTAAGCGGAGATACAAGACTTAATGAGGCTAAAATGGCTGAAATAGCTGACAGGGTTAGCATGTAACATCCCAAAGCAGGAGAAATGAAAGCTCGCTTTCATTTCCCTGCGAGGGATGTTATCGAGTCTTTTTGTTTTGACACGTAGTGTCGTTTTGCGTAGCAAAACAAATGCAAAGAATTTGCATTTGAAACAAAAAGATGAGATAGCAGCTAAAGGCAGAGAAGAGGAAACAGGGAACTGCGGGCGAGCAATGCTCGCCCCTACAATGCTCCGATTTTCAGCCGAGGTGATTTATCGAGCCTTTATTGCACCGAGAGAATTATCGGACACACCGTTCAGAACTTTTGACTGCGTCAAAAGCAAGGCTTCGTCTTGTCGGATCAATCTTTCCGATTCAATATGTGTGGCTTTCGCCAAGGGCGAAAGTGCTGAATGATTGAAGGCGCAGCCTTCACTTGCGTAAGCAAGTAAATATGCGTTAAGCATATTTAAAGTAAAAAGATGAGATAGCAGTTAAATGTAAAGAAGAGGAAACAAGGAACCTTG
>CAJFNV010000059.1 GCA_904395805.1 Candidatus Gallispira edinburgensis | reverse complement strand
TCTAGGGTTGCATCTGGAGCGGAAGGGGCATAAAAAAGTTGACACCTCATTTTACTGTTGGTATAATGAGGTAAAGTGAGGTGTTAAAATTTTGAAGGATATAGTTATAAAAGGAAGTTATGCTTATTGCTTTATAAGTCCTGTATTAAGAAAGAAAAAATATAACGCAGTGTTGCAAATCACAACGGGGAGTAAAAAAATATACATAAATGAAGAAAATGTTGTATACTGCAATATAGTAAAAAAGGAATCAGATATTAAATTAATAGGGACAATGATAAGTTCGCTTATGTGGGGGCATATAGCAGGTGATACGGGAAGAGTATATGCCAACATTGATGCTCCGAGAAAATATACATATTATATTGAAATGGAGTTTGCAGACGGAAAATCTTCCTATGTTAAGGTAGGCGAGACAATAAAGCATATTATTGAAGAAAATTTTGATTTAAAAGAATATGCTTTAGGTACAGGGAACACAAAATGTAATTTTAATAAATATGCAATAAGTGAAGAAGAGAAGAGATTAAGAAAAAACGCTACAGCAATTAATAAAAAGCTTTTAGCCATAATTTTCATCTTATTGATAACACTTATATCGCTTAAAATATGTATTAATATATATGACAGAGGATATGTGTTTTCAAATACAGCCGAAAATATTGAAAACCAGGAGGTAACTAAGAGCGAAAAGCTGGAGGAAGAGAGTAAAGTGTGGGGGTATTACGAGGATACAAAAGAAGCGATGGGTTTTCTTACAGATGAGCTTGTAAATTCGGAAGACAGTGAGCTTGAAGGTGTGGAGAAAATTGCCGTGGAAATTGAGACTAAGGCAGATAGTATGAGGGAATATGTGTCAGAACTTGAAAGAAATGATCATAATGAAAAGTATTATAATGCATGTCAGGAATATATTACAATGTGCAGGATAGCTGCGGAAAATATTAAGGAGTATACACAGGATAATGATACAAAGCATTTGGAAATTGCTATAGAGTCCCTTAAAAACGGAGAAAAGAGTGCTGAAAATATTTCTGAGTACAGGAAGGATTGTCTTGAGGGAATCGGATGCAGTGATGAGGAAATAGAAAGAATTGTGGGAGAGAAAGAGAATTAAAGGAAGAATACAGATAATTGAAGTATGATTTTATAAATTGAAGAGGGGAATTTAAACCATGAACAGGGTTTGATCAAACAGAGCAATCGAAAGATTGTTCTTTTTTTATAGAGATATAACTGACAATTTTATTAAGGAAAGAGGTGAGAAAAGTATTTAGATATTAAAATCTGTAGGGTAAGTTATATCAGGATCAATATTAATAAAAGAAAAAATTTTTAGGAGGATATTAAAATGGATATTACTAATTTTTTGAAAAAAAGTGACAATGAAAAATCTACATTTGAATATGCTGCGACAAAAAAGTTTACCGATGAGAATGGAAAGGCTATTCCTTGGGTATTTAAAAAATTAAGTATTGATGAGTATGAGAGAATAAGAGAAGAGTGTACGTCAATTAATTTTGCTGACAAGGGCAAGACAAAGTTTAACAATACTTTATTTAACAAGAAATTTGTGTGTAATTCTATTGTGGAACCGAACTTAAACAATGCAGAGTTACAGGACAGTTATGGTGTGAAAAAGGCTGAGGACTTAGTGACACTGATGTTTGACAATGCAGGAGAGTATTACAATCTTTTGGGGTATCTTCTGGAAGTAAACGGATTCAAGAGCGTAGGAGAATATGCCGAAGAGGCAAAAAACTAATTGAGGAGGGAGAGCAGCTGGCAAGCTATGCCTGTTACTGTGTGGTCAAGTTCAGGTGGGCTCCCTCTGAATTTTATAATATGAATGATGCGGAAAAAGGGTTTGTTATAGCCTGTATTAATAAATATGAGAAAGATATGTCGAGAAGTTTGAAGAAGTAATGCATCATTTGTTTTGGCAGAGGTAATATTTCAAAATTCAGCAATTCAGTACTTTCAGCCAAAGGCTGAAAGCCGACCTTACGGTCGTCCGGCTATTCTGCCGGTACAAAGCTGGATTTTGAAATGACCTCGGAATCGTATGGTTAGAGAAAATGTAAAATGATTTATATAAATTTGAGTGAATGTTCCTGTGGGTTATAAGCTGTTTGCAATTGCAGGAACAGGACAGGAGGCACAGACAAGCGCAACAAATGAAATGGTAAGTGCTCTTGAAAAGGGCGTTGTAAGCAGTGAGAAATTAAGCAGTATATTGAGTATAGAATGGCAAAGTAATTGAAGGCGAAACAGAGAAAGCTGCTTAAAGAGAAAAAATAAATGGAAAATATTGACAAATACAATATATATGATATAATTATTTTAAAGTATTTATAAATGGAGGTGTGATTATGGCCACTAAAGGAAGAAATGTTGTTATAGATGGAGATTATATGGCTATGCAGTTGGGGAATACATTAGAACCTACAATAAGAATAGGAATAATTAAATCTCTTACATTAAACAGCAAGACAGTTGAAAGTTATGAAATAAAAGACGAACAGCCTATGAATGATGTATATGTTGTACTTATCAAATTTAAGGATGGTAAAAAATCTTTAATAGAAATGGATGGGGAACATTTTATGACGTTCAAAAGAACATTTATGTACAAGATAGATTAATAATTTTATTAAGAAAGAGCAATCGAAAGGTTGTTCTTTTTTTATTGGAGAGGGGTGGTTAGAATGTCAGTAAATGATATTGGCGGCAGTATAGAAAATACAATGA
>CAJFNV010000058.1 GCA_904395805.1 Candidatus Gallispira edinburgensis | reverse complement strand
GTATTGCTTTGAACAGCTGATATGAGCCTCCCGTGTAAGGGAGGAGGAGAAACGCTCGCGTTTCGGGGGAGGGTTTTGTTAGTGAGTTAAACTGGAATTTAATTGATAAGTTATTGTGGTTGTATTCAGGTAACTATAACTCCTCACTCCTAACTCCTCATTTGATATTCCCCTTACAAATTTTTAAAAGATGACGAATAAAAGCGTAAGCTATGTTTTGTACATGCTTGCGCTTTTATTGTGAACCAAAAGAGATTTTTGCCATTAAAAAAGGTATCCCAAAAGGATACCTTTTTCATCTCATTTTAAAGCTTTGTAATGTTTATTATATTGCTGAGTTTATGGGCTATTATATACTTGCTGGTCTTTATGCAAACCATATTTTTGGTATTTCCACCGATAAACTCACCCTCAAAGTCGGCATTTGCCGTAGTTGTTATCTTGACTTTCATTCCTCTTGTGAATGTTATGCCGTGATATTCTATTTTGTCAAGAGGGAAAAGTGTATAGCATCTCTCCATTACAGAAGCTATATCTTTAGGTCCGTTTACGTTTATTGTTGTTGCTTTTATAAGCTTTCTTATCTTAATTGTATTGCTTATAAACCATGTGATACAAAATGCCATTAAAGCGGCGTAAATAAGTTCTTCTATAGAAATCGGTAAATTCATAATAACAACCCCCTGTAAACTGATAGACAGTTAAAATTTTAAATCCCGGTTTATTAAGTGAGTTAATGTTTACTTAACTTTTATAAACTACAAGAAATATTTTATCCTGTGCAAATTATAAACAAACTTGACTTTGCTTCGGATATGTCTAAACATTATAACACATTTTAATTTTTTTGCAAGAGGAAATACAAAAAATTTTGTTTTTATTAATTATTAATTAATTTTTTACAACAAGGATCTCATTATCTTCTATTCCTATTATATTTACATCAAGGTCCTGAAGTGCCTTGATCTGTGAAATATGTTCTGCTGTAATTTTATCTCCTAAGGCCACAACCGGTATTCCCGGTGGATAAGGCATTATTATATTTGCAGGTATTCTGCCTTCCGCATTTTCAAGAGCTACTTTTTCCTTTTCGGCATAATATACATCCCTCGGAAGCATTTCGGGCTCATGTACGGCAGGTGATGAAAGAGGCAGCTTTTCAATAAACTTACGCTCAAGTTTCTTGTCTATTTCACGTATTGCCTTAACAAATTTTTTGATACCTCTGGGGTCATCTGCAACAGATGTGAGGGCAACAATGTGGTGAGGTCCTGCCATTTCTACCTGTATATTGTGCTTGTTAAGGAGAATTTCAGCAAGTTCCGTTCCTGTCATTTCAGCTCTTACCATTATTGTAAATTTACTTATATCTATGTCGTAAATATCATGTTCTCCCTTAATGCTGTCATTTACAAGCTTTAAGACCTTGCAGTGGGCAAGTTCATGCCTTGCTTCTGTTATTGTTTCTATATATGTTGTAAAAAGGTTTCTGTCTGTTGTCAGTATATGCCTTGCAAAATCAATTGATGCAAGTATAGGATAGGAAGGGCTTGTTGTATTCATCATGGATACAGCCTCTTTTATCCTCTGTCTGTCGACACGTTCTGCCTTTATGCTTAATACTGCTGCCTGATTAAGACAGGGCAGTGTTTTGTGCCAGCTGTTTACAACGACATCGGCTCCGTCGGATAATGCTGTGTGGGGAAATTTGTCGGAAAAAACAAAGTGGGCACCGTGACACTCATCAACTATGAGCACGGAGTTATGCTTGTGAACTATGTCTGCAATGGTCTTTACATCGCAGGTAAAGCCTTCGTAAGTAGGGCTTGTGATTATCATTGCCTTAATGTCATATGTATCAAAGGCTCTGAACATATCTCTTATGCTTATGCCGCCGCAAAGACTTTCTTCGGTGATCTGAGGTGAAATATATACAGGTCTGACACCTGACAAGACAAGGGCATGGTATACGCTTTTATGGCAGTTTGAGGCAACAAGGACATAGTCACCGGGATTGCAGCAGCCAAGGACTGCGGCAACTGTACCGCTTGAACCGCCGTTTACAAGATAAAAGCTTTCATCAGCCCCCAAAAGTTCAGCCATTGCCTCCTGAGAACGGGCAATAATATCTTTTGGATCATGGAGATTGTCAACCTCGCCTGTTTCCGTAATGTCCATTGTCCTGAAGTCATAGGGCATAAAATCCAAGTTTCGCTTGTGCCCCGGCATATGAAGGGGATAAGCGTTCTTTTCCTGCAGTTCCAGCAATTTATCTAATATATAAGCCGACATAATATTCCTCCGATAGAATTTATGAAAATTTTTTTATATATAAATATTATATCTCACATAGGTATAAAAGTCAAATGTATTAGATTGTGTATCAACTGTTATCAATTGGCAAAAAACCGGTTATTTTGATTTTTTGACCAACTGTTGTAATATTTTAAATATATTAAGGGAATAAATATTGTAGTGATATTTAAACAGGAGGCTAAATAAATGTATAAATATGTCAGAAAAGCTCTTTTGATTTCTCTTGCTCTGATATGCTGTATATATATGAACGGATGCAGTATGTTGAACGAGGGCAGGAGAATTGTGAGAATTGCCCACGGGCAGAGTGAAACTCATCCCGACCATATAGGGCTTCTTGCCTTTGAAAAATATGTTGAGGAAAGGCTGGGGGACAAGTACGATGTGCAGATATTCCCCAATGAGCTTCTGGGAGCTGCCGTAAAGGCTATTGAGCTTACACAGACGGGAGCTGTTGACTTTGTTGTGTGCAGTACGGGAAATCTGGAAACATTTGACGATATATATTCAATATTCAGCATACCTTATCTCTTTGACAGCACGGAGGCCTATTACACAGCTATGGAGGACCCGCAGATAAGGGACTATCTTTACAAGTCAACCGAAAGCTCCGGTTTTGAGGCTGTAACATGGCTTGATGCAGGAACCAGAAACTTTTATACAACTAAGCCTGTTACTTCCCCTGATGATTTAAAAGGTCTTAAGCTGAGAGTTCAGCAAAGCCCTTCAAATGTAAATATGGTCAAGGCTTTCGGTGCCGCTGCCGCACCAATGTCATTCGGTGAGGTTTACACTGCCATACAGCAGGGTGTTATTGACGGAGCGGAAAACAATGAGCTTGCTCTTACAAACAACAAGCACGGAGAAGTTGCAAAGTACTATATATATGACAGACATCAGATGGTGCCCGATATGCTTATAGGAAATGTAAAGTTCCTTGACAGCTTAAGTGATGAGGAAAGACAGGTCTTTGATGATGCTGCGGCACTGTGTACGGAAGTGGAAAGAGAGGAATGGCTTTTGCAGGTGGAAGAGGCTAAAAAACAGGCAGAGGCTATGGGTGTGAACTTTTCAGATGTAGATGTGGAGCAGTTTAAAAGCAAGGTCATTGACCTGCAGAACCAGATGGTGAGTGAAAACGAAAAGCTTAAGCCTATTTATGAAAGAATACAGGAAATAAACAGGGAGGTGGGATAATGAGCAATGTAATGAAGTACTTCAACAAAGCTCTTGAAATAATATGTATATTCATATTTGCCTTTATTGTAGTTGTGGGAGCTTATCAGATAATTACAAGATATGTGTTTAATGCGCCAAGTACAAAGTCCGAGGAACTTCTCACTTATTCATTTACATGGCTTGCTCTTTTAAGTGCATCCCTTGTTTTCGGCAAGAGGGAGCATATGGCTATGACATTTTTATACGACAAGCTTGCCGAAAATAAGAAAAGGATAGTAAGTGTTATAAATGAAATACTGGTACTTGTCTTTGCCCTTGTGGTACTTGTATACGGCGGTATTGCAATAACAAGGCTTACCGCAACACAGGTTACGGCTTCTCTGGGTATACCTATGTCTTATGTATACGCCGTTGTGCCTTTATGCGGTTTTATAACAGCCTTTTATTCGGTCGTAAATATTATTGGTATTTTAAAAGGGGGTAAAGTATGAACACAGCTATAGTCTGCGGTTTGATTATTGCAGTTGTACTTCTTGTGATCCTGCTTATGGGGGCACCTATATCAATAGCTATAGGTATTTCTTCAATTGTAGCAATTCTTCCTGTGCTGAATATTGATGCGGCTCTCCTTACGGGGGCACAGAGAACTTTTTCGGGAATTTCCGTATTTACACTTATTGCTATTCCATTTTTCATACTGGCAGGCAATATAATGAACAAGGGCGGTATTGCAATGAGGCTTATTAATTTTGCAAAGGTCCTTACGGGCAGGATCCCCGGCGCTCTTGCTCACACAAATACTCTTGCAAATATGCTTTTCGGCTCTATTTCAGGTTCTGGTGTTGCCGCTGCATCAGCTATGGGTACAATTATAGGTCCCATTGAGGAAAAGGAAGGCTACAGCAAAGATTATTCCGCTGCCGTAAATATTGCAACGGCACCTACTGGACTTCTTATACCTCCCAGCAATGTTCTCATAACATTTTCACTTGTAAGCGGCGGGACCTCTGTGGCAGCACTTTTTATGGCAGGCTATGTTCCGGGTATATTGTGGGGACTTGCCTGTATGATAGTTGCTTTTGTAATAGCAAGCAAAAGAGGATACAAAAGCAGCGAACGATACAGCAAAAAGGAAGCTCTTAAAATCGTACTTGACGCTATACCAAGCCTTTTGCTCATTATTATTGTAATAGGGGGAATAGTAAAGGGTATATTTACTGCAACGGAAGGGTCTGTTGTGGCTGTTGTGTACAGTCTTGTGCTTTCTCTGTTCTTTTACAAGACAATAAAGCTTAAGGATTTGTATGATATTTTTAAGGCAAGTGCCGAAACAACGGGGATAATTGTGTTCCTGATAGGTGTGTCAAGTATCATGGCGTGGGTAATGGCATTTACCGGTATTCCAAATGCTATATCAACGGCTCTGCTGGGTATAAGCAATAACAGGATCATTATTCTTCTTATTATAAATGTGGTGCTTTTGTTTGTGGGCACATTTATGGATATTACACCTGCTATCCTTATTTTTACACCTATATTTCTGCCTGTGTGTACGGAGCTTGGCATGGACCCTATACAGTTTGGTATAATGCTTGTTTTTAACCTCTGTATAGGTACTATCACTCCCCCTGTGGGAAATATTCTTTTTGTAGGTGTGAGAGTTGCAAAGACAAAGATAGAAAAGGTAATAAAGCCTCTTCTTTCATATTATGCGGTCATACTTGGGGTGCTTATGCTTGTGACATTTGTGCCTGCAGTATCACTGTGGCTGCCCAGATTGCTGGGGTATTGATCACAAAAAAATGCGGACTGAAAATTGTTTCAGTCCGTGTTTTTGTATATAAAAACATCAGCCGAAATGACTGATGTTTAGGGAAAGGTTTTAAAATTAAATTTCTGATACTTTAAGGCTAAGACCTAAAGGTTTCATTATTTTTAGCAATGTATCAATATTGGGAGTTGTTTTAAATGATTCGATCCTTGCTATAGATGATTGTGGCATATTACACATAATAGCTAATTCTCTTTGAGAAATTCCAAGAGAATTTCTTTGTTTTATTAAGGCGCTTATAATGTTAGCAAGACACTCATTTTCCTGAATATCCATATAAGCCTTGCTATCGGTTTCTTTTACATGGTTTTTGTAGTCATTCCAAGTTTTCATAAAATTACTCCTTAAATTCTATGTTAAACATAATGTACTTCAAATTAGTATATGATATTCCTTAAATATATGATAGCATATTTGCTATCAAAAATCAAGATATAAAAGAAATAGAAAGGTTCCTGAAGAAATAGAAAGGTTACTGAAGGCAGTTAGCATTTGATGGGGTTGCATATTCATAATATATCTGAGATATTTTTTAAATAAAAACATCAGCCTGAATGACTGATGTTTTGGAAAAGCTTTATTTAAATTATTTTAAGAAGAGTGATTAAATTTACTGTGCTAACTTATATATTACATACTGATTAAGAGAAACACCTTCTCTTTCGGCTTCAATTGCAAGCCTTTGGTGAAGAGTTTTAGGAAGTCTTACATTAAATTTGCCGCTATAGTTTTCAGCAGAAGCAGGTTCAGGGACCTCAAAACCATTTTCCAGTTTTGTTTCAATATATCCTTCCATTGCTTCTCTAAGGTTTTCATAAAGCTCATCAATTGTATCGCCTGTACTCTGGCATCCATCAAGTTCAAGAACTTTACCATAGTAATAATTTCCGCTTTCATCTTTTACATAGCTTATAATGAAATTATAAGGTAAAGCCATATATTCTTCAATACTTCGCATATAATAACAGCAGGCATATCATAGGATTGAACAGAAGAATTATTCTCCTATTCTGTTTAAAATATCTTTTATATATACTTTTTTCAATGGGTTTTCAGATTTTATTGTTATTACATCACCTTCCGAATTAATATACTGTCTGTGGGAACCTTTTTGTCTGTCAAATCTATACCCATAGGCTTCAAGTACTTTATCTGCTTCTGTCATTCTTATACCATTAGGTTGATTTTTCATTTTTTGGATAATTTTTTCTATGCCCGCCATTTTTTCACCTCCTAATATTATAGTACTATATTTAGTACCGTATGTCAAGAGGTATAAGAATTTTTTCAGTTAAAAAATTTTGTCAAAAAATAAATAAAAGTATTAAATTGGAATTTAAGGGAATCCCTCCGTCTGTGCCTATGGCACAGCCACCTCCCTTTGGGCAAGGGAGGCTTTTAGTTATCTGCAAGTGTCAGTAGATAAACAGGAATTTATTTTAGAAGTTCTTCTGTTGTTGTGTTAAATATTTCAGCGAGAGCTTTTAATTCAATATCCGTAACAAATCTTTCTCCGCTTTCAATTCTTTGTACAGCGTTTTTATCTAAATCTATACCTATGAGCTGAAGTTTATTAGCAATATCATTTTGGGAATAATCAGAATTTGTTCTTATAAGGGCAATATTTTTACCACAAATGTTATTTTTTCCATTTTTTGCTTTATTTTTAAACATAATAAATCTTCCTTTTTGACATTTAGTGCTTGTTATTTGTTTAATTATGTGATAAAATAAAGTAAAAGTTGACATTCACTGAATGTCGAATTAAAATATTTATAAATTAACAAATAAATTTATTAAAATGGAATGAACTGTTAAAAATTGAAAATGTGGAAAATAAAAAAATCCATATAAAAATATATGGAATAAAAAATTTTTGTTGATATATTATTCTGTCAATTTTTCCATTGATACATTAAATAGAGAGGAAAGAGCCTTTAATTCAATATCAGTAACAAATCTTTTGCCTGCTTCTATTCTTTGTATAGCATTTTTATCTATATCAATTCCTAAAATTTGAAGTTTATCAGCAAGTGCTCTTTGAGATATATTTAGCTCTTTTCTTAATCGTGCAACATTTTTGCCACATATGTTATTTTTACCGTCATTTGCTTTATTTATAAACATAATACACTCCTGATTAACTTCTAATATTAGTTATATATATAATTATGCACAAAACGCACAAAACGATGACATTCACAGAATGTTAAATGATGAAAATATTTAGAAAGGAATGATTTTTATGTACTCTTATGAAAAAACTATCATCGAAATTTACAGCAAATTAGAAAAGCTTGGTAAGCTTCCGAAATGTAAAAACGATTTGAAATTTGAAAAGAGATTTAAAGGAGACCTTAAAAAATTACTTAAGGGGAGATACATATCCCAAGAACGGTTTGAGGAGCTTGTGGAAAAGTGTGACGAAGCTATGTTAGGCGACGAAGCAAAGGGATTTTTAACAGGAATTTATTTTATATTAAAAATGGAAAAAGAAATGGGCGATGATTTTATAGAGGTGATAAGGCGCTTTGGGATTGTAGAAGGTTAATATTAATGTAAAGGAGGAATATCATGTATTCATATGGAAGTCTGATCGGAATGATATATGATTTTCTGGAAACGGGATATGAGACCGATCGTGTTTTCAAAATGGTGCCTGAGGCGGAAAAGGATTGCTTGAATTTTATAGATGAATTAAGTGATGAAATAGATATACCGTTCGATATTTATGACGAAGTGATAGAGTCATGTACGGAAACTATGCTTGCAAATGAAATAAAGGGATTTATGTCGGGAATATACTTTGCATTAAAGCTTAAAGATGAATATAAGGAGGATATGGAAAAAATAAAAGAATGTATAAATTTAAACGATAAATAAATTTATATTTAAAAGGACTGTTTGTTAAAAACAGTCCTTTTAATATGTATCAGTCTATGTAATTTCTTATAAAATGGCTCAGTTTTTTGTAAAGTATAAATGTAATTACAGATGTTACTCCGTATTTAAATAAATTAAATGGAAGCATTGAGAATATCATAAGGCTTACCATATCCTTTACATAGGGGTTTACACTTGCGCACATACTCACTATTTCCGTAAGGTCAAGCCCCATAAGCTTTGCATACACGGGGAAAATAACAACAATGTTCATAATTACTGCAATTATGCTTGTGATTATGGTACCTGTTACAAGACTTATGACAGCTCCTTTTTTTGTTTTTATTTTATGGTATATAAAAACTGCAGGGAGCATATAGCCTAAGCTGTATATAAGGTTTGCAAGCTCTCCTATGCCTGCTGTTGTTGTTCCGTTTATAAGAAGGTTTAAAACCACCTTAATAACAGCGATAAGGGTTCCGTCAACAGGTCCCATTATAAATCCGCCTAATATTACTGGAAGTTCAGAAAAGTCCATTTTAACAAAAGGCGGGATAAGGGGCATAGGAAATTCCAAAATCATAAGCAATGTGCTTATTGCTCCCAGTATTGCTGTCAATACTAATCTTCTGGTTGAATTTCTGCTTTTATCTGACATTTTGTATCGGCTCCTATTCTGTTCTGTATCCTGTTACGTTGTTGGCAAGCATCCATTCCATTTTGCAGTCCATAAGATATTTTATAACGTCATTTTCCTTACCGTAAATTGTCTTGTAAAGTGACTGTGTTTCAAAAAGGTCATTGTAAGTAAGGTATGGATAGTCAACCATTGCGTTTGTTCCTGCCATATAGTAAAGGGCATAGTTAAGATTGTTGTTTGCAAGTACCCACTGATCTCTTGTGTCCTCTACTGCAAGGAGCATTTTGTCAGCCAGTTCCTTATACTTTTCTTCTCTTGTTGTCTGATAGAGAGAATAAAGCAGGTTAAGCTCTGCAAGCTGGTGATTAAGTGATACATGAGTTCTGTAATGGTCATAGTCATAACCATAGTCTTCAACAAGCCAGCCGCCGTTCTTTGTGTCATAGTGATTGTTTTCGGCATGGTCAATAAAGTACTCTGCATACAGGCATAAAGCCATTAAGAATTCGTCGTTGTTATATCTCTTATAGGCATTTAAAAGATTTACGGCAAAGTCTGTGTTAAATCTTGTGTCATAAAATCCTGCACCTATATTAAAATCCTCTGAAAGCCAGCCTGACTTGGGACCTGTTGCCCAGTAACCCTTGTCATTCTGATTCTGCATACATGTGTATGTGAACACATAGCCAAGATCATAGGCTGCAAGGAAGTCGCCGTATTTTGTCATGCTTGCTCCCACATAGTTTGAAGGATGTCTGTAAAGTGTGGTTTCTGTATATGGTATATAGTTTGATGGGATAGTGAAATAATAACCGTCCCATGAAAAACGTCTTCCGTTTGCAAGCTCGTTATTAAGTACATTAAAGTGATTAATGTTGTTCCAGTCGGCAAGAGCGTGCTCTGTTGAAAGCAGGTACCATATTTCCCCAATATAATTTGTATCATGAGGGAAAGTATAAGTTATTGTAACCGTATTATCGGGATTAACCGATATAGTTACAGGCTCTTCCAGTTCCGGGTTATATTCAAGTGTGTTGTACTCAAACTTATTGTTTGTGTAAACAGAAGGAATACTTAATATCAGGTGAGCCTGATCCGTATCAATATACAATGTCTGCTTTTCAACATTTGTTGGATTCTGTGACATATACCATTCACCTGTTTCGGGTGATACATATCTCATCTCAAATGTAGAGCCGGGCAGTGTGATCGTTTCGCTGTATCTTTCTTCTTTTGTTGTGTTGAATGTATATCTCTTTATATTGAAAACATCGTTATTTATAAATGTGAATGTTTTTTCCTTTACTGTTCTGTCGGCGTCGTTATATATAACTTCTTCCTTTATTTCAGGCTCTGTTATTGCCTTCCACTTGTCCTTGTATGTGTTTTTAACTACGTTGTAAGCATCAAGGGCATTTCCCGTAAGAGGGTTGCCGTTTTCATCCACAGGATTGTCGCTGTATTCCGGCACGTCGATCGTAGTGATCTCTGCACTGCCTTCGTATATACTCATATCAAACTCTGTGGTAGTTTCTGTTTCTTCCTCTGTAGTGGCTTCTGTTGTAGTTGTGGTAGTATTCTTGTTTTTTACACCTCTTGTGGTAGCTGACACAGACTGAAATGTTGTTGCTTCTGTTGCCTCTTCCGTAACTTCCTCTGTAGTGGCTTCAGTGGTGGTCGTAGTTGTATAGGCGTTTGTTGTGCCTTTTATAGTCCTCGCCAATGAATTTACTGCGAAAACCGTTGTAGTCAACGCAACTGTAAAGGCAGCCGCCATAGCAAGCCTTGCAGTCAGTTTTTTCATATTCAATTCACTCTCCTATAATTATAATTTTACGCTAACTATAATTATACCAAAAAATCTGCCTTTGGTATATTACAATATAATTAAAAATCTGAAACAAAGCTGTTTTGTGGAAAACTCCGCTTATTTTCAGTCTTGATTTTTATTGTATATAAAGAGTGCCGCAGATGCTCCGCATATTATTACATAGCCTGCAAAGCTGTATATATCGGGTATCTGGTCAAAAAGGAAGAATCCCAAAAGGGCTGAAAATATTATCTGTGTATAGTCAAAAATAGAAATTTCCTTTGCAGGTGCGTTTGAGTAAGCTGCGGTAATTGTAAACTGTCCTCCTGCCGCTGCTATTCCCGCAAGGAGAAGAGAACCTATCTGCCAAAGCTCCATATGCCGGTATCCTGCAATCACGGCAGGTAAAACTACTATACAACTGAATGCCGAAAAGAAAAATACTATCAAAGGACCTTTAACTCCACGCTGTCCAAGGGCTCTTACTGCTGTGTAGGCTGCACCTGCTCCCATTCCGCCAAGTGCTCCAGCAAGGGCAGGGAATACTTCCGTAAAGTTAAGTGTCGGCTTTATTATGAAAAGACTGCCTATGAAAGCTAAAATTGTTCCGATATACTGAATAAGTTTCGGCTTTTCCTTTAAAAATATTATTGAAAATATAATTGTAAAAAAGGGAGAAAGCTTGTTGAGCATTGATGCGTCTGACAAATTGAGCTTGTCTACTGCATAGAAATTACCCAGTATACCTATTGTGCCCATAACAGAGCGGACTATTAAAAGCGGAATATCCCTTTTGTGGTAGTCCAAGCCTGTGCCGTCTTTAAAAAGTATAAAGGCTGCAACAAGCATTGCTATAAAGTTTCTGAAAAAGCTTTTCTGCACTGTTGGCAGATCTCCCGAAAGCCTTACAAAGCAGTTCATAAGGGCAAAGAAAAAAGCTGAAAGTATGATGTATAGTATTGCTTTTTGTTTTTTATTCATATTAAACCTCCGAATCTTGATAATATATGTTTCAAACTGAGGGCGGGTAATGAATTGCACCGAAAGATTTATCGGACAGCCGCAGGCTGGCTTTCGCAGCAGGCGAAAGTGCTGATCGCCCCTACAAAGGGGTTACTGCTAAATTGCAGGTGAGCAATGAAATTGTAACGAAAGATTTATTTTTAGTTGCCTAGGCGATATTGCAAAGCAGGAATCCCTCAGTCAGCCTTCGGCTGACAGCTCCCTTTAGGCAAGGGAGCCTTGGCTGCTTGGGCGATCCTCGACCATGCAAAAGGGGTTACTTTAACTCCTCACTCCTTACTGCAAATAATTTCGGCTGTCAGTGTATGACAGCCGAAATTATTACATATTGTTTCTTGCAAGTTGTTTTACATGAGCAAGTGCCTTTGATACGGAAGGTATTGATATTATGATAAGTGTGATTATCCCTTCCGCTAAGATATAAGAGCCGTTATATACAAGTGAATACACAGGAGCACTCATATTATAAGATGAGGCATAGGAAGCAAAGAATATAACTCCCGATAACCATGCAAATACAAGTCTGCCCAGTATTCCTGCTATATAGCCAAGCTGTAAGCCGTGCTTTCTGTTTGAAAAGAAACCTGAAAGTCCCAGAGCACCGAAAGCAAGAGGGTAGTCCACAATAAGCTGTGGTATTGTGTAAAAAACAGGCTCGATTATAAACTGTAAAAGTCCGTAAGCAAAGCCTGTCATCAGACCTGCTTTTGGTCCGTACCAGTAGCCTATAAGTACAATGAAAAGCATACTTAAAAGTGTAACAGAGCCGCCGAGAGGCAGTTCAAAAAGCTTTATCATTGACGTAACCAGAGCAAGTGCCATTGCTATTGCGGAAAACACAAGCTGTTTTGTTGAAAAGGCTCTGCTTTTTACTTCCTTTGGCTGCAATATAAGAGCCAGTACAATAAGCAGGGCAATCAATACCACTACGGTTATTATACCTGCAGGTGTAAGCTGAAATACATTTTCATCCCAGCTGTTTACTGTGGGAAAAGCAAAAAATTTTGACATTTAAAAGTCCTCCTTCTATACATGCAGGGGAGGACGGTTTAAAATCTGTCACTGCTTCCTTACGCCGGTATTACCCGGATCAAGTAATAAGGGTTCGGCAGATTGCCGTCTCAGTAAAAAACTCCCCCAGCATGATGATTTGATGTTGTTTTTATTATTTGTTTGCAAGTTCGTCAAGGTTTAAGGTATCTGCAACCTTTAAGCCTGTGCTTACGGTCAGTGAAGCTGTCTTTGTGTCTGCATCCCACTCTACATCGGCATTTATAGCTTCACCTACTGCTCTTAAGGGGAGCATAAAGCTGCCGTTTATTATCTGCTGCGGCACATCTGGTGTTATCTGTGTGCCGTTATATGTAAAGTACATATTTCCCTGAGTCATTTCAACTGTATCTGAGCCTTTTGTAAGGGTGGCTGTCTTTGTGTTTGCATCCCACTCTACAGTGTAGCCTATCTGTTCAAATACACCTCTTACAGGCACCATTGTTCTGCCGTCAACTATAACTCCCTGAGTGTCAACTGCAACTCCGTTTACTGTGACATTTACACCTTCTGCCGCAGATACGGCTGTTGTCATAACCATTGCAGCGGCAATTAATGATAATAATTTTTTCATTTGTTTTTCCTCCGTTTTTATATTATTTATTTTGTGGCAGCTTTTATGATTTCTATAACTGCTTTATTACCTTCCGATGCTTTTGAGTTTTTCATGTTTTCAATATATGTTTCTCTGTTGTCATATACCTTGTTTATTGCATCAAAAAGACTGCCCTTTGTCATCTTTTCTTCGTCAATGACTTCTGCAAATCCCTGTTTTTTAAAGCTCTGTGCATTTAATATCTGATCCCCTCTGCTGGCATTTTTGCCTAAAGGTATCAAAAGCATTGGCTTGTGAAGGGCTAGAAATTCACATATTGCATTTGAGCCTGCTCTTGACACGACAAAATCTGACATTGCAAATATGTCGGGAAGTTCATCTGAAATATATTCAAACTGCTTGTAGCCTGCCCTGTCCTTTAAGCTTTCGTCTACATTGCCTTTGCCGCAGAGATGAACAATGTCGTATTTTGGCAGAAGCTTATTTAAAAGCTCTCTTATGGAATTGTTTACCTTGACTGAGCCTTGTGAACCGCCCATAATAAGCATTACAGGTTTGTTTCCGCTGAAATCACAGAGTTTGAGACCTTTTTCCCTGCTGCCTTCAAATAGCATATCCCTTATAGGTGTGCCTGTGTAAATTCCCTTGTTATCCTTAATGTGCTTTACAGCCTCGGGAAATGTGGTGCAGACTGCCTTTGCAAAGGGCATTGCTATTTTATTTGCAAGTCCCGGTGTAATATCCGATTCGTGGCAGACAACATTTACCTTGTTCATATGAGCGCCTATTACAACGGGTACGGCAACAAAACCGCCCTTTGAAAACACAACATCGGGCTTTATTTTATGGATCAAATGTTTTGCCTGAAAAATTCCTTTAATAACTTTAAATATATCGGAAAAATTCTTTTTGTCAAAATATCTTCTGAGCTTGCCTGAACTTATGCCGTAATAGGGAATACCGCATTTTTTTATAAGATCTTCTTCCATACCGCCTTTGCTTCCTATATAATATATCTCATAGCCTTCCTGTTTAAGATATGGAATAAGGGCTATATTGGGCGTAACATGACCTGCTGTTCCGCCTCCTGTTAAAACTATTTTTTTCACATTGATCACTCCCTTGAGTTTATAGATTAATTATATAACCTGAAATTGTCAATGTCAACCGATAACTGAAAGAAGGATATTTTATATTGTTGTTGATTTTATTTTATATATGTGTTATAATGCAGTAAAAATAATGATGGGAGTTGAAAAGATGTACAATTTTTCTTGCTGATTTTAAATGGCATAATTTTAAAGAGGGTAAGTGTACCTTTTTTTGTTGTGCCTGTGCAGGAAAGTTGTATATTTCTTTGACTTAAATGACATAGATGTTTCCTTTGATTATGGGGGAATTTTGTTTATGCTTTTGGGCTGCGGAAATGACTTTTCTGCAGCTTATTTTGTTTTATAAAGGAGGCTTGAACTATGTCGTTGATAAATGTGTCAAATCTGACTTTTGCCTATGAAGGCAGCAGTGAAAATATATTTGAGGATGTGAGTTTTCATATAGATACTAACTGGAAACTGGGATTTACAGGCAGGAACGGCAGAGGTAAAACTACTTTCCTCAATCTGCTTATGGGTAAATATGAGTATAAGGGGAGTATTTCCGCATCTGTGGAATTTGAGTATTTTCCCTTTGAAGTTAATGAGGACAGCAGAAATGCTATAGAAATTGCGGAAGATATATGCGGAGATTATGTACAGTGGCAGATAGAAAGAGAGCTTTCTATGCTGGAGGCTGACTGTGATATTCTTTACAGACCTTTTAACACGCTGTCAAAGGGAGAACAGACAAAGGTCATGCTTGCTGCACTTTTTGTAAAGGAAAACAGTTTTCTCCTTATAGATGAGCCTACAAATCATCTGGATATGAGGGGCAGGGAGGTGCTTGGGAATTATCTTAATAAGAAAAAAGGATTTATTCTGGTATCCCATGACAGAAGTTTACTTGACAGCTGTGTTGACCATGTGCTTTCTGTAAACAGGGAAAATATAGAGATACAGAGAGGGAATTTTTCTTCATGGCTTGTCAACAAGGAAAGGCAGGACAGCTTTGAACTGGCGGAGAACAAAAAGCTTGCAGGTGAATTGAAGCGGCTTAAAAGGGCGTCAAAGGAAACTGCCTCATGGTCTGATAAGGTGGAAAAGACAAAATTCGGCACAAAGGCTGACAGGGGATATATAGGACACAAAGCAGCCAAAATGATGAAAAGGTCAAAAGCCATTGAAGGCAGACAAAAGGCTGCAATGGAAGAAAAATCAAAGCTCCTTAAAAATATGGAAAGTGATGAAAACTTAAAAATATCACCTCTTGTTTATCACAGTGAAAGACTTTTGACCCTTGAAAATGTGTCTGTAAGATACGGTGACAACATTGTGTGCAGCAATGTAAGCTTTACTCTTGAAAGAGGTGACAGAGCTGCTGTTGTGGGAAGAAACGGCAGCGGAAAATCAAGTATTTTAAAGCTTATATGTGGTGAAAATATAGAGTATGAAGGGAATTTCAGCAAGGGAAGCGGTATTGTAATATCCTTTGTTCCTCAGGATACTTCATTTTTAAAGGGTAATCTTTCGGAATATGCAAAAAACAGCAATATAGACGAAAGCCTTTTTAAGGCAATACTCAGAAAGCTTGACTTTTCAAGAGAGCAGTTTGATAAAAATATTGAAAATTTCAGCGGAGGGCAGAAGAAAAAAGTGCTTATAGCAAAAAGCCTTTGTGAAAAAGCCCATATTTATATATGGGATGAACCTCTGAACTTTATTGATGTTATTTCCCGTATGCAGATAGAAAGGCTTATAAGGGATTTTGAGCCTACAATGCTTTTTGTTGAGCATGACAGGGCATTTTGTGAGAATGTGGGGAATAAAAGGATCGTGTTGTGAAATGAAAGAGGGCAGAGGAGAAATTAGGGGAGTTAGGAGTTAGGAGTTGAAAATCCTCAGTCCTTCGGACAGCTCCTTTTTAAAGGAGCCTAAATTGGTGCGGTAAATAGGATTTAACGGCTAGGAATAAAACCCTCAGTCAAGCCTTAATGGCTTGACAGCTCCCTTACAAGGGAGCCTTTAATTAGTCTTTCTATATTAGTTATATTGTTTTGAACAGTTAGTATAAGCCTCCTCGTATTATATAGTTATAGTGTTTAATGCCCAAATTCATGGACTTATGCTATAATGTATAAGATGCTGTGGATTAGT
>CAJFNV010000057.1 GCA_904395805.1 Candidatus Gallispira edinburgensis | reverse complement strand
CAATGTTCTAATTTGTTGAAATTCCGCATCGTGGAATTTCAACATACAAGTTAGTAATTACACACCGTGCAATCTCTAACCCTTAATTATTTTCGCCATCTCTGTGACAGCTTATTTATTTTATCACAGCTTCAAGCTTTTGTCAAGAACTTTTTTTCATCTTTTTTCAAAGTTTTTTAGTTCTCATTTTTGTGACTTATCAGTCACAACTTGTTTAGTTTATCATAACTTTTGACATTTGTCAACAGTTAATTTTATTTTTTTTGCAATTTTATTTTTAAGTAAAACGGAGATGGAGAGATTTGAACTCTCGCGCCGCTTTCACGACCTACTCACTTTCCAGGCGAGCCCCTTCAACCACTTGGGTACATCTCCAAATGCTCTCACATCCATGTTACCAACCTAAAATTAGCAAAAAAATAACGCAGAGGGTGGGATTCGAACCCACGGTCCCTTTCGAGATCACTGGTTTTCAAGACCAGCTCCTTAAACCGCTCGGACACCTCTGCATTTTATTAAGTTTGTCGAGGTTTTTTATCAGCGCCTCAACAAAACATAGTATATCATACCCCTTTCACATTGTCAAGCACTTTTTTTATTTTTTTATAGATTTTTTTATTTTTTTGTGATACACTATATAAAAAGGTGTAATAACCTCTATTTTAAGCCAAAAAGGAGCTTGCATATGAAAAAAGAAATAATAGATTTATTTACCAGACTTATTAAATATGATACCACATCCGACCCTGAAAGTAAAGACTATCCTTCTACAGAGGCACAGGTGTTTTATGCCGATGTTCTGGCAGGAGAGCTTATGCGTATCGGTCTTAAGGATATTTCAATTGACAGATACAGCTATGTAACAGCTACCCTTCCCGGCAATACCGAAGGTCCGACAATAGGCTTTATATCCCATATGGATACAAGTCCCGATTGCAGCGGTCAGGAAATATCTCCTGTTATAACAGAAAACTATACTGGAGAACCTATAATAAGGAAAGGACCTGCCCTCTCATCAGAGGACTTTCCCGAATTGAAACTATATATAGGAAAGACTATTATCTGTTCAGACGGAACAACACTTCTGGGAGCAGATGACAAGGCGGGTATAACAGAGATCATAACAGCCGTTAAATACTTAATAGATAATCCCCACATTAAGCATCCTGCAATTAAAATTGCTTTTACTCCCGATGAGGAAATAGGTGCAGGCGTTGACTATTTTGATGTAAAAGCCTTCGGCTGTGACTATGCCTACACTGTTGACGGCGGTATCCTTGGAGAAATAAGCTATGAAAACTTCAATGCCGCAAGAGCCAAAATCGATATAACAGGAAAAAGCGTTCATCCCGGCAGCTCAAAGGGCTTAATGGTAAATGCAGGACTTATCGCCTGCGAATTTAACTCTATGCTGCCTCAGAATGAAACACCTTCTCAGACAGAAGGATATGAAGGCTTTTATCATTTGACAAAATTAAGCGGTAATGTGGAAAAAGCCCACCTTGATTATATAATACGTGACTTTGACAAAGTTTCTTTTGAAAACAGAAAACATTTAATAGAAGAAACTGTTCGGAAGCTTAATGAAAAATACGGTGAAAACACACTTGAGCTTGATCTCTATGACGAATATTACAATATGGCTGAAATAATAAATGAAAACAAGCATGTTCTTGAAAGAGCTGTAAAAGCGATTGAAAAAACAGGCACAGAGCCTTTGATCGAACCCATAAGAGGCGGCACAGACGGGGCAAGACTTTCATACATGGGACTCCCCTGCCCCAATATTTTCACGGGAGGACATAACTTCCACGGCCCCTATGAATTTATATGTGCAGAAAGTATGGTTAAGGCAGTTGAAACAATCATAAACATCGCCACTGCATAATTTTCTTGTATTTATATAAGAAATAAGTTATAATAAAAACAGAAAGCAGGTGATATTATGGATGCATTGAGAAAAGATGAAATATATACAACAGATTATATTGAAAACTTACCTGAAGGAGAACGTGCAGAACTCATCGACGGATACATTTATAACATGGCGCCTCCGGGACGCAGACATCAGCAAGTTTTATTTTCTACAGCACGTAAAATCGCTGATTATATCGATAGCAACAATGGAGAATGCGAAGTTAATATTGCCCCCTTTGCAGTGTATTTAAACAATGACAACAAAACATATGTTGAGCCCGACATAAGCGTTATTTGCGATAAGAACAAGCTTGACGAAAAAGGCTGCAGTGGTGCTCCCGACTGGATCATAGAAATAGTATCACCATCAAGCAGAAGAATGGACTATTTCATAAAGCTTTTTAAATACCGCAATTCAGGAGTAAGAGAATACTGGATAGCTGACCCTGAAAAAGAACGTATCACCGTATACAATTTTGAAAAAGAAACCGCAGAGGAATATACTTTCGGCGAGGATGTGCCTGCAGGAATATACGAAAACTTTTCGGTAAATATTAAGTAATAAATATCATAACAGATTATTATAAAATTTTTTCAGATTTTTACATTTTTGTCTTGACAACTGTATTCAATTATGATACAATTACTTTTGTTACAAAGAAGAAGCTCCACTTCTCACCTTACGACTTCCGTGTTTTAAGGTTAAGCATTTTCACTATATGTGTT
This sequence comes from Candidatus Gallispira edinburgensis, assembly GCA_904395805.1. Classification (GTDB taxonomy): domain Bacteria; phylum Bacillota; class Clostridia; order Lachnospirales; family CAG-274; genus Gallispira; species Gallispira edinburgensis. Next base: position 5,052 of record CAJFNV010000057.1, on the reverse strand, counting down.
AATTGTGAGATTTTTTACGAGCAGACTTTGTCTGCTCTTTTTTTGGAGCAGCAGCAAAAAATTTTAGGAGGTGCCTACTATTACCGATTTAATGATTAACGGACAGATAAGGGACAAAGAAATTCGTCTTATCAGCAACACCGGAGAACAGCTTGGCATTATGTCAGCAAGAGATGCTCAGAAAATAGCAGATGATAAAAATCTTGACTTAGTTAAGATCTCACCTAATGCAAAGCCGCCGGTATGCAAAATTATGGATTACAGCAAGTATAAATTTGACCTTGCAAAAAAAGAAAAAGAAGCAAAGAAGAAACAAAAGGTTATTGAAACTAAAGAAGTTCGTCTTTCTCCAAGTATCGATACACACGATGTGGAAACAAAGGTCAAGAACGCTATCAAATTCCTTAAAGCCGGTAATAAGGTTAAGGTAAGCATCAGATTCAGAGGCCGTGAAATGTCACGCCAGGATGCTGCTATAGAGATAATGAAGAACTTTGCCGAAAAAGTTTCCGAATTCGGACAGATTGAAAAAGAGCCAAAGATGGAAGCAAGAACTATGGCAATGTTCATAGGACCAAAAACTAACTAATTTTCAGGAGGAAAGTAAAATGCCTAAATTAAAGACAAGAAAAGCTGTAGCAAAGCGTGTTTCTGTTACAGGTACTGGTAAAATTAAGAGAACTAAGGCTAACAAGCAGCACATCTTAACAAAGAAGAGCACAAAGAGAAAGAGAAGCTTAAGACAGTCTACTCTCGTTGACTCAACAAATGTTAAGGTTATGAAGAAGGAATTACCATATATCTAAGGAGGACACTATAAATGGCTAGAGTTAAGGGTGCATTAAACGCACGTAAAAAGCATAAGAAAGTATTAAAGATGGCTAAGGGTTACTTTGGTGCAAGAAGCAAGCAGTACAGAGTAGCTAAGCAGTCAGTTATGAAGGCTATGGCTCATAGCTTCGCTGGAAGAAAGCAGACAAAGAGAGCATACAGAAGACTTTGGATCGTAAGAATCAATGCAGCTGCAAGAATGAACAATATGTCTTACAGCCAGTTCATGAACGGTCTTAAGAAGGCTGACATCAACATCAACAGAAAGATGTTAGCTGAATTAGCAGTTAATGATATGAACGCTTTCACATCATTAGTTGAAAAGGCTAAGGCTGCTTTATAATTAACCGATAATAAAAAACTCCTGTCATTGACGGGAGTTTTTTGTTTCTGAAAAAGGAGAAAACATATGAACCGATGTAAATGGTGCTTATCTGGCGATAAAATGATAAAATATCACGATGAAGAATGGGGACTGCCCGTACACAATGACAGGGGACAATTTGAATTTCTCACTCTCGAAGTGATGCAGTGCGGCTTAAACTGGAATATGATGATAATAAAGCGTGAAGTTTTTGCACAGTGCTTTGATGATTTCGACTATGAAAAGATAGCCCAATATACTGAAAAGGATATTGAAAGAATACTTGACACCCCGGGAATGATAAAGTCAAGACGTAAAATCGAAGCCGTCATAAACAATGCCGGATGCTTTTTAAAAGTAATCAATGATTACGGCAGTTTCAGCAAATATATATGGAGCTTTACCGACGGAAAAACAATGGTATACACCAACCACAGGGGAAATGTTCCCTCTCATAACAAACTATCGGATACCATAAGCAAGGATATGAAAAAGAAAGGATTTAAATTCATAGGCTCTGTTACAATATACTCCCACCTGCAGGCATGCGGCATTATAAATGACCATGAAAAGAACTGTTTCAGATATAAAGAGCTTACGGAAAACTATCCCTGCACAACAGAAGAAGATATTTATTAAGAAAATATTTTTAATTAAAACAATTTGCATCTATGCCTGAGTATTTTCTCAGGCATAATTTTTATTAAAAAAACAGATCCCGTTCACCCTGCATCAGACATAAACCCCCTCAGTTTTTTAAGTATCTTTTTTTCAAGTCTTGAAACCTGCACCTGTGACACCCCTATTTTTTTTGCCACATCACTTTGTGTAAGCTCTTCCATATACCTCATATTAACTATCATTTTCTCTCTTTCATCAAGATGTTCAATTGCCGTATTAAGCAAAATATTGTCTACAATTGCGCCGCTTTTGTCCTCTTCTGCCGCAATTGTATCGATCACATTCATTTCCTTCCCTTTTTCATTTTCGATTTTTCTGTCAATTGAGTCCACATCCCTTACGGAATCAATAGCCGTTACAAGAGTTTCCCTGTCAATATTTATATGTTCCGCTATTTCCTCGATAGTCGGCTCTCTGTCATATTTAAGCCTTAAAACCTCCTTAGCTTTTAAAGCCCTATATGCCGTTTCCTTCAATCCTCTGCTTACCTTTATTATCCCGTCATCCCTTAAAAATCTTTTTATTTCCCCCATTATCATAGGCACAGCATAAGTAGAAAATTTAACATCATATTCAAAATTAAATTTTTTTACGGCTTTTACAAGACCCATTGAGCCAAGCTGAAACAAATCATCGGTCTCAATATTTCTCCCCTGAAATTTTTTCACAACACTCCATACCAGTCCGATATTTTCATTTACAATACATTCAAAAGCTTCTCTGTTACCATTCTGAGCCTCTTTAATTAAATTATGTATTCTGTCCATACTTAAACCAAGTCCTTATACATAGTTACCCTTGTACCCTCTCCCACATGGGATTCCACTTCAACTTTGTCCATAAAACTTTCCATTACGGAAAATCCAAGGCCTGAACGTTCACACTGGGGCTTTGATGTATACATAGGCTCTCTTGCTTTTTCAATATCCTCAATTCCCTTGCCGAAGTCCTCAATTACTATTGTTACACTTCTTTCCTTCACCTGACAGCTCAGTTCTATAATTCCGTCCTCTCCGTCATATCCATGTATTATGGAATTAGTCACTGCCTCTGATACAGCCATTTTTATATCCTCAATTTCACTTAAACCCGGATCAAGATATAGAAGAAATCCCGAAACAGCAAGCCTTGCAAAACTTTCATTTTCCGAAAGGGCATCAAATGTAATTTTCATTTTATTCATTACAGTTCCTCCATTCAGCAAGAGCATCATTTACGGTATCGAACTTTTTTATTATTTTGTACAAACCCGACAGATTAAATATCCGCTCCATATTTCCCTTTATGCCCGTCAGTGCGATTTTCCCCTTTCTCTCCTCAATTTCCCTGTATCTTCCAAGTATCATACCTATTCCCGAACTGTCCATAAACTCCACATTGCTTAAGTCGATTATCATTTTATTGACATATCTGTTTGTATTCATATATATTTTTCTTTTTATAATTTCACTTGTGTGATGGTCAATATCTCCGTCAAGTTCAATAATATACACATCGTCATAATATCTGCATTTTATCATAATATGCCTCCTGTACTTTTTTATAACTTAATTTTAAGGCTTGTACATATTATATGCAATAATTTTTTTCAAACAAATTATCTAAAAACCCTTTACTTTTCATCAAAATATGTTAAAATATTAATAGAATAAAATTTCGAAAGGTTGATATTATGCAAGAGCTAACTGAAATGCAGTCAAAAATTTATGAATATATTAAAAGTCAGATTAAAAAGGGAATTACTCCCTCCATAAGAGAAATATGCAAAGCTGTAGGACTTTCTTCAACATCATCTATTCACTATCACCTTGATAACCTTGAACAGATGGGTTATATTTCACGTCCCAAATCCAAAAAGAGATGTATAGAAATTCTTGAAAATGATTTTTATATGGACAGCGCACTTACAGCCAACACCCCTGAATACAGCAATGTGCCGATTGTTGGTACGGTTGCTGCAGGTATGCCTGTTTTTGCAGACGAAAACATAGACGGTTATTTCCCTGTTCCCACAACATACCTTACAAATGATAAGTCATTTATGCTCAGAATAAAGGGCAACAGTATGGTAAACGCAGGTATACTTAACAATGATCTTGTTCTTGTTAAAGAAACGTCCACTGCCAAAAACGGAGAAATAATAATTGCATTGATAGATGATTCTGCCACATGCAAAACATTTTATAAAGAAGATGAATACATACGCCTTCAGCCCGAAAATGACTCATATGAGCCTATTTATGTAAAAGACTGTAATATAATAGGAAAAGTGATAGGTTTATTCAGGAGCTATTGATATGGATAATTTTTTAGACTATCTGGTCAAGAAATCAGATCTTAACAACAATGAATACTTTAATTATAAAAAGACAAAACCTGCAACAGAGGAAAATGCTGCTCCTTTTACATATACAAAGATACTTGAACCTGTACCCACGGATTATGTTGTCTTTGACTTTGAAACAACAGGCATGAAGCCGGGTATAAACAGCATTATTGAGATCGGTGCAGTTAAGGTCATAAAGGGCAATATCGATGGTGTATTCAACACCCTCATTGATCCCCAACAGTTTATACCCCACTATATTTCAAACATAACCCATATAACAAATCAGATGGTGGAAGGCAAGAGAACAATAGGCGATATCCTTCCCGAATTTGTAAGCTTTATAGGGGATCTGCCCCTTATTGCCCATAATGCAAGATTTGATATGTCATTTCTTCTGGCAAATGCAAAAAAACAGCATATTGAAATAAAAAATCCTGTTCTGGATACTCTATGGCTCAGCAGAAAATTCAATAAGGAATGTGCAAAGCATAACCTTGCTTATCTTACGGAATTCTTTAATATCAACCTTAAAAATGCACACAGGGCTTATTTTGATGCTCTTGCAACAAATGAGCTTTATAAAATAATTCAGCAGAAATACTATAATAAAAACAAGTAAGGAGCGAGCAGGAGATAGGAATTAGGAGTTAGGAGTTAGGAGTTTAAATTACTTGCACATTACCACGGTAGTTTATCAATTAAATTCCGATTTACCGCACTAACTTAGGCTCCTTTATAAGGCAATACTGTCAACTTAAAGGAACTGACCGTTCAAAAAGGCGGCGTGCCCGCCCTCTTGGCTCCTTTTGTAAGGGAGCTGTCTGTTCAAATCAGTAAAGCTGATTTG
>CAJFNV010000056.1 GCA_904395805.1 Candidatus Gallispira edinburgensis | reverse complement strand
GGGTTTTTGACCACTTTTGATAAAGTTTAGCGCTTGCTGAACTGCGGAGCGCGACGGGCAGCCTTGAGGCCGTATTTCTTTCTTTCCTTCATTCTTGGGTCTCTTGATAAGAAACCTGCCTTCTTTAAAGGAGTTCTGAAATCAGCATCTGCTTCAATTAAAGCTCTTGAAATACCATGTCTGATAGCACCAGCCTGACCTGTAGTACCGCCGCCGTGAACATTAACTAAAATGTCAAACTTGCCAACAGTACCAGTAGCCTCTAATGGCTGTCTTACAATAAGCTTTAATGTATCAAGACCAAAGTATTCTTCAATATCCTTTTTATTAATAGTAATCTTACCTGTACCCGGAACTAAGTAAACTCTTGCTACAGAGCTCTTTCTTCTACCTGTACCATAATATCTAGCCTCTGCCATGATAGAACCTCCTTATTAGTACTTAATCTCTAATGCTTCAGGCTTCTGAGCTTCGTGATTGTGCTCTGCACCGGCATAAACGTGTAACTTCTTTAACATATTCTTACCAAGAGTATTCTTAGGAAGCATACCCTTAACAGCGTGCTTAATAACTTCTTCAGGCTTCTTGTTCATCATTTCCTTTAAAGTAGTTTCCTTGAAACCGCCTGTATATTCAGAATGTCTTCTGTAAAGCTTCTGATCTAACTTCTTGCCTGTAACAGCAATTTTGTCAGCATTGATAACGATCACATAATCACCTGTATCAAGGTGTGGTGTATAAATAGGCTTGTTCTTGCCTCTAAGAACTGCGGCAACCTGAGATGCAAGACGACCGAGAGTCTGACCTTCAGCATCAACAACATACCATTTTCTCTCTATTTCAGCTGTCTTAGCTATAAATGTTGTTCTCATTAGAAAATTCTCCTTCCGAAAAATTAAATAAACATATTTCAAATCAAATGCACACAAGTGCACACATGCCAATTCTCTCAAATGTCCGAAAAAGAGTCCTGACTATATATGATCGGCTTATGCGGGGCTAGCACATACTGCCGATATTCAAACAAAATTATTTTACTACACAAACAAACACTTGTCAAGATTTTTTTTACAGAAATTGTTGATTTTTTTTCATTTTATGATAGAATACTACTATAAAAGATATTGGAGGGAAATAATATGCATAAAACAAAATTCCAGCCCTCGGAATCCTTTATTATAGGTATAATACTTGCAGTATCCGGAGGCTTCTGGGATGCATATACATATATATTAAGAGGACAGGTATTTGCAAATGCGGAAACGGGAAATGTTGTTTTATTGGGCATAAACATAGCAGAGGGAAATTTCAGGCAGGCATTAAGCTATCTTATTCCCATTCTTGCCTTTGCCTGTGGTGTTATAATCACAGGTTTTATACGCAACCGCTTTAAGCAAATATCCGCTTTTCACTGGAGAAACATAGTCATTACAATTGAAATAGTTATTATTTTCTCTGTAGGCTTTATACCCCAGAGCCTTAACCACCTTGTCAATGTACTTGTTTCCTTCGTCTGCGCTATGCAGGTCGCTACATTTAAAAAGGTATGGGGCTGTGCGTGTTCCACAACAATGTGTACAGGCAATCTCCGTTCGGGCACTGAACAGCTTTTTGCCTATTTCACAACAAAAAGCAGTGAAAGTCTGAGAAAATCATTTGTTTATTTCAGCGTCATATTATTTTTTATATCAGGTGCAATGATAGGTGCCTTATGTTCCTCAGCTTTAGGCATAAGGTCCATATGGATAACATGTGCAATATTGTTTCTTGCATACCCTACTATGAGAAAAAATCTTCTGCACAGGCTTAAATTTAAAATAAAATATAATTTTATAAGACTTACACGAAGAACTTCCGAATAAAATGCTTAACATAGAAAAATTTTTAATAAAGAGGATGAAAAAATGAATACAGCAAAAAAATTTGAAAACATAAAAAATATGATAGGAAACACACCCCTTCTTGAAATCACACTTAAATATAAGGGTGAAACAAGAAAGGTTTACGCAAAGGCAGAATATTATAACCTTACAGGCAGCATAAAGGACAGAGTTGCCTATTACATTCTTGAAAATGCTTATAAAACAGCCAAAATAAAAGATACTGATGTTATAGCAGAAGCTACAAGCGGCAATACGGGAATTGCCTTTTCAGCTCTGGGCAGCTATTTGGGACACAAAGTAGTCATATATATGCCTGACTGGATGAGCAGAGAGAGAATAAACCTTATGAAAAGCTATGGTGCCGAAATCCGCCTTGTGTCAAAGGAAGAAGGAGGATTTTTAGGCTCAATCAAAATGACAGAAGAACTTGCCGAAAAAGGCGGTGTATTCCTTCCCTGCCAGTTTTCAAATGAGGACAACACTATGGCTCACTACTTCACAACGGGCGAAGAAATATCGAATCAGCTTAAGGCAATTGGTCTTAAAGCCGACGGAGTTGTTGCGGGAGTAGGCACAGGCGGCACGGTTATGGGCATTGCAAAGCGTCTCAGAGAGGACAATCCGGAGTGTAAGGCTTTCCCCCTTGAGCCTCTCAACTCTCCTACCCTTTCAACTGGCTACAAGACAGGAGCCCATAGAATACAGGGTATTTCAGATGAATTTATACCTCCAATTCTTAAAATGGAAGAAATGTATAAAGTCGTATCTGTTGATGATATTGACTCAATTATTATGTCAAAGATGCTTTCACAGCGCTTTGGTATAGGTGTAGGTATTTCATCCGGAGCCAATATTTTAGGCTGCCTTAAGGCACAGGATATGATAGGCAGCGACAAAGTCATTGTTACGGTCCTTGCAGATGACAACAAAAAATATCTTTCAACAGACTATTCCGATGACTGGAAAATCAAAGACGGCTATATGACAAAGGATATTGAACTTGTATCTATTAAGGCTTACAGATAATTCCTGATAATATATTACAACGGTAATTTCTTTCAGCATTGTATTCCTCTTATCTAATATTACCCTTATATATGGGTACCTTATAACATTGTACCTTAAACCGGGGTAATGACATTTAACATTACCCGTGATAAGATATAGGTATAAGAATAATAGGAGGAAATACAAAGAAATGAAAGATATACAGGAATACCCGTTTTTAAACTGGCTGTATAATTATTTGGAAGATAATAACTACTTTAACAGCAATGACATAACAAATGAAAACGAAAAAGAAATATATAAAGTTTTTGAAAATAGCTCCTGTAATTTTAATACATTTTTTGAGCTTGAATGTCATATTAATTCTTTGGAGAGAGAATATCATAGCCGTGGCTTTTTGTGGGGATATATGACTGCCGCAAATATGATTAATGGAATTGATACATGTGATAAACATAAAATAGATAAAGTTCTGTCCGGGCTATAAATACACTTATATTGATTAATTTGTAAAAATCCGCTGTGTTCTGAACTGTGATATTTCAGATTTGCCGGAATATAAAAAGGGGGCGACAATTTTTAGTGTGGTTCATTTTATTGTCTCTGTTTCAGGCTCCCTTGTAAGCAATGCTGTCAACTTAAAGGATTCGCATAAACCAAACTGTTCAAAAAGGCGGCGTGTCCGCCCTTTCAGAACTTTTGACATTTGCACCGGCAGAATAGCCGGACGCACATAGTGCGGCTTTCAGCATAGCTGAAAGTGCTGACCAGT
>CAJFNV010000055.1 GCA_904395805.1 Candidatus Gallispira edinburgensis | reverse complement strand
TTGTCATGCAGTTTTCAAAGTTCATTAATTTCAAAATAAAATTAAAATTTATTTGATTTAGACTTGACTTTTAATAGTTAGTCTTTTTGGTTTGTTTCTTACAATATAAGAATAGCATATAAGAATTTTAAAAGCAATATATTGACAGAGCAATTGTATTGGTTTATAATGTTAATAACCGAACAAATGTTTATTGATTGGAGATAATTATGATTAGCTATATTAAGGGTGAGTTGGTATATATCGGTGAAAACAATATCGTTATTGACAATAACGGTATTGGCTACAATGTGTTTGTTTCTGCGGGAACTGTTTATAAACTTCCCCATATTAACAATCAGGTCAAGATATTTACATATATGGATGTTAAAGAGGAGTCGCTGCAGCTTTACGGATTTTTAAATATGGAAGAACTTAATATGTTTAATCTGCTTATTACAGTAAGCGGTATAGGTCCTAAGGGTGCTCTTGCTATATTAAATTCTCTTTCGCCTAAAGATATTGTGCTTGCTATAAGCTATCAGGATAAAAATGCCCTTAGTGTGGGAAAGGGTATAGGAAAGAAAACTGCCGAAAGAATTATACTTGAGCTTAAGGACAAGGTAAGGGGTATAGGCACGGGCGGAAGTGAGGCTGTAAGTATAAGCACAGGTGCAGTAACAGAGAACAGAGATGAAAAGAATGATGCTATTGCGGGACTTGTGACACTGGGCTTTACAAGGAGCGAGGCGGCAAAGGCTGTTGAAAGGGTGTATACTGCAGATATGGACAGTGCTAAAATTATAAGTGCCGCATTAAAGGTGCTTTAGGAGTATAATATGGAAAAGAAGAGAATTTTGGATACAGGTGACAGAATAACCGCACCCGGTATACATGAAGAGGATTTTAATATTGAAGAAAGTCTGCGTCCCGTAACCCTTGAATCCTATATAGGTCAGGATAAGGTCAAGGAAAATATGAGAGTATATATAGAGGCTGCAAAAAAGAGAGGGGAGCCTCTTGACCATGTTCTGCTGTATGGTCCCCCGGGACTTGGAAAGACAACACTTTCAAATATAATTGCAAATGAAATGAATGCAAATATAAGGACCACATCGGGTCCTGCTATTGAAAGACCGGGAGATATGGCTGCCATACTTAATAATCTGAATGAGGGAGATATTCTGTTTATAGATGAAATACACAGAATAAACAGACTTATAGAGGAAGTGCTTTACCCTGCAATGGAGGACTTTGTGCTTGATATAGTTATAGGCAAGGGAGCCGATGCAAAGAGTATAAGAATTGATCTGCCAAGGTTTACATTAATAGGAGCGACAACAAGAATAGGACTTTTGACTGCACCTCTGAGGGACAGATTCGGTGTTATAAACAGGCTTGAACTTTATTCACCGGAAGAGCTTGCAACGATAGTAAAGCGTTCCGCAAGGGTCCTTGATATAGAAATTGATGATATGGGTGCTGTTGAAATTGCAAGACGTTCAAGGGGAACACCGAGAATAGCAAACAGACTGTTGAAAAGAGTGAGAGATTTTGCTCAGGTGAAATATGATGGTATTATAAATGAACAGGTGGCAAGGGACAGCCTTGATATACTGGAGGTTGACAGAAACGGTCTTGAAGTTATTGACAAAAATTTACTTATGTGTATGATAGAAAAATTTGACGGAGGTCCTGTGGGACTTGAAACTCTTGCTGTGTCAATAGGCGAAGAGGCTGAGACAATAGAGGATGTTTATGAGCCATATTTAATACAGCAGGGATTTATAAAAAGAACACCGAGAGGAAGAGTCGTGACCAAAACGGGCTATGACTATTTCGGACTTAAATTATTGGGAGGCGATAAAAATGATCAGAATGAATATTGAGGACTTTATTTACGAAGTAAAAGAAGAAATGATGTGTTATGATGAGATCGGTGATGCGGGTGCCGACAAGTGGGAAAGTGAATTCAGAGAATGGCTTGAAAGTCCGGGCAGAAAAGAAAATGTGGAAGGAAAGGGAGATAAAGCAAAATTTTTGATAGGGGATGAAAGTGAAATATTTGATATAGCAGACAGTTACCTGGAGGCTGTTGAAAATAACAGGATCGAGGAGTACTGGAAGAAATTTCAGTAAAAAAAACTGAATTATATATTAATATGATGAATGATATTTGATTTTGGGCAAACTTAAATAAATATTGAAATATAGCTGAAATATTATTGTAAAAAATGTAAAAGAACTATTGAAAATTAAAGTTTATTATGTTATAATTTAAACATAGAAATTATGTATAAATACATAATAAAAATTATAAATTCTAAGGAGGACTAATCCAATGGGCAAGATTGTTACAATGGGTGAGATCATGTTAAGATTATCTACACCAAATAATGAAAGATTTATTCAGGCTGACGAGTTTGATATTAATTACGGCGGCGGCGAGGCTAACGTTGCTGTTTCTTTAGCTAACTATGGTCATGAAGCAGAATTCGTTACTGCTGTACCTGATAATCCTATTGGCGCTTGTGCAATTGCTGCTTTAAGAAAGTATGGTGTTGAGACTAAGCACATTGTTAAGAGTGGTGAAAGACTTGGTATCTACTACTTAGAGACTGGTGCTTCTATGAGAGCTTCTAATGTAGTTTATGACAGAGCTCATTCTTCAATTTCAACTGCAACTGCTGATCAGTTTGACTTTGATGCTATTTTTGAAGGTGCTGACTGGTTCCACTTTACAGGTATCACTCCTGCAGTTTCTGATATAGCTGCTGAGGTTACTGAGGCTGCTTGTAAGGCTGCTAAGGCTAAGGGCGTTACAGTTTCCTGTGACCTTAACTTCAGAAAGAAGCTCTGGTCTTCTGAAAAGGCTCAGAAGGTTATGACTAACCTTATGCAGTATGTTGATGTTTGTATCGGTAATGAAGAGGATGCTGAAAAGGTTCTTGGCTTCAAGCCTGGTAATACTGATGTAACTTCAGGTGAGCTTGAAATGGCTGGTTATCAGGACATCTTCAACCAGATGTGTGATAAGTTTGGTTTCAAGTATGTTATTTCTTCTTTAAGAGAATCTTTCTCTGCTTCTCACAACGGTTGGTCTGCTTGTATTATGGATGGTAAGACAAGAGAATTCTACAGATCTAACAGATTTGATATTATGCCTATCGTTGACAGAGTTGGAGGCGGCGACTCTTTTGCAGGTGGTTTGATCTGTGGTCTTATGGACGGCAAGAATATGAAGGATGCTCTTAACTTTGCTGTTGCAGCATCTGCTCTTAAGCATACAATTCCTGGTGACTTTAACCTTGTTACAAGAAGTGAAGTTGAGAACTGTGACGGTTCAGGAAGAGTTCAGAGATAATCTGAAAATTGCGTGAAATCCAACAGATAATATTAACTATTAATTTCAATGGGGCTGGAGGCTTTAAGCCTTCAGCCTTTTTAAAAACGGAGGCTATGTAAAATGAATTTAGAAGTAAGGTATTCTAATCACTATGAAGATGTTAAGCATTATGACACAGAAACTTTAAGAAAGCATTTCCTGGTTGAAAATGTTTTTGTGCCCGGAGAAATGAAGCTTGTATACAGCCACAATGACAGAATTATATTCGGTGGTATTACTCCTACAACAGAAGCTTTAAAGCTTGAGGGAAGCAAGGAGATTGCAGCTACATACTTCCTTGAGAGAAGAGAACTTGGCGCTATTAACATCGGCGGTGACGGTATTGTAATTGCTGACGGCAAGGAATATACTGTAAATAACGGTGATGCTATTTATGTCGGTATGGGTACTAAGGAGATCTCTTTTGCTGCTAAGGATCCTAAGAATCCTCCTAAGTTCTATATGAATTCCGCAACTGCTCATAAGACTTATCCTACAGTTCTTATAAGCTATGATGATGCTAATCATAAGCCTTTAGGCTCTCTTGAGGACTGTAATAAGAGAACTATCAATCAGTATATTCATGATGAGGTATTTGCGAGACTTTCTGAGAGAGACGGCGTTGAATACGGCAGCTGTCAGTTAGCTATGGGTCTTACTAAGCTTGATCCGGGCTCTAACTGGAACACTATGCCTTGCCATACTCATGAAAGACGTATGGAGGTTTATTTATACTTTGATATGGATGAGGACAATGTTGTATTCCATATGATGGGTAAGCCTGATGAAACAAGACATCTTGTTATGAAGAATGAAAGTGCTGTTATTTCTCCAAGCTGGTCTATTCACAGTGGTGTAGGTACTAAGGCATACACATTTATTTGGGGTATGGTTGGAGAAAATAAGGATTATGATGACCAGGATTGGTTAAAGACAAGTGAATTAAAGTAATTTTTAAGCTGCTTTAGATTATATAATTGAAACTCACCTTTCTTTTATTTTTTAAGACCTGAAGGGTCTTATTATATCGGAAAGGTGAGTTTTTTTGTGTAACTTTCAATGGGCACCGGTACAGTGGATGGTTTATTTTTTGGTTCTTTGTCAATAGTGTGGTTTAACGGAAAACCCTCAGTCTGTTCAAATCAGCTGCACTGATTTGAACAGACAGCTCCCTTATAAAGGAGCCAAGAGGGCGGGCACGCCGCCTTTTTTAACAGTCAGGTTTATGCTAATCCTTTAAGTTGACAGCATTGCCTTACAAGGGAGCCTATGCGGGAGTTGTAAACAGAGAGAATAAAATTAACCACATCAAAAATTGTTGAACTTATTTTTTTGCTGCGTAAAACCGGGTCATGATCCGCAATAAAAAATGGTGCTGTTTCCAGCACCCGTAAATTAAGGGGAAAATTATCCTTGTTTCCTTGGTTTAGCCTTCAATGGCAATGTAGTTTTTCTTTTCAACAGTTTCAGGCTGTTTCTTAGGAACGGTAAGCTTTAAAATACCGTTTTCATACTTAGCCTTTACATCTTCCTGAGTAATGCCTGTACCGACATAAAAGCTACGGCTCATAGCACCTGCATAACGCTCCTGACGGATATATTTGCCTTTCTTATCCTTTTCATCCTTGTCAAGACCTTTGGCAGCTGAAATTGTCAGATAGCCGTCTTCAAGAGTGGCATTTATTTCATCTTTCTTAAATCCGGGCAAATCAACATCAATTTCATAATTGTCATCGGTTTCACGGATATCAGTCTTCATCATATTTTTAGCGTTCTTACCATAAAGAGGATTTCTCTTACCGAAAAATTCTTTTTCAAATGGAAAGTCCATCCAGTCATCATCAAATAAATTTTCTCCAAAAAGTTTAGGCAGCATCATAAGTCATATCTCCTTTCAAAAGACATAAATCAAATTGAATAAGCACTATCGGAGAAATACGAGGTGTCGGGTTATTTAAATGTGTGTACATGGGTGTTATTCGGTCAAATACCGAACAACACCCAAAAATTAACTAAGAAGGCATTTTAGTAAAAAGAAATTATCCTTCAATGGCAATGTAGTTTTTCTTCTGAACGGCTTCAGGCTGTTTCTTAGGAACAGTAAGCTTTAAAATACCGTTTTCGTACTTAGCCTTTATATCTTCCTGAGTAATGGCATTGCCAACGTAAAAGCTACGGCTCATAGCACCTGCATAACGCTCCTGACGGATATATTTGCCTTCCTTATCCTTTTCATCCTTGTCAAGACCCTTGGCTGCGGAAATTGTCAGATAGCCGTCTTCAAGAGTTGCGCTGATCTCATCCTTCTTAAATCCCGGAAGGTCAATGTCAACTTCATAACTGTCATCGGTTTCACGAATATCAGTTTTCATCATATTTTTAGCGTTTTTGCCGTAAAGAGGATTTCTCTTACCGAAAAATTCTCTCTCGAATGGAAAGTCCATCCAATCATCATCAAATAAATTTTCTCCAAAAAGACTAGGCATCATCATAAGTCATATCTCCTTTCACAAGACATAAAATAAATTGAATCAGCACTATCGGAGAAATCCGAGGTGTCGATTTATAGTTACTGAACAAGGCAGGTTCTTTATTTTTTAACCTTTTCCTTTGTTCTGAATATATTATAGCACCACTTGTTAGCACTGTCAAGGGGTGAGTGCTAATTTTTTTATGAAGAAATTATGAAGCTTTATTTTAGGACTTAATCAAGCTTTGTTGCTGTGAAAAACAGTCTTCTGAATTTCAGAATAACATTTCCGTTATTCATAACGGCATACTGCTCTCTGACATTTTTGAGAAGCTCTGCTTCAAATATCTTTTTGTCTGCATCATTAAGGCAGTCCAGATAAGGACGCAGTCTTGTGCCTCTTACCCAGTTTATAAGCTCATCATGCGAAGGCATATCATGATAATACACAGTTTCCCAGATATCAAAATCCGATGTGCATCCGGAAAGAATATCATAATATTCTTCGGGAGCAAGAATACTGTTTTTTTCAAAATATGCCCGGCTGAAATCAAAAGGAGAGTTCTTTGCTGTTTCCTTTATAATTTTAAATAAGGGTTCATTTTCATTCATAGGTATCTGAACAGCTAAAATCCCGCCCATATTTAATTTATCCATTAAATATGGCAAAAGCTGTTTATGATCAGGGATCCATTGCAGACAGGCATTTGAAAATATTAAATCGTATTTTCCGTTAAGATCTTGTACATCCCCCAGGTTAAATTCAATGTCCGGGTGTGCTTTTTTTGCTTTCTCAATCATATTAGGAGAATTATCTATTCCTTTTAACATTGCTTTGGGAAAGACTGATCTTAAAACGGCTGTGCTGTTTCCGGGGCCGCAGCCCAGATCCACTATTTCTGCCGGATCGTGGTGGTCAATTCTTTTTGCCAGATCAAGTGCCGGCTGTGTACGTTGTTTTTCAAATTTTAAGTATAAGTCAGAGTTCCAGTCAGACATTATAATCCTCCTTTTTGATAAATCATTTTGTTTTCATTATACTATGAACATACATTGATTTCAATATGCTGAATTATAAATTGAATATTCATAAGCAGGCTTTGTTGACGAATACTTTCTTTTGGTTCGGAATTAAAAAAGGGCGCTGTTGTAAGCAATGTCATTAACTTAAAGAGAAAACCCTCAGTCAGCAGAGCTGACAGCTCCCTTACAAAAGGAGCCAAGTTTGAAGCAAAAGAATATTTGCCGACACGAAGTGTCGCTTTTGACGAAGGCAAAAGTTCTGAAGGGCGGGCACGCCGCCTTTTTGAACAGTTAGTTTTATGCTGATCCTTTAAATTGACAGTATTGCCCTTACAAGGGAGCCAAGAGGGCAGGCGCGCTGCCTTAGAAGCTATTTGCCTTATGGGGAGAAAGTGTTAAGTTAATGGCATTGTGTTGTAAGCGCCCGTAACAAAGAAATAATTTTTATATTTATAGAGAAGGGTATGTCTGCCCTTATTAGGGTCAAAGTGTATCAGTGTCTGATTCTCTGCCTTCAAGCAGATCCATAAATTCTTTTCCTGTAATGGTTTCCTTTTTAAGAAGATATGCTGAAAGCTTGTGTAGCTTATCCTCGTTTTCACGGAGAATTTTAAGAGCCTTATCATGAGCATTTTTAACAGTTTCTATTACACGCTCATCTATCTTTGATGCAGTGTCTGCAGCACATGCAAGGGAGGTGTCTCCGCCTAAATATTGATTCTGAGTGGTCTCAAGGGCAACCATACCAAATTCATCTGTCATACCGTAACGGGTTATCATTGCACGGGCAAGCTTTGTTGCCTGTTCAATATCATTTGATGCACCTGTTGTTATATTGTCCTCACCGAAAACTATTTCTTCGGCACTGCGTCCCCCTGTCAGTGTTGCTATTTTGTTAAGTATCTCATTTTTGCTCATAAGCATATGTTCACCTTCGTCGACCTGCATTGTGTAGCCGAGAGCTCCCGAAGTACGGGGTATAATGGTGATCTTGGTAACAGGCGCTGAATGAGTCTGCATTGCAGCAACAAGAGCATGACCTATTTCGTGGTATGCGACTATTTTTTTCTCCTTTTCGGATATAACGGCACTCTTTCTCTGGGCACCTGCAATTACGGTTTCTATACTTTCTTCAAGGTCTTCCTGAAGTACAATTTTACGTCCCTCACGTACGGCACGCAGTGCTGCTTCATTGATAATATTGGCAAGCTCGGCACCTGATGCACCTGAAGTCGCACGGGCTAATACATCCCAGTCTACATTATCGGCAGCAGGTATCTTCTTTGCGTGGACTTTGAGAATTGCTTTACGTCCTGCAAGGTCGGGAAGTTCAACAGGTATTCTTCTGTCAAAACGTCCGGGGCGAAGGAGTGCAGGATCAAGACTTTCGGGACGGTTGGTTGCTGCAAGAATAACAACACCTTTCTGACCGTCAAATCCGTCCATTTCAGCAAGAAGCTGATTAAGTGTCTGTTCACGTTCGTCATTGCTTCCTGTGCCTATTGTATTACGTTTCTGACCGATGGCATCTATTTCATCTATAAATACAATACAGGGAGCTTTTTCATTTGCCTGTTTAAACAGATCACGGACCTTTGCCGCACCCATACCTATGAACATTTCAACAAATTCACTGCCTGAAATTGAGAAAAATGGTACCTGTGCTTCACCTGCAACAGCCTTTGCAAGAAGAGTTTTTCCTGTTCCCGGAGGTCCTACAAGAAGAACACCTTTTGGCAGCTTTGCACCTACAGAGGTATATTTTTCAGGTGAATGGAGAAAGTCCACAACTTCGATCAGGGAGTCTTTTGCCTCATCCTGTCCTGCAACATCTGAAAATGTAACACCTGTTTTGGAATCTGCAACATATATCTTTGCCCCGGATTTTCCGAAGGACATGGCATTGCCGCCGGGAAGCTGATTTTTCATTTTTTTGCCCATCCATTTGTAAAAAACTTCTCCTATTATAAAGAAGAATAATATGGGCAGTATCCATGTCAGTATAAAACTTAAAAGGGGGCTTGCCTGTGTAGGTATTTCAGCCCTGAATTCTATATCGGGATGTTCCCTCAACTGCTGTAAAAGACGCTCACCGTCATCGGGCCATATTACCGTTTTATATATGGCAGGGTATTTGTCACTTTCACCTATAAATATGAACTGTCCCGATGACTCATCATAGGATACTTCTTTTACTTCGTCATTGTCTATCATTTCAAGAAACTTGTCATATCCCACCTCTATTACAGAACGTTTAAGCATTGAGGGGAAAACCAGTGCGTTTAAAAGCATAATAACAATAAATGATATAACTGCATAAAAAATAAAGGGTCTTTTAGATAGGGAAGGGTTATCATTTTTAACTTCCTGCATATTATCATCTCCTTATATATTTTAATTTTCTTTTGAAATTTCTCTGAGAGCTTTTTTAAACCTGAAAGTAAAAAGCACTGTTGTAAATGAAACAGCCAGAAAATCCGCAATGGGTTCTGCCATATAAACTGCTGTCGTTTTATCGCCAGTCAGTATTAAAGGCATAATGTAGATCAATGGAATAAGCAAAATGAATTTTCGCATAACTGCAACAATTATAGACTCCTTTGCATATCCCAGGGATGTAAATGTCATCTGACATGCTACCTGAATGCCGAAAAGGAATAAACATGCCATATAAATTCGCAGTGCGGTTCCAGTAAACTCAAGGAGCTGGGCATCTGATGTAAACATTGCAGCAAAAGCCTGAGGGAAAAGCATAACGAGTATCCAAAGAACTATTGAATAGCATAAGCTGTATTTAAGCAGAAGCTTAAAGGCTGATTTTACTCTTTCCGGATTTTTTAATCCATAGTTGTAGCTTGTAATAGGCTGTGCACCCTGTCCCAGTCCCTGTAAAGGAAGCATTGCAAACTGCATAACGCTTGTTAAAATTGTCATTGCTCCGACTGCAATATCTCCGCCGTATTTAAGCAGTGATGAATTGAAGCATATTGAAATGACACTTTCGCTTGCCTGCATAATAAAGGTTGATAATCCTAAAGCAAGGCTTGGCAGAATTATATTTTTTTCAAGTTTAAGATATTCCTTTTTTATTCTTAAAAAAGTCTTTTTGCCGAAAAGGAAAGCAAGTACCCATACACAGGATATTGCCTGAGATATAATAGTGGCTAAGGCTGCGCCCGCTACACCCATATTTAATCCGAAAATGAATATGGGATCAAGAATAATGTTTGATACGGCACCTATAAGAACGGACAGCATACCTGTTTTTGCAAAACCCTGTGCCGTTATAAATGCATTCATACCGAGGGTCAGCTGTACGAATATGGTTCCCATAGCGTATATATTCATATAGCTTACACCGTATTCGATCGTGTTTTCACTGGCTCCGAATGCCATAAGAAAATCACGGTTCCATATCAAAAGGGCTGCCGTTAACAAAATGGAAATTATGATCTGCACAACAAAACAGTTGCCGAGAGTTTTTTCGGCAGATACATAGTCATTTCTGCCCATATATATAGATGCTCTTGGAGCGCCGCCGTAGCCCACAAGAGCCGAAAATGCCGTTACTATCATAATAAGAGGCATACACACTCCCACACCTGTCAGTGCCATGGCTCCTATATCGGGAATGTGCCCTATATAAATACGGTCAACTATGTTATAAAGCATATTTATGATCTGTGCTGTTACTGTGGGAAGAGCAAGTTTTAATATAAGCTTGTTGACAGGCTCCTTTCCAAGAAAATCTTTGTCGTTGCTCATTTTTATCACTCCTCCGTTACTTTCTGAATATTTTCTTTTATTTTTTCGTTTATAGCGACAAATGTTTCAAATTCATTTTCACTTAAGCCCATGAAAATTTTTTCGTGAAATTTTTTTGATATCTTATCAATGGATACAGTGATAGGATCTGCCTTTGGTGTAAGGGAAAGGTGAATTTTCCTTCTGTCACTTTTATCCTGTTCACGGCTGATCATTGATTTTTGAAAAAGAATTTCAACTGCCTGGGATACGTTGCTCTTTTTGAGCATTCTGAGCTCTGCAATATCCGCTGCTGTGTCTTTGCCGGGATTGTTGTGCAAGAAACTTATGACCTTTGCTTCAATTAAAGTAAGGTTGTATTCTTCACAGACCGATTTAAGCATACTTTCATGGAGTTTAACTATTCTGCTTATGTTAAAAAGAAAATCCGTTGCACAAACCATGTGAAAATCCTCCTGTTAAAAATTATTAAAAGAACGGTTATTTATATAATTGTTCTTTTAATAACTATTATATACATGTGTTTAAATTTGTAAAGAGTATATTATTAAGAAAACAGGGCAAATCTGCGAAAATATTAGTGAAGCAGAAATGAAGATTTTTTTAAGTTGATACAAGATATAAAAATTTATATAATAATTTGTGTTGTGTAAATTTACAGTAAAAAAGCAAAAATATTGTCTGTTTTTTATATTGAATATACTGAGAAAATATGTTAATGTAAAATGTATTAATATTTATAAGGAGAATGATAGATATGAAAAAGTTTTTATGTGTTCTTTTAAGTACGCTTATGACCATATCGGGACTTGTTTATGTAAATGCCGCAGATCCCGTATATGGGGACAGCAACAACGATGGTATTGTTGATATCCTTGATGTAAGCTGTGTTCTTGACAAGGTGCTTACGGATAAGACAATGCCTGTTGAGGAAAATCCGGATTATATGGAGTATGTGGATCTTAACAAAGACGGTGTTATCAATACGGCTGATGTGGCTGAAATACTCCAGATGGTTCTTGACAGCAACTATATTCCTGATGGTGTACCTGTGACAGAGTCAACAACGGAAATCACAACAGGGGAAACTACTGAAATAACTACCGAAACAACAACAGAAGAAACAACTACCGAAACTACAACAGAAGAAACTACTGAGCCCGTTACGGGAACAAGAAACTGGAATATGAGCAATTCCGAATTTGTAAGGCTGGGAAGTTCAATAACATCTGATGTGACTGTAAACGGTCTTGAGCTTAATGCAACAAGCGGTAAGCCTATGGCTATGTTTGCGGAGGATGTAACAATAGACGGTGTTACATACAGAAGTGCTCTTAATTTAAGCGGTTCAGGAAACACAGATTACAGATCCGTTGCCTTTGATGTTGAAGGACTGACTAAAATTGAAATTGCTATAAAGTCCAGCGGAACAACAGAAAGAACCCTTAATATAGCGACAGAAAACGGTGAAATACTTACAACTCTTGCTGCAAGGGCAACAGGTGAAAAGTATACCTTTGAAGTTGACTATACAGGAAAGCTGTATATTTATTCCGCAGGCAGCGGTATAAGCATATATGAAATTACCGTTGAGGGAGCTATTCCTTCAGAGGGAACTACAGTAACAGAAACAACTACGGAAACAACTACATTTAACGGTGATACATCTGACGGTGTTGTTGTAAGCAACTTTGATGACCTTAAGAGGGAAATTGCAAAGAAAAACAACAAGATATATGTTCAGGGCACTATAATGTGTACCGAAAGATTAAGACTTACAAATTTAAATGCAAATACCGAGATCTACGGTCTTACAAATGATGACGGAACTGCAGCTATACTTGACTTTTCTCCTTTAAGAGACAGCCTTACAAGCTCAGGCTCAGGCGGCACAGGTATTTCAATGGGCGGAAGTCATTATACATTCAGAAATATTATTATACAGAATGCAGGTGACTGCGGTATAAGAATTTCAGGGGATGGCTCAGGTTATTCTACATTTGAAAACTGTGTATTCAGATACAACAACAATTCAGGTGTGTCTGTAACAAACGGAGGTTCACACAATACATTCAGATTTGTGGACAGCTACAGAAACGGTGACCTTGTGCAGAAAAACGGTGCTGATGCAGACGGATTTTCTGTAAAGCTTAATGCAGGCAGTGAAAACAAGTTCTACAACTGCCGTGCATGGGAAAACAGTGACGATGGCTGGGACAGCTATGACAGAGGTACTCTTTATATAGGAAGTGTTTATTATGAGGAATGTCTTGCATGGAATAACGGTAATCCTTATGTGTTTACAGGTGAGTATGATTATGAAAACGGATATGCTTTAGACAAGAATTTGCTTTATGTACAGGCAATACTTGAAAATTATCCTGACTTTGAAGAGGAATACAATGCTCATACTGTTACAAGCTGGCCGAGAGTAACAGTAAGACTTCTGGGTACAAGCAACACTTACGAAAATATTCACAGTGAAAACTGGGCAGGTAATCCAAACGGATTTAAGTTCGGCTCCGCCGAAACACCAAGTTCTTCTTACAGATATATTAAGAATTGTATAGCTTTTGACCATTTCAATACACCTAATCAGAAACCCGCAAAGGGCTTTGATCAGAATAACGGTTATGCCCTTTATGATATTGAAAATGCCTTAAGCTTTAACAACGGGCAGAATTACTGGATGGACAGAATGAGCGCTTTATCAGCAACAGGTGTGTTCTACAGCTTTAAGAGCGGACAGGAGGATGCTCCGGGAGATCTTGTTCTGACAACTCCCGACAGTGCTAAACAGGCTGAGCTTGAAAGCACCGTATATGCTTACAGAGATATGATATATGACTATGTGTATAATGATATGATACCCGGTGAGCAGATTTGTGATGTGTTTTAATTAACAAGGGCGGGGACTGATTTGCACAGAGAGGTGTCTGAGCCCGTTCAAGAACTTTTGACTACACGTCATCAGAACTTTTGCTTTGCAAAAGCAGCCTTTCAGGCTGTCGGATCAGTCTTTCCGATTCAATAAAGCGACATCAAAGATGTCGGCGGATAATCTTTCCGCTTCAATAGGGCGGATTTTGCTGCGGGCGAGCAATGCTCGCCCCTACAAATTTAGAATGTTACGGTGATTTTAGAATATTGGATTATATAACAGATAATCGGCAGGTGTGTAAAAGCACCTGCTTTTTTTATGGTAAAAGAGTGTAATTGGGGCAGAGAGGTCTGCTTTTAAATTTAGTCGAAGTTGTGCATTTTATACAAAGTGGAAATTTAAATGAAATAATTCTTTAATTTTTTTTATATATATGTTATAATGTTTATGAATATATATTTACGAAAGGAGTTAAAGTTTGAAACAAAAAAGTAGAGGTTACTCTAGAACAAAAGGGCATAGCAAATAAACCATCCAAAGGGTGGTTTAAAAAAGTAAAT
>CAJFNV010000054.1 GCA_904395805.1 Candidatus Gallispira edinburgensis | reverse complement strand
CCCTTAAAAGGGAGGCAAAAAGAGAAGAAGCGGTCCCCTTCCCTTAGAAGAGAGGCAGAGAAACCTTCCGCCCTTCGGGCACTTCCCTTAGAAGGGAGGCAAATTTCCCAGTCGCTGCCGCTGCCCTTTAATGAAAGGCGAAAGGCAAATTACAGGCTCCCTTATAAGGGAGCTGTCAAGCCTTTAAGGCTTGACTGAGGGTTTTTGTGACACAATTACTTAGAAAGTTATACATATCAGTCATCTATTGGTATGGCATTCTTTCTATTTAATCTGCTTTTTGTTATTTTATCAATATATTCACATACACCATTAAAATTATTCCAAATATCCAAATTAGAAATTCTTATAACCTTAAGTCCTGTTTGCTCCATATAATTATTTCTTGCAGAATCATACGTCATACCGGTATCGCTGTAATGCTGTGAGCCATCAAGTTCAACAACTAATTTAGCCCTGAAACAATAGAAATCTGCAATGTAGTTGCCAATTGGTTTTTGTCTTGTAAATTTTATGGGATAATCTCTAAGGAAATCATACCATAAATGCTTTTCTTCTTTTGTCATGTTTTTGCGCAATACTCTTGCGTTATTCTTTAATTTAGAGTTGTAATTTTCCATAGTATACCTCTTTATATAAAACCCTCCACCGGCAGAGCCGGTCCCCCTCCCTTAGAAGGGAGGCAAAAAGAGAAGAAGCGGTCCCCCTCACTTAGAAGAGAGGCAGAGAAACCTTCCACCCTTCGGGCTCCTCCCTTAAAAGGGAGGCAGAGTGAGAGGAAGTTCAAAGTGCAGAATTTATAATGGACTTCTTTCGATCTTCTTAGCTCTTCTCGGATATTTTTCGGGAGTGGAGCTTATTTTTTTAATAACTACAATTGTATGTTTAAGGTCTGTTTCAGGTAAAGCAATTTCCTCTACTCTTTCAATTTCGCCTCCAAGCTCTTTTACTGCATTTTTTGCCTGTTCAATTTCATCATAGGCAGCAGGTCCCTTAAGAGCTATCATAAGCCCGCCGACCTTAACATAGGGAAGGTCATATTCGGCAAGAACATTTAAGGGTGCCACAGCTCTTGATACAGCAATATCGTACTGTTCTCTGTAGTTTATATCCTTACCCAGTTCCTCTGCCCTTCCGTGTACAAATTCCGCATCTGTGTCTATATTCTGACAGACATTTTCAAGAAAGTTAAGTCTTTTTAAGAGAGAGTCCAGAAGAGTAAGTTTGATTGACGGTTCTGCAATTTTTAAGGGAAGTCCCGGAAAGCCTGCTCCCGTACCTACGTCTATTACGCTTTTGTTCTTAAAATCAGCTATAGTAAGGGGCATGATACTGTCTGCAAAGTGCTTTATTATTACTTCCCTGTCCTCTGTGATACCTGTTAAATTCATTACCTTATTCCATTCCACAAGCATATCCTTGTAGGTAATAAACTGCTCTGCTTTTTTGCTGTCAATTTCAATATTCAGTTTCTTAAAGTAGTTTATAATAAAGTTTTCCATTTCTATTTTCTTTCCTGTCTTGCTTTTCTTACACCGTTTAATATTATCTTTTTACATTCAACAGCCTTTGATTTATCCATTGCTTCAACACCCTTAAGAGGATATTCCATACCTAATGCCTCGTACTTTTTAACGCCCATTGTGTGGTATGGGAGTACATCAAGGGCTTTTACATTTTTCAATGAGCCTATAAATTCTCCAAGTTTGAAAAGATAGTCTTTATTGTCTGTTAT
The DNA here is from genome assembly GCA_904395805.1 of Candidatus Gallispira edinburgensis. Lineage (GTDB taxonomy): Bacteria > Bacillota > Clostridia > Lachnospirales > CAG-274 > Gallispira > Gallispira edinburgensis. Next base: position 82,784 of record CAJFNV010000054.1, on the reverse strand, counting down.
ACCGGGAACAACTACATGGCGTATCCACATAGGTATGTTATTTCTGTCAAGGTATCTTGCAAATTCAAGTATATTGTCATTTTTCTGTTCCGTAAGCTTGATGTGTTCCTCCGGGTCAATGTGCTTTATGTCAAGCATTACAAGGTCTGTATATTTGATCAGCTCATCAAATTTTGCTGTATTATTTGGGGTAAATGTAATACCTGAGGTGTCAAGGCAGGTGTGTATATTTTCCTCCTTACACTTCTTAAAAAGCTCTGTTACAAAGTCTATCTGCATAAGGGGTTCGCCCCCTGTGGCTGTTATGCCGCCGTTTTTGTAAAAGGCTCTGTTTCTGTTAAAATCGTCGATTATTTCATCTACTGTCATTTCTGTACCGCCGCCCGGCTCCCATGTGTCGGGATTGTGACAGTATTTGCATCTCATGGGACAGCCTTTGAAGAATACAACAAAACGTATTCCCGGACCGTCCACACTGCCGAAGCTTTCAAGTGAATGTATGTGACCTTTCATGTTGTCATCTCCTGGTTTAATTTGTTATGGTAAATTGCGGGCGAGCAATAACAATATCATCAACTTAAGGAGAAAACCCTCAGTCAGCAGAGCTGACAGCTCCCTTACAAGGGAGCCAAGTTTGAAGCAAAAGAATATTTGCCGACACGAAGTGTCGCTTTTGACGCAGTCAAAAGTTCTGAAGGGCGGACACGCCGCCTGAGAAGCTATTTGCTTTATGGTAAAAGTGTTAAGTTAATGACATTGAATTAATAATCACCCCTGCAAAAAGGTGCTGCTTATCGCCTCTACAAACTAGTATAAACCAAAAAAAGCGGTTAGTAAACCGCCTTTTTGAAAAATTACATATTATCGTGGAAAGTTCTTGAAATAACTTCGTCCTGCTGTTCCTTTGTAAGCTTATTGAAGTTCACTGCATAGCCTGAAACTCTTACAGTAAGCTGCGGATACTTTTCAGGATGAGCCTGTGCATCAAGCAATGTTTCCTTTGTAAATACATTTACATTTAAGTGATGGCCGCCTTTTTCTGCATAGCCGTCAAGTATATTAACCAAGTTATCGATCTGCTGTTCGTTAGCCATAATAAAATCCTCCTTATAAATTTAAAATTATTTATTTTCTTCTTCCCTGTCCATACCTTCAAAAAGAGTAGGTACAGAACAAGCCATATTGTCGGCACAGTCAAGACAGCCGAGAGTTACAACGTCTTTATCAATGTATTCTTCGTCTGTTTTCACTTCGCCATTTTCATTGACGGTAACATTCATATGTCCCCCGTCATTTGACATAAAGCTGTCGATCATTGAAACTAAATCGTCAATCCTTTTATCTTCCATTTTATCACCCTTTTCAAGGTCAATTACTTATCCTCTGAATTAAGGTCTAAGTCTACTTCAAGGTCTCCTGCAAATACAGTGGCATCCTTTCCGAGTGCGTTTGGTATGATTGAGAATGTATTAGATATACCATCCTGTGCATCTCTGAACGGAAGCTTTGATACAGATGAAAGTGAAGCTACAGCTCCGTGTGAATCTCTTCTGTGCATTGGGTTGGCACCCGGAGCAAATGGTTCCCCGCCCTTTCTTCCGTCAGGTGTTGAGCCTGTATTCTTACCGTAAACTACATTTGAAGTTATAGTAAGAATTGATGTTGTCGGAATACCATGTCTGTATGTGTGATTACTCTTTACATACTGCATAAATTCATGTACAAGGGTTGCAGCAATTGAGTCTACTCTGTCATCATCGTTACCGTACTTAGGGAAATCGCCTTCTACTTCATAGTCTACAACGATACCGTTTTCATCTCTTATTGTCTTAACCTTAGCATATTTAATAGCTGAAAGTGAATCGGCAACTACTGAAAGACCTGCAATACCTGTTGCAAACCAACGGGTCACCTCTCTGTCATGTAAAGCCATCTGAAGCTTTTCATAGCAGTACTTGTCATGCATATAGTGAATAATGTTAAGAGCATTTACATATACACCTGCAAGCCACTTCATCATATCCTTGTATCTGTCAAGTACTTCATCATAGTCAAGGTATTCAGATGTGATAGGTCTGTACTTAGGACCTACCTGCTTCTTTGTGATCTCATCAACACCGCCGTTTATAGCATAAAGGAGACACTTTGCAAGGTTTGCTCTTGCTCCGAAGAACTGCATTTCCTTACCTACTCTCATTGAAGATACACAGCAGGCAATGGCATAGTCATCACCGTGAGTAACTCTCATAAGATCATCGTTCTCATACTGTATTGATGAAGATTCAATTGAAGTCTTTGCACAGAATTTCTTAAAGTTCATAGGAAGTCTTGTAGACCAGAGTACTGTTAAGTTAGGCTCAGGAGCTGTACCTAAATTCTGTAAAGTATGAAGGTATCTGAAACTCATCTTTGTAACCATATGTCTGCCGTCAATACCTACACCGCCGATTGACTCTGTTACCCATGTAGGGTCGCCTGAGAATAATGCGTTGTATTCAGGTGTTCTTGCAAACTTAACAAGTCTTAACTTCATAATGAAGTGGTCAACAAATTCCTGAATTTCTTCTTCTGTAAATGTGCCGTTTGCTAAATCTCTTTCAGCATAAATATCAATAAATGTTGATGTTCTGCCTAATGACATAGCGGCACCGTTCTGTTCCTTAACTGCGGCAAGGTATCCGAAATACAGCCACTGGATAGCTTCCTGAACATTCTTTGCAGGTCTTGAAATATCATAACCGTAAATTTCACCAAGCTTCTTTAAATCTTCTAAAGCTCTTATCTGTTCTGAAAGCTCTTCTCTGTCTCTTATAACTTCAGAGAACATTATTGTCTTTGTAGTTTTCTTCTGGTTGATTTTATCTTCAATAAGTCTGTCTACACCATAAAGAGCAACTCTTCTGTAGTCACCTATAATTCTGCCTCTGCCGTAAGCATCAGGAAGACCTGTGATTATATGACTTGAACGGCAAGCTCTCATCTCATCTGTATATGCATCAAAAACACCTGCGTTATGTGTTTTTCTGTGAGTTGTGAAAAACTCAACGATTTCAGGGTCAACTTCATAACCGTTATCTTTACATGCCTTAACAGCCATTCTGATACCGCCGTAAGGCTGTAATGAACGCTTAAATGGCTTGTCTGTCTGGAAGCCTACAATCTTTTCCTTTGTTTTGTCCAGATATCCAGCCTTATGGGATGTAATAGTTGAAATAATTTTTGTATCCATATCAAGGACACCGCCGGCTTCCCTCTCCTTCTTTGAAAGCTCCATTACCTGTGCCCAAAGTTCCTCGGTTGCCTTAGTAGGGCCGGCAAGGAAGGAATCATCGCCGTCATAAGGTGTGTAGTTTTTCTGAATAAAGTCTCTTACGTTGATCTCTTTTTGCCAAACACCCTTGACAAAGCCATTCCATTCTTGATTCATTTTTTACTCCTCCAAATCGTATATAAAAAAGTTGTAAATCATAACGCTGTCAGAAACTATATAAATCTTATTAATAGAGTTTGTCGATTTTTATGTTCCTGACAGCATTAATAATAACACATATGACAAGATTATGTCAATATAAAAAACCAAATAAATGATAATCATTATTATTTAAAGTTATTAGCTCTTGCTAACTCCGAGTAAAATACTAGAAAATTAATTTTATTAAGTTTTTTCATCTATTTTATTAATTTTATTTTTCCGCCTGCTGCCGTAAGCTTTGCACATAATGCTTCATAGCCTCTTATTATATGTTCTGTTCCGTATATTCTGCTTTCACCTTCGGCACTTAAGGCTGCGGTTACAAGTGCTGCTCCGCCCCTAAGGTCTTTTGCATAAAGTTCTGCTCCGATAAGTTTTTTTACTCCTGTTACCTCAAATTGTGAGCTTGTTATTTCCTTTATATCAGCTCCCATTTTTATTAATTCGGGGATATGCTTATTTCTTGCCGAAAACAATGTTTCGTTTATAATACAACTGCCCTCTGCTTTTGAAAGAACTGCCATAAGCTGAGGCTGCATATCTGTGGGAAAATAAGGATAGGGTCGGGTCGTGACTTCGGGGATAGAATATAATTTTGAGGGAGCATCTATATATATTGTGCTGAAATCTGTTTTTATTATACATCCGGTTTTTTCAAATAATGAAATTATAAATTTAATATGGCCAGGGTCTGCACCTTTTATAAATAATTCGCCCCCTGTTGCCGCTGCCATACCAAGGTATGTTCCCGTTTCAATTCTATCGGGCATTATGCTGTGCTCACAGTAATTATCAGAGGCGCTTTCTTCTATTATTATTGTATTATTGCGGCGGGTTATTTTACTTCCGCTTTCATTGAGGTATTTTATAAGATCGTCAATTTCAGGTTCCATTGCCGAATTGTTTATAATAGTCGTGCCTTTTGCGTTTATTGCTGCAAGTATTATATTTTCCGTTACACCTACCGATATTATGGGGAGAGTGATATCAGTGCCTTTCAGTTTGCCTTTGCATATTATTCTCTCATCAATCTGTTTTATTTCAGCTCCAAGCTGTTCCATTGCCCAAAGGTGAATATCTATAGGTCTTTGCCCAAGCTGACATCCGCCGGGCTCGTATATTGTTACCTCGCCGTATTTACCAAGCAAAGCTCCAAGAAATAACACAGAGGACCTCATTTTACGGCTAAGGTCCCTGTCAAGTTCTGTACTGTTTATATTGTTAAGTGTTGTGACTGTGTTGTTTTCTGCTTTTATATCCATTCCCAGCTTTTCTAAAATCCGCAGCGTATTTGAAACATCTGATAAAAATGGTATATTTTTTATTTTGCTCTCTTTCCTTGCTGCTGCTGCCGCAAGTATGGGCAATACTGCATTTTTTGCTCCGCTTATCTGTACTTCACCGCTTAGTCTGCTGCCGCCTTCAATAATATAGCAACTCATATTTCGCCCTCCATACTGCTGTTGTAATATATGTAAAGGACTTCAAATGTGTTACAATAAAGGTATCGACAGGAATTTTTAATAATAAAAAAGGTTTACATATAAAGGAAAAGAGGGTATAATTATTATAGGTATACATATGTCCGGAATATGGAGGTCATTATGGACGAAGATAAGAAAAGGGATGCTGCTGAAAATGCAGCAGATGAAATAAAAAAGGATAATGTCACAGAGCCTGTCAGTGAAGAAAATGTAAAACAAAATGAAGGCTCTGAAGAAAATAAAGAAAATACTGAAAACGCTGAAAAAAAAGAAGGAAAGCCTGATATAAAGGTGATCGATGGCAAGGGGAAGGCTAAAAAGAAAAAAGTAAAGCCTCCGAAAAAGGCATCAAATATTAAAAAGATAAAGGCTTTCAGTCCCAATAAAAAGAATATTAAAAAATTTGTAAAGGCTAACAGGACATCTTTGATCGCTCTTGTTGCAATAGTGGTGCTCCTTGTTATTGCCTTTGTATTTAACTCCAATAATATTATTAAAATCGGTGAAAAACAGGTCATGTTTTCAAAGGAATACAGCATGAGTTCAAAGGCTGATTTTTATGTGAGCGGAGATAATATTTTTTATGTTTCAAAGGATGGTATGCTTTTTCTCGATGAAAAGGGTGAAACTCTCTGGTCTGATACATTTACCATGTCAGCTCCCTATATGTTAAGTGACGGGGGTTATGTTGCCGTTGCTGACAGCAACAGCAAAACTATAAATGTTTATGACAGAACAGGACGTATTTATCAGATCGCAACAGCAGGACCTATTACTACCTTTGCCATAAATCCTATAGGCTGCTGTGCAGTAGTGTGCAAGGTCGAGGATGACTACAGAGTAGATGTTTATTCCAATACGGGAGAAACAATGTTTGAGGGCTCAAGGGCTTCAAAAGACGGTATTCCTATTGGTATTGACGTTTCTGACGACGGTACGATTCTCTCAATGACACTTGTTGATTACAATGATATTAAAATCAAATCAAGTGTTCTTTTCTATTATACAACGAGAGCTGAAGCACAGGCAACAGAGTCAAGTGACGGACTTGTAAGTGCAATTGAAGTGCCTGATGCAATTGCTGCAATAGTGAGATTTCTTCCGGATAATCATTGTATTGTTGCAAGCGATACGTCAATGATGAATATTGATTGCTCAACCAGAAATTCATTCAATAAAAAGTGGGAAATAACATTTGATAACTATGTGACTGCTTTTGATATTGTCAACAATAAATATGTGGCTGTTGCCTATGGTGAAGCTCTTGATATTTCCGATGAGGCAGCAATGGCTGAAGAAAATACTGTCCACTGGTACAATATGAACGGCAGGGAAACAGGCTCTGCAAAGGCTGATGACAGAATAACGGATATATCATCATCTGATAAGGGCACAATAATTACCGTAGATAAGGAATTTATTGCATATAATTACAGAGGCAGTGAACTGTGGAGGTATACGGCTGTTCAGAATGTAACAGGCATGCAGTTTTATGATTCCGTTGACAGAGTAATACTCGTTACTCCTACAAAGATGCAGCTTCTTGATGTTAAAAGAGGTGTAACTATGGAAGAGGAAACGGAAGAAGATATGAATGGTGCAGAGGAAACAACTGCAGAAACAACCAATGAAACGACTGCAGAGGCACAGACTCAATAGCAAACATGTCAATTGGGTGGAATCCCTCAGTCAGCCTTAGGGCTGACAGCTCCCTTTAGGCAAGGGAGCCTTGTGTGAAATATGTAGAGGAAGGGATTTAAGAAGATTTGAATTATGCAGAGGCACAGACTCAATAGGAGGATGTATGGTTAATTATATTGTTGATATTGTAATTATTATAGTTATTTTGCTTTTTATATTTATATTTGCCTCAAGAGGACTTGTTGAAAGTATTTTAAAGTCCTGTTCATGGCTTATATCATTGCTTGTAACTTATTTACTTTACCCTGTTATAAGCGGATTGATAAGAAATACATTTATATTTGATTCATTGAGAGAATTTGTATATGGAGTTATGAGCCTTGATACGGTCAGCGTTGAAAGCGGTGCAGGACAGATCGATGCAATCAATGCTCTTACACTTCCGGAAGCTCTTAAGGGACTTCTTATAGATAACAATAATTCCGTTATATACGATCTTCTGGGTGTAAACAGCTTACAGGAATATATTGCCGGATATATTGCAAATATAATACTTAATATTGTTATAAGTATACTTGTGTTTGCTGTTATACTTGTAATTATTAAGGTGGCTGCAGGTACATTGCAGCTTGCTGTCAAGCTTCCTGTTATAAAGCAGGTGAACGGAATAGGAGGAGGAATACTTGGATTATTCTGGGGAGTTGTTTTTGTATGGGTGATAATGGCCCTCTCCACTCTTTTTATTGCAACTCCTGTTTTTGCTGATATTATAGAGGCTGTGGATAATTCTATTTTAGGCAGAATTCTCTATGATAATAATGTTATTATGAATGTACTCCTTGCAAAGCTTTTTGGCTGGGGATAATGTGGTGATGTAATGACGGATAAATATGTAACTGTAAAAGGATATGGTACGGCGGAAATCGTAGAGAAGAAATCACGGTTTATAGCCAATGTTAAGCCTGTTGCCTCTGAGGATGAGGCAGCAGAATATATTGATGAAATAAAAAAGCAGTACTGGGATGCAAGGCATAACTGTTATGCATATCAGATCGGTGAAAGAAATCAGGTACAAAGGTATTCCGATGACGGTGAGCCGGGAGGAACGGCAGGAATGCCTATACTTGATGTCCTGAGAGGACGTGATATTAAAAACACGATCGTTGTGGTAACAAGGTATTTCGGAGGTACTCTTCTTGGCACGGGAGGTCTGGTAAGGGCTTACAGCTCTGCTGCAAAGGCGGGACTTGCCAATGCGGGGCTTATTGAAAGGATCCCTCACATAAGGATAAAATTTACAGTTGACTATACTCTTTCGGGTAAGGTACAATATGAGGTGATGAACGGCGGACATATTTTAGAGGATAGCATATACACGGACAAAGTGGAATTTATCGTACTTTGTGAAGTTGATATGGCGGATAAGCTTATTGAAAATGTTGTCAATATAACAGGCAACAAGGCAGTGATAATCAAAGAAGATGATCCTGTTTTTGTTGACAGAGAAACAGATTTTTAAAGGAGATGTTATTATGAAAAAATTTTTGATGTTATTATCTTTTGTTTTTGCTTTAAATTCAGGAGCGGCTGTATTTGCAGCATCAACAAACACTGTTACAAAAATACAGCATGTTAAGGACGGTACGTCCCTTGCTTCCGCTTCCTATGAAATCACACCTCATTCAGAGGTTGAAACAGGCTCCTCAATTATTATTACTTTTACAAATGCTACTGTGTTTTCACAGGATATAATTGACGGAACAAGTACTGATACTAAAGAAATCGGCTACAGGGAAGGCGGCTACCAGTACAATGAGAACGGTGTTACCTGGGACAGAACAAAGAGTTTTGGTGAAGTAGTTCCTTATACAAAGAGCAGTCAGCTTCCTTACTACATAAGAAGAATGAATGACATTCAGATAGAGGTATTTTTAATTAATTTGCCTGATGCTTATGTAGGTAATTCTCTTACCGATGTAAACGGTTCGGGAAGAGCGCCCTATTATTCAATCCCTCTTGTAGTATATGCAGATTCTGACGGCGATGCAGAAGTAACTGTAAGCATTGATAGCAACGGAACGTCAATAAGCAGTTCCGGAGATTCTGATATAAACAACAGCCTTGCTACATCCGAAACTACAACAACTGCTGTAACAGAGAGTACAACAGAAACAACAACGGAAAATGTAAATGAAGATAACAATTCAGATACTGTTCTTGACAACAGAGTTGAAGTACAGATAGGCGCAAATTCAATTGTTGTAAACGGTACCAGAATAAGTATTGATGCTCCTGCTTATATTCAGCAGTCTTCAAGTTCAACAATGATCCCTTTAAGAGCTGTAAGTCAGGGTGTTGTTGGAGATTCTGAATGTGTCAGCTGGGATGCAGAAACAAAGACTGCAACTATAACATATAATAATAATGAAATAAAGTTTACGGCAGGCTCAAATATTGTTTATATAAACGGCAGGTCAAGTGTTATGGCATACGGAGTAAGTGCGGAAATAAAGGACAGCAGAATGTTTGTACCTTTCAGAACTTTAGGTGAGGCTCTCGGTGCAGAAGTCAGCTGGGACGCAGAAACAAAGACAGCTTATTTTAATTAATGGGGGTGCTGCAAAATGCAGCACCTTAAACTTTAGGGTGGTTTTATGAAGAAAATATGTTTAATCCTTGTATTTATAATAATTATGTCCTCTTATGCTTATGCCGGCTCAAGAAACCGCATAAATGAAAGCGGTGCTGTAAAGAAGGCAGGAGAAGCTGTAAGTGCACAGCTCATTATACAGCCCGGCAATGAAGTTGCAACAGGTGCTTACATAGAGATTGAGTTTGAAAATGCAGTTGTTTTTTCATCGGATGTAATTAACGGAAATGGGAAAACCGACGAAACAGGTTATAATGGAAAGGGAACAGGTTATCAGTACAGCGGATACAGAAATTATACATGGAACGGAAGTGACGGCTTTTATGATGCTATGTCAGGCAGACCTGTTTCATATGTACCCTATAAAATAACAAGATTAGATGATTACAATATAAGGGTATCTCTCTGCAATATTCCCGGAGAATATGCAGACAGATCTCTGACAAATTTTAATGGCTCGATTGATGAACCATATTATTCTATACCGCTGCCTGTATATGTTAAGGAGGACGGACCTGTAAGACTTAAAATGACAGGAAAGGTAAATGATACCTCTTTAAGCTATGGCAATTATGTATTTAACGATGGCGGTGTAAGATCAACGGAAACAGCAACAGAATCTGAAACAGAAGAAACAACAGAAACTGTAAAATCAGATAATAAGATCAACAGTGTTCAGGTGACAATAGGAAGCAGCATAATGGTTGTAAACGGCAGCAATGTCATTATAGAAGGTGCTCCTTATATACAGGCCGGCTCATGGGCTACCCTTGTTCCTCTTAGAGCCGTAAGCCTTGCTCTTGCAGACGGCTACAGCGGTAACGGAAGTATTAATACGGTATCATGGAATGAGTATACAAAGACAGCTATTATAACATATAACGGAAATACTGTTTCATTTACGGCAGGTTCGGGGATCGTGAATATAAACGGTGAAGATACATATATGGAAAATGGTGTTACAGCAGAAATAAAGGACGGAAGAATGTTTGTACCCTTCAGAGTGCTGGGTGAGGCTCTTGGTGCGGAAGTAAACTGGGACAGCAATACAAAGACGGCAATTTATAATTAAAAAAATAAGGATAGAGTAAAATTAAATTACTCTATCCTTATTTGTATATTAATTTTTAGTGTGCCTAAAGAATGATTTTTTAGTTTAAACCTCTTTCTCCAAGCCATGATTCAATATGGTCTGCAATTTCTTTGTTATTCATTTCCTGGAACATAAAGTGGCTGTTTCCTGTAATTCCTATCTTTGGAAGATCAACAACTGTACAGTCGCCACCGTCTGCATTATACTGTTCGGCAAAGGCAAGTGCTCCGTCTCTGACCTGTTTCCAAAAGTCTGTTGACTGAATGTCCTCGGGACCGTTATCAATGTAATCACCGAAATAAATTGCAATAGGTATATTAGCTTCAAGAAGTTTTGTATACTGTTCGGAACCTATCTCAGGTGTTCCGCCCGGCTCAATTGCCACAATTGCTGATATATTTTCGACATCAACATCCCAGCCTACTCTTCCGCCCTGAGAATGTGTAATGAAAATAGATTTGTTGCCTGTCATTTCCTTTACATCAGCCATAACTGCACTTAATGCGTCAGCAGCTACTGCCTGATCATAGCTTCCTGTATTAGGTGTCATCTGACGGAAGAACTGATTTTGTGCTTTTTCGCCCTCAGGGAACTGTGAACCTTCGTATCTTTCGGGAGCTACCCTGCCTATTCTGAAATGTGTGTACCATGCCTGATCTCCCGGCATATATTCTTTTGAATCCTCAGTCCATGTATCAATGTTGTCTGTTGTCATATTTGCCGTAGAGCCTGCTTCACCTCGTCTTGGCTGATCAACTAAAAAGGCGCTGTGTCCGTTTTTAAGGAAAATATCTGACCATCCTTCACGACCGTCAGGTGTTGTCATCCAGCCCATTCTTGATTGACCATATCCGTGAAGATATACAATAGGGTTGCCATTATCATTCTCCGGGATCTGGTATAATACATTTGCATGGTCAACGTGGGCTGTATTTCCTGCTCTTGTATTATCGAGCCAGTTTGTAGTTTCGTCAAATTCGCCTTCAACAGGCTCGGTAACAGTTCCCCCTGATGAGAACATTCCCTGCTTTGCAATAGTTAGTACACTGCTGTCGTTGTCAGCGGAAGCTTCTGTGGTTGTACTTTCTGTTTTACCCTGTGTGCCTGATGATGGTGAGCTGCTGCATGCAGTCAGAATTGATACTGATAAAACTGCTGCCATAGCTGTACAAAAAAGTTTTCTTTTCATGTTTAATTCCTCCTTAAAAATTGTATATTTTGCCGATTAAAATATCTGCTGTTTATATTGTAAATTTTATAACAGCTTAAATATAAATAGTTTTGTTATCTATGATTTAATTATACATTATATTTACCGAACAGTGAACTTCCTTTTGGTTATGGAGTTATAACTTTTGGTTATATGTTATGTTTAATAATAATAAAAAGGGCTGCTGCAAAAATGAAAAAATCATTTTTGCAGCAGCCTTATGCTTATACTATATTAATTACCGCATATTTTGTTGTAAACTTCGATATATTCATCGGCACTCTTTTCCCATGAAAAGCGTGTGTTGATAGCGTTTTGTACTACCTTTTTCCAGAGTTCCTTATCCTCGTATACAAGGAGAGCCTGATTGATTGCCCACATAAGTCCGCCTGCATCATAATCCTGGAACTGGAAGCCGTTGCCTTCTCCTGTTTCTGCATCAAAATGCTTAACAGTATCAACAAGGCCGCCTGTTGTTCTTGTGATCGGCACTGTACCATAGCTCATTGAGAAAAGCTGACCTAAGCCGCATGGTTCAAATAAGCTTGGCATAAGGAACATGTCACTTCCTGCATATATCTTCTGTGCAAGAGTATCGTCAAAGAGTATGTTTGCACTTACCTTATCGGGATAACGATAAGCCAGATCCTTAAACATATTTTCATAGTGATAATCACCTGTACCAAGAATAACAAGCTGAACATCCTTGTTAAGAAGATCATAAGCAGCCTGAAGTACAAGGTTGATTCCCTTCTGGTCAACAAGTCTTGATATTAATGATATTACGGGAGTGTTCTCCTTTTCAGGCAGGCCTAATTCCTTCTGAAGCTTTTGCTTGTTTACATACTTTCCTGTCATGTTATCGGGAGAAAAGTTTGCATATATCTTAGTGCTTGTTGCAGGATTATTTTCATCATAGTCAATGCCGTTTACAATGCCGTAAAGTACGTCATTTCTGCATCTTAAAACACCGTCAAGACCATAGCCGTACTGGGGTGTCTGTATTTCATAGGCATAAGTTTTGCTTACTGTTGAAATGGCATCTGAATACAAAAGTCCTGCCTTCATAAAGTTAGCTGCATTATAGTATTCAAGTTTGTCATTTGTAAAGTAATAGTTTTCATCAAGCTCCATCATGGACAATGTTTCCTTTGGAAACATACCCTGATACTGTAAATTGTGAATTGTGAAAAGAGTCTTGATATTTGAAAAATATTTTATTTTTGAGTATCTGTCCTTTATATAGAGGCATATAGGTGCAGTCTGCCAGTCATTGCAGTGAATAACATCAGGTATAAAGTCTACATAATCGAGAAATTCAATTGCTGCTTTACAGAAAAAGGCAAATCTTTCATTATCGTCACCATATCCGTAAAATCCTGCTCTGCCGAAATAATAGTCGTTGCCTATCATATAAGTAGGAACTTCGGAGTTAAGTGTAAAAATATCGGCTTTCTGTTTACGCCAGTCAAGAGTTACGTCAAATGAGCTTACATACTGGCATCCTGTAAGGTATTGTTCCTTAATTGTTCTGTATTTGGGGAATACTACTCTTACATCAACCCCTTTTGCCTTAAGGGCTTTAGGAAGTGAGCCTACAACATCACCTAAACCTCCGCTTTTAGCATATGGTGCCATCTCAGAAGACACGATCAATACTTTTAATGCCATAAATATACCCTCCTTTAATACCGAACTGTTTAAAATATGTAAAATTCTTAATTTTTCATAAAATAGCTGAATAATAATTTAATCTATTTTATATTTATAGAAAATTTTACTGTATATTTTCGGTTTTTTATATTATAATTATACTATGTAAATAAAGATTAATCAATAATAAAATTTGTACAAAAGGAGATTTTTGTTATGGATAAGGTTTTAGAACGCAGCAACATTGATGAAAAGTTTAAGTGGAGCATTACGGATTTGTTCAAAAATGATGATGAGTGGCAGAAGGCTTATGACAAAGTTGAAAAAAGCCTTCCCCTGTTTGACAAATACAGAGAAAATATAACGGCAGAAAATCTGGCAGAGTGCCTTAAGCTCAGAGATAAAATTATGCTTCTGGCAGAACAGGTTTGTGTTTATGCAGGCTTAAGAGCTAATGAGGACAGTACAAACAGCTTTTATCAGGGACTTGATTCGAAGAGCGAAAGGCTGATTACCGTTCTGGGTGCGGCTGCTGCATTCATTGAGCCGGCTGTACTTGCTATTCCCGAGCAGGAATTAAAAAATAATATGAATGATGACCTTAAGGGGTACAGGCATTATATAGAAGATATATTGAGAAGCAGGGAACATATTCTATCTGCCGATAAGGAGGAACTTCTGGCACAAGTATATGAGATAGGCTCAGCTCCTTCAAATATCTTTTATATGCTTAACAATGCGGATATTGAATTTCCCGATGCAGAGGATTCAAAGGGAGAAAAACACAGTCTGACTCACGGAACATATTCAGCTTATCTTGAAAGTGCTGACAGAGAGCTTAGGAAGTCTGCTTTTAACAGTGTTTATGACACATATTACAGGCAGAAAAATACTCTTGCTGCTATTTACAGTGCTTCTGTTAAAAAGGATGTGTTCAATGCTAAGGCGAGAAATTACGGCTCTGCTCTTGAAGCTGCCCTTTCAGCAAACAATATTCCCGTTGAGGTCTATACAAAGCTTGTGGAAACGGTAAATAAGTATCTGCCTCTTATGCACAGATATATTAAGCTTAGAAAAAAGGTACTTGGACTTAATGACCTTGATATGTATGATATTTATACCCCTATTGTAGAGGATATAAATACTCATAAAAGTTATGAAGAGGCAAAGGCAACAGTGCTTGAGGCTGTAAAGCCTATGGGTGAGGAGTACTGCAGAAAACTGGAGTCTGCTCTTAATAATGAAAAATGGGTAGATATATATGAAAACAAAGGTAAAAGAAGCGGTGCTTACAGCTGGGGAGCTTATGGTTGTCATCCCTTTGTATCATTAAACTATAATGATACTGTAGATTCAATGTTTACTCTTGCCCATGAAATGGGACATGCTATGCACTCTCATTACACATGGACAAATCAGCCATATGTATACGGAGACTATACTATATTTGTGGCTGAAGTTGCATCTACTGTCAATGAATCACTTTTAATGGAATATCTTCTTAAAAATACGACGGATATAAATGAAAGAAAATATCTTTTAAATTATTTTATGGAACAGTTCAGAGGAACATTGTTCAGACAGACTATGTTTGCCGAATTTGAGCTTATAACACACAGCAAAGCTGAAAAGGGAGAGCCACTTACATTTGAAAATCTCTGTGAAATTTACGGAGAATTAAATAAAAAGTATTACGGTGATGAAATAAACAGCTCCAATGAAAAAATAAGCTGGGAATGGGCAAGGATACCTCACTTCTATACTGCCTTTTATGTATATCAGTATGCTACAGGTTATAGTGCAGCCATTACATTATCTCAGAAAATACTGAATGAAAATGGTGCAGAGGATTATATTGAGTTCCTTAAGGGTGGTTCTTCAAAGTACTCAATTGATCTGCTTAAGGGTGCAGGTGTTGATATGACAAGCTCTGAGCCTGTTGAAAATGCTATGAAGGTTTTTGAAGGTTTACTTGATGAGTTTGAAAAGCTTGTATAATTTTTAAAAGAGGATTTACAAATGAAAACAAAACATGTGTTATATTTATATTTGAGCTTGCTTTTAGGCTACTGT
Organism: Candidatus Gallispira edinburgensis; assembly: GCA_904395805.1. Classification (GTDB taxonomy): domain Bacteria; phylum Bacillota; class Clostridia; order Lachnospirales; family CAG-274; genus Gallispira; species Gallispira edinburgensis. The sequence continues at coordinate 67,508 of CAJFNV010000054.1, read as the reverse complement.
ACAACTGAATTTACCGATTATAATTTTTGGGCTGTATATGTTTTGTCCACGGTTATTTACTGGTTTGTTATATGTGCTGCAGATTACATTTCGGTGAGATGTGATCTGCCCATTTTATCCACAGAAAAGAGAATTCACAGTGGAAAAAGAGAGGTGGGCGGAGATATAGCGAGAACAATTGCTGTTATACTTGTGCCCCTTGTGCATTTTTTCGGACTTACATATTACTACAGTACTGAATTTACACCGGAAATGATTTTTCCCACAGCAATAAGATGGCTGGGAGTTTGTGCAGTGCCCCTTTTTATGATAATTTCGGGGTATTTTAAGGTCAATGCAAAAATAAGCAAAAAGCACTATTTTGCAATAATACCATTGCTTTTTACTCATATATTTATATCATGTATAAGGATATGGGTGGATTATAAATTTCATAATATAGATGTAGATGCTTCTTACATTGCGGACAAGCTCCTTTATTTTAACTATGGATGGTATATAAGGCTGTATATAGGTATGCTGTTTTTAATGCCATTTTTCAACATTGCTTATAAAAGTATCGGGGATAAATGGAAGAAGGAAGTATTTATTCTTACCCTTGTAGGGCTTAATGCACTTGGATCCCTTACATTTGATGTTGTGCCTTCAAGCTGGCTTATATTTTATGTATTCGGTTATTATGTTATAGGATGCTATCTTTCAGAATACAGAGTCAACATAAATCCTATATTTGCATTAATGGCTTTCTGCGGACTTCTGGCTGTTATAAGTGTTTCAACTTATCTTCATTGTGAAGGTACTGTATTTGACTGGAATTTTATTGGCTATCAGGCGAATTCAGGATATTCTGCAATGATAACTGTATTTTTATCAATGCTTATTATGGTTGTGTGTCTTAACATTGATTTTAAGTTCAGACCCTTAAGATACATTTTTAAGGCTGTTAGTCTTGTTTCTCTTGAAATGTATCTTTTCAGTCAAATGTTTGACGGATTTATATATAAGGAAATTATTGAAAACAATGTGCCCTTTATGGACAGCTTTAATAATATAATAAGCCTTGTTGGTACATGTATCCTCCTTTCCTTCTGTGCAAGCTGGATAAAAAAGCTGATTTTTATTCCGGGGAATGTTATTAAAATATTTTTAAGTAAAAAGGAGGGGCTTGAAATTGAGCAGAAGTAAAAGAGGAATATTGTTTACTATTCTGGGAGGTGTATTCTGGGGACTTTCGGGAGTGTGCGGTCAGTATCTCTTTTCTGAAAAGGGACTCAATGCAGAATGGCTTGTTACAATGAGGCTTGTGCTTGCGGGAATTATTATGATTATTCTGACTATAAGCAGACAAAAAAATGTAAAAGATGTATTTGAAATTTGGACGGATAAGAGAGATGTTATAAGGCTTATTGCTTTTGGACTTCTGGGAATGGCTGCCTGCCAGTTTACATATTTTATTACAATTGAGGAGTCAAATGCAAGTACTGCAACAATTTTGCAGTATACGGCTCCTGTATTGATAATGGTCTTTATGGCGCTAAAGAATAAAAAGATCCCTGAGTCAAAGGAGCTTATTTCTCTTGTGTTTGTAGTAGTGGGAACATTTTTTATAGTGACACACGGTAACATACACAGCCTTGCCATTTCAAAGGCTGCACTTTTCTGGGGAATTACTTCTGCCTTTACCGTTGTTGTATATAATCTGATGCCTGTAAAGCTAATGAATAAATACGGCACAGTCCCTGTACTTGGATGGGGAATGATAATAGGAGGAATTCTTATGACTGTAATTACAAAGCCGTGGATAATACCGGGTATATGGGATATGGGTACATGGCTTGCTTTTGTTACTGTAATTATAGGGGGAACAGTTCTTTCTTTCAGTCTGTATTTAGAGGGAGTAAGGCTGATAGGCGCTTCAAAGGCAAGTTTGTTTGCTTCCTCTGAGCCTTTGACATCAACGGTTTTAACTGCACTGGTTATGAAGGTTGCATTTACGGGTATGGATATACTTGGTCTTGTGTTTATACTGTTCGGAGTTACGTTTTTGTCTGTAACAAAGAAAAGTGATAATATTTCTGATTAATATGATTTTCTCCTTTGTATAGTTTTACAGTGCAAAGGAGAAAATTTATTTAAATATAAGGTATGCATATGAGGGACTGGGCAGTGTTTCCAAGTACGTTGACAAGAACCTCCATTATGTCTCCCGAAATTTTAATATTATTATCATTCATATATTCGTCTGCTTTTTTAAAGAAAGCTATTCTTTTTTCTGTCAGCTTGTCCGTGTCATTCATATACTTTGCGGGAATTTCAAGAACTCCGTAAAGGCATTGCTGTGAAGGATATGTTTCTACGAATTTATTGTCCTTTACTATATCTTCAACATTTAATCTCTTTATATCAATTTCTTTCATTTCCCATCCACTGTAGGGTATAAAGATACGACTTTTTATGTCTTCAAGCTTAAACAGCCTTATAAGCTGAACTTCAGGAATAGTATACATAAAGTGATTGATCGTATCAAGCCTTTCTTTTTCACTGAGGAGCTGATCTCCCTTGCTGTAAAGTATATACTTAAGAGTACGGCACTTCATTGTCATAAAGCCGTCACCTATCTGCTCAAGAGTGTTGAAAAGCTGGACATTATCCTTTAACCAGTGTCTTAGGAAATATAGTCTGTTCATTTCTTTGTCTATTTCATTTAAGCGGTTTTGGCATATTTCAGTTATTTTGTCTGAGTTGTTATCAAGCATTTCTTTTATTTCAGTGTGAGTAAAGCCGCACTTTATAAACAGTCTTATAACTGCAGTTTTGCATAAATCAAACCCTTCATACCATCTGTAATCGGACTTGTCCCTTTCCGATGTCAAAAATCCTTCTTTTTCATATCGTCTTATTGTATTGGTTGTTACGCCTAAAACTTTTGATAAATCACTGACTTTGTATTTCACAATTCATCATCCTCAATATTATAAATCATTTGTAATTATAACATATTTTCGGATAATGTTTTATTGGAAAATTGTATAAATTATATATTTTGTTGAAAATGCAGTAATATGATTGTGTGAAAACTGTGGTAAATTGTGTAAAAGGTCGAAAAAAGCAGATGAATTAAAAATTATATTGACCTTGACATTATGTCATAGTTTACCATAAAAGTACAGATACAGTTAAAGGATATATGGTTAATAACTATTGAATTGTAATATTGAATTTTTGTTGCTGTATAGCCTTGATATTATAAATAAAAAAGGAGGAAAATTTATGGTCAACAGAAAAAGTCACAGATTAATGAGTTTTATATCAATGCTCTTGTCTGTGGTAATGGTTCTTGCTTCAACCCCTTTATATGCTTTTGGAGCAGAAGTGATCACACAGGGGCTCTGGACCATTACAAATGAGGAAAGCAGCGGTACTGCTGCCTATGGCGATATTGGATTTACATACCACAGTCCTACAACTGCTTTTATTTACGGCAGCAATGGCGGTAAGGATTATGTAAGATCCAGTAATACAAACGGTTCTGCCAGCAATGGTATTGTAGTCACTGATAACAAGTCTTATTGTGACTTTACACCAAAGGCTGACGGTACATTAATTGTCTATGTGGGAAATGCAAGCACTAAGACAGGATATGTGAGCAGAACAAGTACAGAAGGTGTAAGCGAAGCTATTGCATCATATGTTCCGGGAGGTTCCGATAACTATGATACAACAGGTTTTAGGGTTACACAGGGTACTACATGGGCAACACTTGAAATAGAGGTTGAAAAAGGATATACATATTATGTAAACCTTTCAGGCTCAAAAATGTTCTGCTATGGTGCTGAATTTACAGCATATACAAATGTAACAGGTACTATAAATGACAGCTTTGGTCTGGACAGCTATGGTATCAAGTTTACTAACAGAGAAACAGGTGAAAGCAAGGAAGCGACAGTAGAAGGCAACAGATATTCCATATTATTAAAGCCGGGCTATGAGTATTCTGTATCACTTACAGGCAGCAATGCTGTAAAGTATGCTTTCACAAATGATACAAGACTTGTAAATGTTAAAGTTACGGAAACACAGACAGCAGATCTGACTATAGAAGAAAGCGTGTCATATATAGTATCGGGAAGTATATCAGGACTTGCTGACGGATACAGTGCAGGTGATATGAAACTTGTATTTGTGCCTGAGGATACAACAAGCTTTGAAAATGTTATTGCCGGTATTGATATGCAGAACAAGACATATGAAGCTCAGCTTGTAGCTAACCAGAACTATACACTTACACTTGAAGGAGCTTATGACTATAAGCTTTCAGAAAATATAGTTATAAACAATGAAGATGGTACAGCTGTAACAAAGGATATAGCTCTTACAGCAGTTCCTGTATATGCTGTAAACGGTAAGTTTCTGGGACTTACACAGGTAAGGGGAGAATATGAAACTCTTAATGTAAATCCAGATGCTATTAAATTCACAAATGTTGATGACGGATATGTGTATAATGGTACAGTGTCAAATGGCACATACAGTGTTAATTTAAGAAACGGTGCTTATGAAGCTTCAATTACGTCAGATAATTATTCAACATCAACACATGTAGTTGTAAATGACGGTGCTGTAACAAGAGATTTACTGCTTAAGGATATAAGTGTTAAGTCGGTGCCTTATACAGACACTCTTTATGTAGGTGAAGATAAGGCATACAAGTCAGTTCAGTCTGCCGTTGATGCAGTTACAAATATGACAAGAACTGACGGACAGAGAGTTACAATTAAAATTGATCCTGGTACATATCGTGAGCAGGTTGTTGTAAACACTCCTGATATTACTTTTGAAAGTAACGGTGGTACAGAGGATAATACAATAATTACATGGTATTACGGTATAGGATATAAGTATTATAGCTGTGTGGACAGCTATTATGACCCATATGCCGATTATGATAAGTTTGAAAAGGGCGATGTAGAAAGATACTGGGGTGCTGCAGTTATTTTAAATAAAGAGGCTGCAGGATTTAAAGCAGAAAATATTAAATTTGAAAATTCCTTTAACAAGTATATGACAGAAGAGGAAATGACAGACGGCGTTGAAGTAAACGGTAAGGAATCAATAACAGTTGAAAGAAAGGAAAACACTAATGTTGATTCAAGAGCAGCAACTGAAAGAGCGGCAGCTCTTGTAAACTATGCTGATGAGATCGAGTTCAGCAATTGCTCATTTATAGGAAGTCAGGACACTCTTTATACAGGTAACTACGGTTACTTAAGATCATATTACAAGAACTGTTATATTGAAGGTCAGACAGACTTTATATATGGTAATGGTGATGTGATATTTGACGGCTGTGAGATCAACTTCTGCGGTTATGACGGAACTCAGGCAGCAGGATATATTACAGCTAATTCATGCTCAGCAGAAAATATGGCGGCAGCAGGATATATTTTCAGAGGCTGTTATATTTCATATGATCCTGAGCTTGATACTACAGCAGGATACCTTGGAAGAATGTGGGGTGACAGTGCAAAGGTCTCATTTATAAACACTCAGCTTCAGGAAAGTGATATGATAGTAGGTGCAGGCTGGTATGCAATGTCAGTTGATCCTACAGCATCAACTGTTACATTAACAGAATATAACACTACTCATAATGGTGTTAAAGTTGATACATCAGAAAGAGTGAACGGTGTCGCAGACAGTATTAATGCTGATGACTATTCTGTTGAAAATGTATTTACTGCAGGAGGCTGGACTCCGACCTATTATACAGGAGATGCAGCAACGGCTCCTGAATTTAAATCTGACCCAAGCATGACATCAAACGGTGACTTAAATACACCAAACCCGGGAGAAACAATTACACTTGGCTATGAATTAGGTGATGAGTGGGCAGATGAGGATGCTTCAATAATTTCATGGTATGCAGTGGCAGAGGGCTATGATGATACAAGCCTTGATACAATTCTTGAAAGCGCAACATTGTTAAAGTCAGTATCTGCCGTAAGCACAAACAGATTCCAGATTCCTATGGAATGTGCGGGCAAGTATATTATGGCTGTTGTAACTCCTGTTACGACAAAGGGACTTACAGGTACTCCAAAATATATTATCGATAAAGAAAGACCTGTCAGCAATATATGGTCTGATCCGGATAATCCGGGAAGCATTGCTCCCGGCTCAGGTATAAATATTTACCTTGCAGGTGATTCTACGGTTAAAGACTACTCAGCAAATGGTATTTATAACGGCGGTCAGACACTTAGTGCCGGCTCATGGGGTGAATTCTTACAGTATTTCTTTAATGAAGATTATGTAACTGTTAATAATTATGCTCAGGGGGGCAGAAGCTCACGTTCATTCTTAAATGAAGGAAAGCTTGACACTATTCTTGAAAATATTAAGGCAGGAGATTATCTCCTAATGCAGTTCGGACATAACGATTGTGCTAACGGTGCAAGTTATTATGAAGAAAGATTTGCTCCTCTTTATACAAAGGATGCTCCTTATGACGGAACAACTTATCCTACAATTGTCCCTACAGAGGATATGAAAGTAACTACTCCTGATGCTTTAAAGGGAAGTTATGGCGATACATATTACTCATGGGACTGTGGTGCTACATATAAGGGATATTTACAGTATTATATTGATGCGGCTCTTGAAAAGGGTGCAATTCCTGTAATTGTATCTCCTGTAGCCAGACTGTATTATGATTCAAACGGAAACATAAGGACACATCATGATGCAACAATGACAGATTATGCTCCTACAGCAGATTTGCTGACATCAGGAAATGCTTATGTAACAGCTTGTGAAGAGCTTTATGAGGAAAATAAGGATAAGGGTGTTCTTTATATTGATGCATATCAGATGACTGCCGATATGTATGAGGCTGCTTATGATGAATGCGGAAATGACACACTTGGATATGCTGTTATGGATACAGGCGATGCTACTCACAGCAATAAAACAGGCGGTGTTATTCAGGCAGGTTTAATTGCAAAATGGATACAGGATGCAGGAATTACAGTTTCTGATTTTGTTGTTCAGCCAAGATCGGTTTATGGTGAGGAAACATCAGGTGAATATATCTTTACAATTGACAAGGATGGCAAGTTTACTGCAAAGGATAAATCACTTACAGAACAGCCATACTGGGAAGAAATCGGACAGGCTGTTTTCGATTCTATCTCAGGCTCAGTTACTCCTGTAAATGATGTTACTCTTAACTTTGCAACTGATGAGGCTCTTGCTCTTTATGAAACAAATGCAGATTCAACATATGTTGACGGTGTTTACTCAGGTGAATATGTAAATGAAGAAGGAAGAGAGTTTAATGTGAGTATATATCAGAGCGGTATAGCTTACTTTGGCGGTCAGTCAAGATATGGTACAAAGGCAACCCCGGGAAAGCCAATATTCTCATTTGAGGCTGATGAGGCAGCTGAATATACAATAAATGTAACTGCATCAACGGGTACAGGCACAGTTGCTTTATACACCGATGCAGATTGTACAAATGCTGTGGCAACAGCAGCAGCTCCTGGGAGTATTGTTTACAAAAAGACAAGTGCTGAAAAGGAAACACTTTATTTTGCTGCATCAGAAGCACCGAATATGTATATTTCAAATGTAAGTATTTCAGTTGAAGTACCAAAAACAGTTACACTTGAGTTTGGTACAGATGAAGCACTTGCTCTCTATGAAACAAATGCAGACTCAACATATACAGATGGTGTTTATACAGGTACATACACAAACGACAGCAACCAGACATTTGATATAAGCATATATCAGAGCGGTGTACAGTACTTTAACAGTCAGGCTCATTACGGAACTAAGGTATCACCTAACAAGCCTGTATTCTCATTTACTGCTGATGAAAAAGCTATGTATACTATTGAAGTAACTGCTTCAACAGGCAGCGGAACAATAGGACTTTATACTGATGATAAATGTGCAGCAAGCGTAGTAAGGGGAAGTGCTCCCGGTACAATAGTTTATAAGAAACAGACAAGTACACCTGAAATTCTTTACTTTGCTACACCGGATGCAGCCAATATGTATGTATCTGATGTTAAAATAACTAAGAGTGAGCTTCCTGAAGAAGAGAAGATCCACTATACAGGAGAAATATCCGGTATTGAAAGTGATGATACAAATGTAATGATCACTTTAAAGGGCTCAACAGAGACACTTACAATAAGTGCAAGTGATTATGCTGAAAATGGTTTAGACCTTATTAAGGGTGAAACCTATGAAGTAACCGCAAAGGGTGACAAGGGCGTTTATACAGGAACATCTGTTGTAACTGATGACAGCGGTGTTGCTAACCTAATATTATCAAGAATATTATTTGAATTCCCGTTAGATTTCATGGAATATTATGATGACTATAAGATATATCTTGATGGAATGGGATATGGCAATACAGAATTAACAGATCCTTACAGCGGTATTACTGTTTATCCTGCTGCTATCGTTATGACAGATTCATATAAGCAGTACGGAGTAAAGACAAATTCCAATGATATAATCTCATTTGTTGCGGATAAGACAGGTACTTGCACTGTATCAGTAAGTATATCAGTAAGTAATGCTGATAAACTTATGCTTAAAATAAACGGTGTAGATACAGCAGCTATAGATGCCGTACAGAATTCTGTGGTAGAGCTTAGTGCAGATGTTAAGGCAGGGGATGTTGTTACAATCAATACTCCTACAAGATCAAATTTGTGGTATAAAGCTATTGATGTAAGTTACAGTAATGTTCAGGATGATACAACAGAGACAACTACCGAGTCAACAACAGAAAGTACGACAGAGACAACTACCGAGTCAACAACAGAAAGTACGACAGAGTCAACTACTGAGTCAACAACAGAAAGTACGACAGAGTCAACTACTGAAACAACAACTGAAGACGTTGCAATATACACTCCATTGGCTAATATGGCAGGAGATAATGGTATTGTATTTGTAAGCAGTGTGGATTCACTTAATTACAGTGAAGTAGGATTTTTGTTTGAGGTAAATGGTGAAGCTGTTTTCAGAGGAACAGACACAGTATACGGCTCTATTGAAAACAGTATTTATTCATTGGATGAAACAGGCGGCAATTATATGTTCGGTTTTACTATAACAGATATTGATGAGACTGAATTTTTGACAGGAATAAGTGTAACTCCATATGTTATAACAAATAGCGGAAGAATTGTTTACGGTGATACAGCTGAATATAGTGTGGATGCATTAAAGCCTGCAGTATTAAATGTTGACTTATCAGATATTTTAACAAGTGGAAGTGCTATTGCTTTACCTGAGGACAAAAAGTTTTATATTAAGGAGGATGAAAACTAATGAAAAAGATGTATGTTAAAGCAACTCTTAATATAATAAAATTTGAAAACAGCAGTATTATTACCGCAAGTGGTGTAAATCAGCTTACATACGGTGGTGAAAGCGGAACCGGAGGGAAAGAAAGCTTTGATTCAATGTTCGGTAAGTAAGTTTAATAATTACTTTTTACTGAGACCTATAAAAATAATTTGAATAAATTACAAAAATGTATTGACTTTGACCCTATGTCATAGTTTATAAGAAACAAGAATTAATTAAGAAATTTAATATATCCTTCTTGGTGCTGCGGCAGACTGTATGTCTGCCGCAGTACTGCTTTTACCAAAAGTATAAAAGTAAATGCAAATTCAGCTTGAAAATATATATAAATTATTTTATAATTAATATATGTCATTTAATATTACGAGGAGGTAAGTGTATGAAAAGATTTTTAGCTTTGATGTTATCGGCGGCAATATTTTTTGCTGTTCCCGTGTGCGGGCACGCGGAGGGTGCTGTAAAAATTCCTGCTTTTCCCGGTGCCGAGGGCGGAGGAAAATATACCACAGGAGGACGCGGCGGTGAGGTTTATATTGTAACAACTCTTGAGGATTATGATCCGGAAACGGAAGAGCCCATAAAAGGTTCTTTAAGAGATGCCGTAAGCCAGGATAACAGAATAATTGTTTTTGATGTAGGAGGGGTTATAGAATTAAAGAGCAAGCTCCTTATTACCAATAAAAATAATCTTACAATAGCGGGGCAGACAGCACCGGGCAATGGAATTACAATATATGGCTATGAAACAAATCTCAGCAATTCAAACAATATTATAATGAGATATTTGCGTTTCAGACCCGGGGCTGACAATGTGCTTAAAGGTGATTCAATGGATTCTCTCTGGGGCAGAGCTATGACTGATATTATGATAGACCACCTATCCTGTTCATGGTCCACAGATGAAACCATGTCCCTTTACAGAGCTGAAAATATGACTGTACAGTGGTCAATAATAGCTGAAAGTTTAACTATGTCAGGTCATACAAAGGGCAGACACGGCTACGGTGCAATCGTCGGAGGCGTGAACACTACATATCATCATAATTTATATGCTAACCATACTTCAAGGAACCCGAGATTCGGCGGAGGTACGGTTGAGGCTGATGATAATGATCATATTGCGCATTTTGATTTCAGAAATAATGTAATATATAACTGGGGTTATAACACGGGCTACGGCGGAGGAAGAGCCGAGCTTAACTATGTATTTAATTATATGAAGCCCGGTCCGGGAACAAGGGACAGCGTTGTAAACAGATTAGTTGACTGCGGTGAAAATAATAAGCCGGGATGGTTCTATGTAAAGGGTAATGTTCTTGAAGGAAATGAAGAGGTAACAGAGGATAACAGCAAGGGTATTTACATATCAGATACAAATAAGCCTTTTACAACTATTGTGGATGCGGAATTTGAAATGGAGGGCACAAAGCCTGAAAATTTACATACAGATACACCTGAGGAGGCATATGAACTTGTACTTGCAAGGGCAGGAGCCACTCTTCCTTACAGAGATGCCCTTGATGCCAGAATTGTACAGTCTGTAAAGGATAATACAGGATATTTTGCAAACAGACATGAAGAGGTGGGAGGACTGCCATATACCGATGAGGTACACAGAGATGCTGATTTTGACAAGGACAGAGACGGTATTGCAGACGAATGGGAACTTGCTAACGGTCTTGATCCGGAAGATCCTTCCGATAGTGTGTTAATAAGCAGCAACGGTTATGCAAATATTGAAAACTACTTTAATTCTCTTGTGGATATGGAGTATGAGCCTTCAAATCCTGACATAAGCATTGAAAGCCCTGCAAACAATCAGCAGTTTGTGTTGGGTGATGATGTTAAGATAAGTGTAAATACCGACAGAGATGTTGAAAAGGTGGTATTTTACAATAATGATGAAATTATAGGCACAGATACAGAGGCACCTTTTGAATTTACTTTAAAGGGGCTTGGTGACGGATCTTATAATATTTCTGCAAAGGCTGTAAATTCAAAGGGAGAAGAAACTCAGTCAATTGCCCATGAAATACATGTAAATACACAGACTGATTTAGGTGCATGGCAGGATACGGACATTGGTGATACCGGAGTTAAAGGCAGTGCATCTCTTACCGACGGCAAGCTTACGGTAAAGGGCAGCGGTAAAATGGGTGGAGAAGAAGATTCATTTAATTTTGCATATCAGAAGGTAAAGGGTGACTTTGACTTTACGGTAAAGGTGGACAGTATTACACCTGTTGACAATCATGCTTTCAGCGGTATTGTGGCAAGAAACAGCCTGGAAGAGGACAGTGCTTCAGTTGCCCTCGGCATATCACACACAAAGGCATATGAATGGAAGGAAACAGATCCTGAAACAGGAAAATCCACAACATATTACAGAAATCCGTTCGGGGTATATATGTTTGGAAGAGATAAAGACGGTGGAGAAATGCCTGTGCCTTCTGAAAATCTGGATACTGTTGAAAATGCACAGAAGAGCAATATTCAGCTTTTGAGAGACATTGAACTTAAAGATGGTCTGAACTTTAAGGGTTATTATTTAAGGCTTGTGAGAAAGGGAGATAAATTTACTGCCTATGCTTCTCCTGACGGAAGCAGCTGGACTTTTGTCGGTAAAAAGACAGTAAATCTTAATGATGAGCTTTATGTGGGACTTGGTGCAGACGGAAATAAGGTTGATAATCATATTGCCAATCTGAATACAGTTGTATTTGAAAATATAAAAATTAAATAATTATTATAAAAGGGAGAAACCAAGAAATCAGTTTCTCCCTTTAAACATATGCTTTATCAATTCTTGCCCGGAGATAGTGTGGTTTAAAAGAAAACCCTCAGTCAGCTACGCTGACAGCTCCCTTACAAAGGAGCCAAGGGGGCGGACACGCCGCCTTTTTGAACAGTCAGGTTTATGCTAATCCTTTAAGCTGACAGCATTGCCCTTAAAAGGGAGCCTATACGGGAGTTTGAAAAGATGTAACAAAACGAACCACATTAAAAAATGTCGATCTGTTTTATCTTAATGTTACATTATATGTACTCTCTTTACCGTATTCACCGGTAATATTTATTGAGCTGAAGCCTTTTCCTGATGTATAGTATCTTATTATATCAGGTCCGGAAATAGTGTAGCCTTCTGTTCTGAATGTGAATGAAGTATTTCCGCTGTTGAGCTGTGTATTTATAAAATCCTTTAACTCCTGCTCACTGTGTATGATGTAGTTGTTTAATGTATAATAGTTATATTTATCTGATGTACAGGCAGGGAATTCGCTTCTTTCCCATGAGTGGGTCTGTGATATAATATCATCTGAAACATTGAAGAAAGTATATCTTTCTCTGTTCGGTACATCAGGTGTAGGGTCATCGCTTGTTACGTCAACATGGTAATATTCACCGTCAAGACAGATCTGATTCCACATATGGCTTACATTGTTTGCAGTACCTGTAATTATGCTTACGTCAAGACCCGCCATTTTACCCATAACATAAAATGTGTTGGCATATGCCTCGCATATTCCCTGACCGTCAAATACAAAGCCTGTAATGCTGTGGGCCCTCTGGGGAACATTACCCATGTCAAGAGGTCCGTACTGGAAGTTGTCTGTGATGAAGTTATGTATGGCAACTTCCTTGTCATAATCTGTGGTTAAATTTTCTGTAAGTTCTTTTGTACATTTGTAAAGAATATCATAGGCTTCCTTCTGCTCCAGATCAAGCTTGTCAAAAAGAGCAGGGACCTCAACAACCTTTGCGATCTTATAATTTGGATTGTAATCAAATGAATATGTTACAGTTGAAATGCCGTCTTTTGAAACAATACCCTTTGCGGAAATTGAAACATCATAATTTTTAAGACTGTTTAAATCATAGTCTGTTTCATTAAAACCGGCAATCTGCAGAGTGATCTTATCCTCAAGTCTGTTATATGCGGAAACAATGGCATCTTCCCATGCCTCCGGTGTTGTAACTGTAATTGTATCTGCTTCTGAGTATGTCTTGCCCTGTATATTGGAGTACAATGACTTCCATACAGATACGAGATCATCACAGTTGTCTGCAAATACATTCTGACTCATAAGCATAACAGCTAAAGCTGTTAATATTATTTTTCTTTTCATATTTATCTGACCGCCTTTACAAATTCCATTTCTTTAGGATCAAGCAGGCGGTATTCGCCCTCCTTTAATTTATTGTCAAGTTCAATTGGACCGAAGCTTATACGTTTTAAATATATAACCTTGCAGCCTAAGGATAAAAACATTCTTTTGATCTGATGATATTTACCCTCGTGTATAGTTACTCTGACAACGGTATAGTCATTATGGGTCTCTTCTATTATAAGGTCTGCACTCTCACATGTAAAGTCTTTTAATATTACACCTTTATTAAAAATTTCACAGGCATCGGGGGGAAGTGTACCCTCTATATGTGCAATGTATGTTTTTGAAACATGCTTTTTGGGTGAAAGGGTATTGTGGGCAAAGTCCCCGTCATTTGTAAGTATTACAAGTCCCACCGTGTCTCTGTCAAGCCTTCCTGCGGGAAATAAGCCCATATTACGGTATTTTTCTTCAAGAAGGTCAATTACCGTATCTTTATTGTTATCTCTTGTAGCCGAAAGGTATCCGGCAGGCTTGTTAAGCATTATATAGGTGTATTTATTGTACTCTACTACTTTGTTGTCAAGAGTGACTGTCATTGTTTCATCTACCTTAAAGTCACTTGTGTCGATTATTTTGTTATTTACCTTTACTCTTTTTGATTTTATTATTTTCTTTACCTCTGTTCTTGTGCCTGTGCCGCAGCTGCAAAGGTATTTGTCAAGTCGCATTAGCATAGTTATCTCCTTTTTGTATGGATCTGTTTTCAGTTGGAATAGCGGGCGAGCAATGCTCGCCCCTACAAATATGGATAAATTTCTTGGTAAAAGCCCGTGAACGAGCCGAAGCAAAGCGGAGGCGAGTTCAGCACCGCGGAATATTTAATTAATTTGTAATTAAAAGCAGTGTACAAATTAAAATTAATTTGATATAATTATAATAAATTCAAAAGAATTTGTCAAAAAATTAAAAATATGCAATTATAAATTTCAGGAGGAAAAATAAAATGGCTGTTATTAATGAAATTATCTGTACTGAAGCTGATGGTTCTTTAAGCTTTGGCAATTATGAAGTTGCAGAAAAGCAGAAGGCAGAAGGTTTTAAGGTAGGTAATGATGTATATAAAGTAAGAACTCACAAGGATGTTACACGTCTTTCAAAGAACGGTAATCTTGTTCTTGAAACAGTTCCAGGAGCAACAGTACATAGCCTTAAGGTCGGAGAGAGAGTTACAGGCTTTGAGATTGAAGGCAACGGAAACACTATGGTAACACTTGAACTTGACGGTGACAGTACTTATTCAATTTATGTTGACGATGTAAATCTTGATAAGGTCAATACCAATATGACAGGCAAAATAAGTTTCAGTCTTGAGCTTGACTCTAACTGCAAGTCTGTAAGAATAGAAAAGCACTGATATGGCAAAGACTAAAAGTAAGTTCGTATGCCAGAAATGCGGATATGAAACTGTAAAGTGGCTTGGAAGATGCCCTGACTGCGGAAGTTACAACACACTTACGGAAGAGGTCGTGGCAGCGCCTTCAAAGGTAAGGGGGATCGGCATACAGTCCTCTGTAAAGCCCCAGATGCTTAAGGATATTAAGCCTGTAAATGAGGACAGAGCTACAACAGGAATGGGTGAGCTTGACAGAGTGCTTGGCGGAGGGCTTGTGGAAGGTTCTCTTACTCTCATAGGCGGCGACCCGGGAATAGGCAAGTCAACTTTACTTCTTCAAATCTGCAGTGAGCTTGGTAAACAGGGCAAAAAGATACTCTATGTTTCAGGTGAGGAATCTCCTCATCAGATAAAGCTAAGGGCAGACAGACTTAATATAAATTCAGAAAATATAAAACTCCTTTCGGAGACAAATATAGCTGTTGTGGACAGCGCGGTTTTAAACGAAGATCCTGACTTTGTTATTATTGACTCGATACAGACAATGTATTCCGAGGAGGCTGCATCTGCTCCCGGTTCCGTGACCCAGGTAAGGGAAACTACGGCAAAGCTTATGCATATAAGCAAGGGCAGAGGTATATCTGTAATGATCGTGGGGCATGTTACTAAAGACGGGAATATTGCAGGTCCGAGAGTTCTTGAACATATGGTGGACACCGTTTTATACTTTGAAGGTGACAAAACTGCAAGCTACAGAATATTGAGAGCAGTTAAAAACAGATTCGGAAGCACAAATGAGATCGGTGTTTTTGAAATGGGAAATGAGGGGCTTAAGGAAATACTCAATCCTTCTGCATATATGCTTTCCGACAGACCTGTTGATGTGCCGGGAACTGCTGTTACATGCAGTATGGAGGGTACAAGACCTCTTCTTATTGAGGTCCAGTCCCTTGTAAGCTATACTACCTTCAATATGCCGAGAAGAATGGCAACAGGTACTGATTTTAACAGAGTTGTTATAATCATAGCTGTCCTTGAAAAAAGAGCGGGACTCCAGCTTTCAAGCTATGACACATATATAAATCTTACGGGAGGCATAAGGGTCCTTGAACCTGCAATTGATGCGGCGGTTGCTGTTGCAATTGCTTCAAGCTACCGTAATGTACCTGTGGCATCTGATATGCTTGTCTTTGGTGAAATAGGTCTTACGGGAGAACTGAGAGCTGTTACAATGGCTGAAAAGAGAGTTCAGGAGGCTTGCAAAATGGGTTTTAAGACCTGTATTGTGCCAAAGGCAAATTATAAGGAAGCCTCAAGAGTAGAAGGCATAAATGTTATATGTGCCGGAAGTGTTGATGAACTTCTTGAAAAGGCATTGTAAAATGTGCGTAATCTTTGTAATGCTTAAGAAAGCAAAAAATACTGGACATATCAAGCATTTTGTAGTAAAATGAAATGTGATTTAAAAAAATTAGATTGATTTTCTAGGAGGAATACAAATGACTTTATACGAACAGTGGCTTGCATCTGCTTATCACAGAAACGGCAGAAATAATGACACTCTTTGGAATGATTATATCCCACGTGAACAGAAAATTTATGAGGATATTATAGAAAACAAGAAAACCGAATTAAAGGGAACAATAAAGGAACTTGCAGAAACTTACAGTGTTCCTGCTCCTTATATTGTAGGCTTTATTGATGGTATAAATGAAACTCAGGATACTCCTTTTGAGCTTGAAAAGCTTGAGGAGGATACAGAGGTTACTATAAAAATAGATTTTGAAAGACTTTATAAGAAGATGGTAGAGTATAAGGCTGACCATTTATATTCACTTCCTCAGTGGAAGAATATATTCAGTGAAGAAGAACTTACCAAGCTTTATAAGGAACAGAAGAAGTCCACTACAATCGTTAATCAGGGACCTAAGATCGGAAGAAATGATCCTTGTCCTTGCGGTAGCGGCAAGAAGTATAAAAAATGTTGTGGTGCAAAATAATTGAAAACTCAGATTTATAAAGTTGATTCAGATAATATTGATAATAGTGTAATTGGCAAGGCCGCTGAAATTATTAAATCAGGCGGTCTTGTGGCATTTCCGACGGAAACGGTATATGGCCTCGGAGGTGACGGTCTTAACCCTTCTGCATCAAAGAAGATATACAGTGCAAAGGGCAGACCCTCCGACAACCCTCTTATACTACATATTTCACATATATCACAGCTTGAAAGGCTTGTAAAAGAAATTCCTGACATGGCTGTAAAGCTTGCAAAGGAATTCTGGCCCGGTCCTTTAACAATGATCTTTAAAAAGAGTGACATTGTTCCTAAGGAAACAAGCGGCGGACTTGATACCGTTGCGGTGCGTTTTCCGGAAAATAAAATAGCTCAGGCACTTATCAGGGCAAGCGGTACTCCTATTGCCGCACCAAGTGCAAACACTTCAGGACGTCCGAGCCCAACAAGAGCTTCCCATGTGGAATTTGACTTAGACGGCAAAATCGATATGATCATCGATGGGGGAGCCTGTGAATTCGGGCTTGAGTCAACTATTGTGGATGTGACGGGAGAAGTGCCCTGTTTGCTGCGTCCCGGATCAATAACTCTTGAAATGCTGAGGGAAGTTCTGGGCAGGGTAGATGTTGACAAGGCTGTTGTTACAAAGCTTGATGCGGGAGAGCTTCCAAAAGCTCCGGGAATGAAGTATACTCACTATTCACCCAGTGCCGATGTGGTTATTGTAAGAGGGGACAGGGATAAAATGGTCCATAAAATAAATGAACTTATCTCTGAGGTTGACAGTTCATTTAAAATAGGAGTTATAGCCACAGAGGAAAATAAAGATAAGTATAAAAACTGTGAGGTTCTTGTAATAGGCAGCATAAAAGAACCACAGACAATTGCCGCAAATCTTTTTAAAATGCTGAGAAAATGTGATTATCACAAAATTGACAAGGTTTTTGCAGAAGGACTTTGTGAAGATGAACTTGGACTTGCTATAATGAACAGGTTGAAGAAAGCGGCAGGATATTGTATAATAGATGTGTAAACAGAAAATAGCATAATAAATAAAATACCGAAGGGAGCTGTTATAATGATAGGCTTAGGTTGTGACCACGGCGGTCTTGAGCTTAAAAAGGTAGTTATGGATTATCTTGACAGTAAAAATATTGAATATAAGGATTTCGGCACATACACAAGTGAGTCATGTGACTATCCTGTATACGGAAAGGCTGTGGCAAATGCTGTTGCCGGTGGTGAATGTGACAAGGGTATCATTATATGCGGCACAGGTATAGGTATTTCAATTGCCGCAAACAAGGTCAGGGGCATAAGAGCTGCTCTTTGTCATGATGTTTTTTCTGCAAAGGCAACAAGAGAACATAATGATGCCAATATTCTTGCTATGGGTGCAAGGGTAATAGGTCCGGGACTTGCCCTTGAAATTGTAAAGGCTTTTCTTGAAACTGACTTTTCTAATGATGAAAGGCATATAAGAAGAATAAAAATGATTGAAGATTAAGGGAGGTAATTTTATGAGTAACTTATGTATAGTAGAGCATCCCCTTGTACAGAGCAAGCTTGCTCACCTGAGAAACAAGGAAACAAACAACAAGGAATTCAGAGAACTTGTAAGTGAAATTTCAGCCCTCTTGTTTTATGAGGCTACAAAGGATATGGCAGTTAAATCAGTTAATGTAACAACTCCCCGCGGAGAGGCTGAGTGTAAGGTACTTGACAATGAGATCGGTATTGTGCCTATTTTAAGAGGCGGTCTTGGTATGGTTGAGGGAATAGTTGACTTAATGCCAAATGCTAAAATAGGTCATATAGGTCTTTACAGAGATCCCAATACATTTATGCCTATTGAATATTACTGCAAGCTTCCGGAGGGAGAGGACATTGAAATGTTCGTACTTGAGCCTATGATGGCTACAGGAGGTACTTCTTCAGCAGCTATTCAGTTCCTTAAAGAGAGAAATGTTAAAAAGATCAAGTACATTTGTCTTATATGTACACCTGACGGTGTTAAGAGACTTCAGGAGGATCATCCTGATGTAGATGTTTATGCAGCAGCTCTTGACAGAGCAATAAGTGAGGACGGTTACATTGTTCCCGGTTTAGGTGATGCCGGCGACAGAATGTTTGGTACTAAATAGGGGAGATCGTTATGTCGGAAACCTGGCTTTTGTGCATGACAGCTTTTGCTGTTGCTTTTGCTATAACACTTTTGACAACACCTGTGGCTAAAAAGCTGGCATATCGCTTTAAAGCTGTAGATTTCCCTCGTTCAAGAGGTATGAATAATGAGCCTGTGCCCCGTATGGGCGGACTGGCTATTGTGCTGGGCTTTATGGCTTCTATTATTGTTATGTCCTTTTTTGTTGAAGAATTTCATACAATGAGATTTGTAGGCTTTATTGCAGGTGCTGTAATTATTGTTGTTGTGGGCATGCTTGATGATATTTATGAGCTTAGTGCAAAGTTTAAACTGTTTATCCAGATAATAGTTGCGATCATCGTGGTTGCAACAGGCACAAAGCTTGATTTTATAATGTGGCCTATGTGGCAATATTTAAAGCCTTTTGCAAGTATAATAACCGTAATGTGGGTTGTGGGACTTATTAATGCAGTAAATCTTATAGACGGTCTTGACGGTCTTGCGGCAGGTGTTACGACTATTGCAAGTATATGCCTTACTATTCTCTGTGCTTTGTCAGGGAATACCCTTGCTGTAGTTATATGTGCTACCCTTGCAGGGTCAACACTGGGATTTCTTCCAAGAAACTTTGCACCTGCAGAGGTTTATATGGGTGACACAGGCTCAACATTTTTAGGATATGTCCTTGCTGTTACCTCATGTATAGGCGTGTTCAAGACTTATGCATTGCTGGCTCTTCTTCTTTCGGTCCTTGCAATGGCACTTCCTATACTTGACACAACTTTTGCTATGATAAGGCGTGCAATTAATCACAAGCCTATTATGGCTCCGGACAGGGGACACCTTCATCACAGACTTGTGGATTCGGGACTTAGTTCACAGCAGGCTGTAATGGTGCTTTACGGTTTAAGCTCTATAAGCTGTCTTATAGCTGTTGTTATAGCTATAGGTGATTACAGGATAACCCTTGCTCTCTTAATGATTTTGCTTGTTATAATACTAATGATCGCAGTGTATGGCAAGAGAACAGACAGAAAACAGTAACAAAATCTTGGCTGCTGCAGTTTTGCGGCAGCTTATTTTTTTAAATCAGCTAAGCTGAATTTGAAGTAAGGAGTTGATATTTTTATGAAGAAAAGAATTTTTGCATCAGCCTTAGCTCTTACAATGGCTTTTGCCTCAGTGGCTATGGCGGCAGATGAAATTACCGTTAATGTAAACGGTATTAAGGTTGAAATGGATCAGCAGCCCATAATTGAAAACGGCAGAACACTTGTGCCTTTAAGAGCTGTTGCAGAGGCTCTCGGCTGTGATGTTGCATGGGATGCCGAAACAAAGACTGCAAGCTTTACTCAGGGGGATGTAATTGCAATAGTTACAGTGGGAGAGAATTACATAATTGTAGGTGACGGTGTTTATAATGAAAATGTGCCTGTTGATTCTCCTGCACTTATAGTAAATTCAAGAACAATGATCCCTTTGAGAGCTTTGTCTGAGGGCTTTGGATACGATGTTGAGTGGGACGGAACCACAAGGACTGTAAACATAAGTTCAAAAGCGATGGACAGCAATGACACCAATTCTGCTTCTGAGCAGGAAAAAGCTGATGTAAGCAGCAATATGGCTGGAAAAGTAGATGCCTATGCACAGATACTTCAGGGAACGGTAAGTATTATTGATGCTGTTGAATACACAAGTGATGAATATACCGAGCTTAAAACCGAGCTTAATAGTATTGCAGACAGTATATCAGGCATGAGCTATGATGAGCTTGTTAATGCTTTAAGCAGGCTTAAGGAAATTGATGATGCTCTTGGAAGTGTTGCGGGAGAAGCCGGTGTAAGCGATGTTGTGGCAAATTATAACTCACACCTGCAGGAACAGTTAAATATGATAATGGGCAGCTGATGAGACAGTATATGTTATAAAAACAGACAATAAAAAAATTGCGGGGATCAAAAAAAGCCTAAAATGGACTCTTTGACAGTATGAGGGTGCTGCAAATGCAGCACCCTTTAATATTAAATATCCTTTTATGCAGCTAATTTAATTAGCCTTTGTTTCTCTTATCTTCTTTCTTACTGCAAGAACCTTTGATGCTGAAACAGAAAGTTCGTCAACGCCCATCTTAAGAAATCTTTCCGTAAGAGTAAGGTCTGCACCCAGTTCACCGCATATACCTGCCCATATACCTTCTTTATGAGCATTTTTAACAACCATTTCAATAAGCTTCAATACGGCAGGATGGTGTGTATCACATATGCTTTCAAGCTTTGCATTCTGTCTGTCAATAGCAAGGGTATACTGAGTCAGATCGTTTGTACCGATACTAAAGAAATCAACCTCTTTGGCAAGCTCGTCGCTTATAATAGCTGCTGCCGGAGTTTCGATCATAATACCCTGTTCGATATCTTCCTTAAATGGGATACCCTTTTCCTTAAGCTCATCAGTTACTTCCTTTACAATTGCTTTGATTTTTAAAACCTCGTCAACAGATATTATCATAGGGTACATAATAGCTATGTTTCCGAAGGCACTTGCTCTGAAAAGGGCTCTCAGCTGAGTTTTAAATACCTCAGGTCTGTCAAGGCATATTCTTATGGCTCTGTAGCCTAATGCCGGATTGTCTTCTTTGCCAAGTTCAAAGTAATCAGCCTGTTTATCGGCTCCTATGTCAAGGGTCCTTATTATAACCTTTCTGCCTGCCATATTTTCCGCAACGGTCTTGTATGCCTGGAACTGTACTTCCTCTGACGGATAGTCACTGCTCTCAAGATATAAAAACTCACTTCTGAAAAGCCCTATTCCCTGAGCGTTGCTCTTAAGTACAGCGGCTGTGTCAGACACACTTCCTATATTGCAGTAGAGTTTGATATGCTTTCCGTCAAGGGTAACGTCTTCCTTGTCCTTAAACTGCTTAAGAAGCTCCTTTGCTTCAGTATCCTTTTTCTGCTTTTCTATGTAGGCGTTAAGTGTTTCCTCGTCAGGGTCGACAATAAGCTTTCCGTTATATCCGTCTACTATGGCGTTAAGTCCGTCCCATTCTTCCTTTATATCAATGCCTATAATAGCAGGTATGTCCATATTTCTTGCAAGAATTGCAGTATGAGAGTTGGAGGAACCAAGTCTTGTTACGAAGGATAAAAGATTGTCCTTATCCATCTGTACTGTTTCGCTTGGTGCCAGGTCCTCGGCTATAAGTATAACAGGCTCATTTGGTCCTGATGTACTTCCGCTGCCCTTTAAAACGTAAATAACTCTTTCTGAAATGTCTTTAATATCGGCAGCTCTTGCCCTGAAATAATCATCTTCCATTTCAGAAAACATTTTTGAAAAATTATCTCCTGTACAGGCAACGGCATATTCCGCATTTACAAGCTGGCTTTCAATTATGTTATTTATGGAGTCATTATAGTCCTCATCTTCAAGCATCATGGCGTGAACTTCAAATATAGAGGCATTTACTTCCCCGACTTCTTTTAATGCCTTTTCGTAGATCTGATTAAGCTGTTCAATTGCTGTATTTTTTGCTTCTTCATATCTTGCTTTTTCAGCATCGATATCACTTATCTTATATCTTTTTACCTGCTGTGCATCCTTTGAATAATACATAAGTTTGCCGATTGCAATACCGCTTACAATGGCTTTACCTGTAAATTCCCCCATTATAGATACCCCCTTATAAATTATTCTTTAAAAATTCCTCTACCTTTACAGCGGCTGCCTCCTCGTCGGCTCCCTCGATCTTAACTGTCATTTTATCCCCCGATTTAATGCCTAAGCCCATAACAGCCAGAAGTCTGCCGGCATCTGCACTTTTGTCATCAAATTCGATGGTCACCTTGCTTTCGACCTCTTTTGCAAGCTTTGCAAGCTGACCTGCCGGTCTTGCGTGAATACCTACGGGATCTGTAATTACATAATCAATAACTTTCATTTTAATACCTCCTTAAAATTGTCGGGATAAGAAGCTATTGCTCCTTTCCTTGTTATACTTATTGTACAAAATCTGTTGGAAAAGTCAAGAGCATTTAAGAGAATTTCAACAGGAATTTTATTAAGACTCTCAACAGTAATGTTGTTTTCGTACATTTTATATAAAAATGAGCCTATAAAAGCATCTCCTGCTCCTGTAGTGTCAACAGCTTCAACATCTTCACAGGCAGAATATCCGTTGTCATGTTTTCTGTAAACTTCCGCACCCTCGGCACCCTTTGTATAAAGAACTATTTTTGTATTGCCTCTGAATAATATGTCCTTTGCATCTGATACATTTTTTTTGCCTGTTATAAATTCGATCTCTTCATCGGATATTTTAACGATATGGGCAAGGGGCATAAATTCCATTACCGCCTCTCTGAGCTTATTTTTGTCTTTCCATAGGGGAAGTCTTATATTCGGATCAAAGCTTACGATCATATTTTTTTTAAGAGCAATTTCTATAGCCTTTTTATGAGCCTCTCTCATAGGAAAATCTCCAAGGGATACGGAACAGAAGTGGAGGCAGTAGCCCTCATCAAACCACTCTTCCTTAATGCTTTCAGGTGAAAGGAGCATGTCTGCCCCGGGATTTCTGTAAAATGAAAATTCTCTGTTTCCATTTTCCTTAAGTGCAACAAAGGCAAGAGATGTATTAGCTTTATCTGTTCTTGACACATAGCTGTGACCTATGCCGTATTTTTCAAATTCATCTATTATTTTGTCTCCGAAAGGATCATTGCCAAGCTGAGTGATCATTTCGGATTTTCCTCCAAGCTTTGTAAATGCTCCGCATACGTTAGCGGGAGCACCGCCCACATTGGGATAAAATGCGGATACGTTTTTAATAGGTTTTGATTTTTCACCCGGTATAAAGTCTATAAGAGCTTCTCCTATTGCTATAAGCTTTTTCATTAATATCTGACCTCCATTTTATCCATAGACCAGAGTGTAATTCTGCTGTCAGGACAATTGATACTTATAAAATCATCTTCACTATAATACATTGTTGTAAATACATATTCTCCGTCATTTATATATATTTCGGCAACGGAACTGTCGGCAAGTATCCTTACTTTGTCAAGAGAGGAAAGAACAAGTCCTCTTTCCTTTCTGCCGTATTGGTCAAGAGTGATTTTAAAGAGATTATTACTGTATTCAATGGAGAGAACGCCTTTAATATCTGCTTTAAAATTATTGGAATTAATATTTTCAATGATTATATCGCATATTTTCAAGGATACTTTATCTCCCGAATTAAGAGCAGCTGCATCTCTTCTCAGCTTGTTGATCTCGGGTACGGGAGTCTGATAAATTTTACCCTTCTTATATTCAAGAACTCTCGGTACAGTCAGACAGTTCTGCCAGCCTCTTTCAACGGTAGGGTTTGTATATTCAGCATCCGGCATACCGACCCAGCCTATTAATATTCTTCTGTTCAGTTCGTCTTTAAATGTCTGGGGGGCATAAAAGTCAAAGCCCATATCCCACTCCGTAAAGTTAATTAAATCACAGTCCGATCTGTAGTCTCCGTCAATTGAAAAGTAACCGCTCTGATATATATTCTGGTATTTGTAGCCTTCCTGTTCCAGTCCCTGAGGTGAAAGAGAGAGGAAATACTGGTTATCAAGCTTAAATATGTCTGGGCATTCCCACATATATCCGAATTTCTTTTCAGTGGTGATTTCCCTGAGAAAATGCCAGCCGCTGCTTATATTATCTGATGTGTATAAAAGCACTGCTCCCTTGTCACCTTTTTTTCTTCCGCCCAGAACCATGTAGTACTTGTCGTTTTCTTTCCAGACTTTCGGATCTCTTATATGCTGTGTATAGCTTTCGGGATAATCGCTGTTTGTAAAAATCAGCTGCTTTTCCCAGTTTTCGGGAGTTGTGTATATAGTATTTGACTCTCTTCCTGCGTTTATGTAGTCATATTCACCCTTGTGCTTAACATTGCCTGTGTAGAAAATGTGTATTTTATTATCTTCCACAAGGGCAGAGCCTGAATACACCCCGTCTTTATCCCATTGGGTGTCTGTTACAAGGGGAACTCCTTCATATTTCCAGTTTATCAAATCACGGCTTTTATACCATCCCCAGAATCTGCCGCCGCTGCCTTTGGGGCTTAATGGAGAATACTGAAAGAAAACATTGTATTCCCCATTGATCTGACACAGTCCGTTAGGGTCATTAAGCCAGCCTACAGGAGGCATTAAATGAAAACACTGTCTGTAATTATCTTTGTTTACTTTATCTATATTCTTTTCAGCTTCCTTAACGGAATTAAGAATGGTGTTTTTGTTCATATTATCACCTTACAGTTAAAATCTTTTCGCCAAAGTCAACACTTCCTGCTTTTTCTGCTGTAACGCTTTCATAGTCAAATGAATTTGTTACAATAACGGGAGTTGTAATGTCATAGCCTGCTTTTTTGATCTCATTTATATCAAATTCAATGAGTTTTTGTCCGACTTTGATCTCATCGCCTTCACTTACAAAGGCTGTGTAATATTTTCCTCCAAGCTCAACTGTGTTTATGCCAATGTGTATAAGGAGCTCTGTGCCGTCATCTGCTGTTATACCTATTGCATGTTTTGTATCAAAAAGGGTTTCAACCTTTCCCTTTACGGGAGAAACAACAACGCCATTTTCGGGTATAACCGCAATTCCCTGTCCAAGTACTTCCCCTGCAAATGTTTCGTCCTTAACATCCTTTAAAGCTATAGCCTCGCCTTTTAAAGGGGAATAAACCGTACCCGGCTCAGGAGTGAATTCTGTTACTGTTTCTGCCTGAACAGGCCCTTCTTCTTTTTCGTCTTTGAATAATATCCATGATACTATAAATGCAACGGCAAAGGCAACTGCCATAACAATGATATACTGAACGATACAGTGAGTTGTAATAAGTAAGCCGAATACACCTGTAATACCATAAGCAGTGGCGCTTACCTTTAATACGGATGCAACAAGGGCACCGAAAGCACCGCCTATACAGCCTGCAATAAAAGGCTTGAAAAATCTTAAATTAACACCGAATATAGCAGGTTCGGTAATGCCTAAAAATGCTGAAAGAGATGCAGGCAGAGCCATTGATTTTACCTTTCTGTTTCTTGTCTTTAAGGCAAGGGCAAGGGCTGCAGCACCCTGTGCTACGTTTGCTGCTGTTGCTATAGGCATCCATGTGTTTGCCCCTGTAGAGCTTATCATACCTGCTTCAATTGCGTTGTACATATGATGTACACCTGCCACAACTGTAGGAGCGTAAACTGCACCTACGATAAATGAGCCAATACCGAAAGGTATTGATATAAGATACTGTACACCGTTTAAAACATAGTTTTCAAGAAGTGAAAATACAGGTCCGAAAATTGTAAGTGTCAGATATCCGGTTACAAGAACTGTTACAAGGGGTGTAACAAAGAGATCTATCATTTCGGGCACGATCTTATGGAGCCTTTTTTCAAGGTTTGACATAAACCATACTGCTATAACAACAGGGATAACGTGTCCCTGATAGCCTACAAGATTAATTGAGTAGGCACCGAACCATACGGAAGCCTGAGGAATAGTGCCGGGATCTGCACCTGCAACGTTCCATGCATTCATAAGGTCCGGATGTATCATGATCATACCTATAACTGCACCCAGGAATTTATTTCCGCCGAATACCTGTGCTGCACTCATACCTATTAAAACAGGAAGAAATACGAAAGCTGCATTTGAAAACAGATGTATTATCTGATATGTACCTGAATTTGCCATTTCGGGAAAGGCATTGCATAAGCCTTCCAGAAGTCCCATTAAAAGACCGCTTGCAACAATTGCAGGTATAATGGGAACAAAGACATCGCCTAAAGCTTTGATAACTCTCTTAAATACATTTGTCTTTGCGCTTGCTGCCTGTTTTACGTCCTCTTTGGTTGCTTCGCTTATGCCTGCTTCTTTTATAAATTCGTCATATACTTTGTTTACAACACCTGTGCCGAATATGACCTGAAGCTGACCTGAGGCAAAGAAAACACCCTTGACACCGTCGATGTTTTCAATAAACTCCTTGTTGCATTTGTCATTGTCACCTATAACAAGTCTTAATCTTGTTGCACAGTGAGCAGCGGAAACAATATTTTCCTTTCCGCCCAAGCCTTCGATTACCTTTTTAGCTGCTGAATTGTAATCCATAAAAAAACCTCCTTAAATTTTAATGTGGTATCGTTCTCACTTTATGATTTAATTATACATAGTATTGATTTTGTTGTAAATTGATATTTTACACAAATTTTAACAAAATTTATTGTGCAATTTACAGATAAAATTGATTTTGAAATTTAGAAATAAAGAGAACGATTACATAAAACAGTTAAAAAAATAAAAAAAATCGGAAAAATTTCCGATTTTTAATATTTTATCAAGTTGATTCTCTTTCAATAACGCTGTAGCCCATTTTTATTTCCCTGCAGCCTTCTTCTCTGCCCGTTATCATATTCATTAAAAGACGAGCTGCCTCCATTCCGCTTGATTTGTAATAAAAATGGAGTGAGGTCAGATTAGGCTCCATTACTGTGCCTATTATGTTATCACCAATACCTGTTATCATTACATCATCAGGTATTTTTCTGCCGGACTGTTTAATGTATTTTACAGCACCTGCAGCAATATTGTCTGTAGCACATACAATGCCTTCAATATCAATATTACGGCTGAAAAGCTCTTTACAGGCTTCATATCCTGCCTCAAGTGAAAATTCGCATTGCACAATGTACCTGTCGTCATATTTTACATTATTTTCATTGAGTGCGGAAATATATCCTTTTTTTCTTGAAAGACCTGCAGCCTTGTCCTTGTCTGTAACTCCTATGTAGGCAATTTTTTTCTTTTTCCTCAATAACACATTTGTAAGTGCCTTTGTACCGTTGTAATCGTCACTGTATACGCATGAACACCCCTCAAGTTTCTGGGCAAGTATAACAAGGGGAATGTTAAGTTCATTTATTAATTTTTTGTGTTTGTTTGTGAATATTGTTCCTATTAATATAATGCCGTCTACAAAATTATCTTTAAATGTATTTATATACTTAAGCTCTTCCTTTTCGTCATTGGCTGTGTTTGCCAGTATGAGCTGAAAATTTTCTGCTGCAACAACACTGCTTATTCCGCTTATCATTTTTCCTATTGCATCGGAATTGAGCCTTGGTATAATTACACCTATAACATTTGTCTTTTTGGTACGGAGAGTCTGTGCCTGTGTAGAGGGTACATAGCCTGTTTCCTCAATAACTTTTTTTATTATTTCCTTCTTTTCGGCACTTACATAGCCGTTATTAAGATACCTTGACACGGTGGCTCTTGAAACTCCCGCCATTTTTGCTATCTCATTTATTGTCATATTCTGTTTCCTTTTTATAATATTAAAGACAGGGCGAATAAGTTTAAAATCAACTTATCCGCCTCTTAAAATTTTATGATAGATTTTTACTCACTGTCTTTGCTGTCGGAGCTGAGTTCATCCTTAACATCATTTACAGCGTCTTTAACTGTATTTTTAACATCTGCTGCAACATCTTTTGTGTCCTCTATTGTGGATTTAACAGAGTCTTTGATATCTGCGGCGGCATCTTTAGTATCCTCTATTGTGCTTTTAACAGACTCTTTAACGTCACCTGCAGCCTCTTTTACTTCGTCAATAATGTCTTCGGCAGGGTCAATAATTACTTCATCAACAAAGTCTGAATTTTTAGCCTTTGCCCTGTATTCCTGTACCTTTGTTTTACCTTTGTAGTATACATCTTCTCCCATTTCTTTTGCCTTGCCTGCATATTTTTTTACAACAGGCTTTGCATCTTCAACTATTTCACACACTTTTTCTCTTACGGATTCAATCATATCTCCCGGGTCCACGCTTTTTGTGCCTTTTATTGTTTCCATAAGCTTAACAGCTTCATCTACGGTTATTTTGCCGTCATTTACCATTTTAAGTATAGCCATTCTTTCCTTTTTCATAAAAAAACCTCTCTTTCATTTAGTTTTAGAATTTACAGCTTACATATTTTTTATTCAAAGGTCGTTAAATCATTTTCTATAGTTTCTCTGACTGTTTCAGGCAGCTTGGCAATTTCTTCTTTTGAAAGTGTTGTAACATCAATTGGGGGGTGTATATATAAATTAACAGTTACAGGCTTTATCCTGTAGTTATTTGCCTCCATAATATTTCTTGTACCGTCAATTGTTAAAGGAACAATGGGGCATTTGCTTTTTGTTGCAAGCTTAAAGCTGCCGCCTTTGAATTCGCCAAGTTTTCCTGTTTTACTCCTTGTTCCTTCGGGGAATATTACCATATTTATTCCGCTTTTAAGCTGCTTTATGCCTTCAATAATTATCTGTGCTGACTGCTTAATGTCATTGCGGTCCATAAAAAGACAGTGTATTCTCTTCATCCACTGATTTATAAAAGGAAGCTTTTCAAGCTCAACCTTTGCTACAAAGGCTTTTGGAACAGGAAGATACGCAAGAAGCAGAAGTATGTCAAAATTACTCTGATGGTTAGAAACAAAGAGAGTGTTTTTATCCTCCGGAAGATTTTCTATACCGTAAACATTTACCTTTGCACCCGAGTCATTCATTCTGTCCATTGCCCAGCCCGATACCTTCTTTGTGACAAAGTCCTCATATTCCTCTTTTTTACCCTCAGCCAGGAGCTTATCCGCTTTTTTAAGCTGACCGTTGTTTATGGCAAGGGAGCCTATTAATTTAGCATACCACTTTATTGTTCTGAACATATTCAAACTCCTTCAAAAAACACTTTTTTAATTCACCAAAATATGTTAATATATACTTAGTTATTAATTTATGGTTTTATTATACAATAGATTTATTAAAATTTAAAGTTTTTTTGGAGATAAATTTATGAAAGAAAGAGAAATTGCCCTTTTTGTACTTATGGATATATTTGAAGAGGGTGCCTATAATAATATAATATTAAGGAAAACACTGAATAAGCATAGTGAGCTTACTTCTGTTCAGAGGGCATTTATAACAGAACTTGTAAACGGAACATTGAGAAATCTTATAAACATTGACTATGTTATTGATCAGTTCTCAAAGACTAAAACAGATAAAATGAAGCCTTTTATTTTAAATAATTTAAGGGTGGCTGTTTATCAGATACTTTATATGGATAAAATTCCTGTATCGGCTGCCTGTAACGAGGCTGTTATACTTGCCAAAAAGAGAAGCTTTTCTTCTCTTTCAGGTTTTGTAAACGGAGTGCTCAGAAATATTGCAAGAAACAAAGACAGCATTGAATATCCAAAGGATAAGACAAAGGCCCTTGCCCTTAAATATTCTTATCCCGAGTGGCTTATAAAATACTGGCTTAAGGAAATGTCCTTTGAGGATGGGGAAAAGGTTTGTGCTTCATTTGCACAGCCACCGAGGCTCAGTGTATGCGTAAACACAACAAAACTTAGCAAAAATGAATTAAAGAATAAATTTTCGGATGAAGGCATTGCTGTAGACAGTGATACACTTCTTGACAACAGCTTGTATATTTACAGAACAAGCAATATAGCCGAAAGCAGGTGCTATAAAGAGGGGCTTTTTCATATAATGGATGAGAGTTCCATGCTTGCCGTTAAAATTATGGCACCTTTGAAGAATTCCGTTGTTGCTGATGTGTGTTCTGCTCCCGGCGGAAAAAGCTTTGCAATAGCCGAATATATGGGTGATTCGGGAA
Source organism: Candidatus Gallispira edinburgensis (assembly GCA_904395805.1). Lineage (GTDB taxonomy): Bacteria > Bacillota > Clostridia > Lachnospirales > CAG-274 > Gallispira > Gallispira edinburgensis. The sequence continues at coordinate 36,734 of CAJFNV010000054.1, read as the reverse complement.
AGGTATATTCAAGAGATATTTATTCTCACAAAATCGAGCTTATAGAGGAAGGGGCAAAACGTCTGGGGCTTAAATCAATAAAGGCTGAAATCAAGGATGCGGCAGAGATTGATAATGAATTAAAGGCTGATTATGTACTTGTGGATGCCCCGTGTTCAGGCTTCGGACTTGTGAGAAAAAAGCCTGATATTAAATATAACAAAGTTTATGAGGATATTGAAGAGCTCTCAGCTTTACAGAGAAAAATTCTTGCCGCCTCATCGGTAATGGTGAAGGAGGGCGGAATACTTGTATATTCCACATGCACAATATCACATAAGGAAAATATTGAAAATGTAAAGTGGTTCTGCAGGGAATACGGATTTACTCCCGAGGATATAAGTAAATATCTTCCCGAAAATATGAGCTGTGATACGGCGGAAAAGGGATATATACAGCTTTTGCCCCATGAGTATGGAACAGACGGATTTTTTATAGCAAGGATGAGAAAAAATGGATAAAAGAGATTTGCGCTCATTTACACTTGAAAAGCTTACAGAGGAAATGAAAAGCTTTGGAGAAAAGCCATTCAGGGCAAAGCAGATATATGGCTGGCTCCATCAGAAACAAGTGACAAGTTTTGATGAAATGACAAATATTTCAAAGGACCTCAGAAAGAAGCTTGAAGAAAATTATACATTAAAAAACTTAAAAATAGTTGAAAAACTTGTGTCAAAGGAGGATAATACAAGTAAGTATCTTTTTGACATCGGGGATAATATAGTTATAGAAAGTGTTCTTATGAAATACTCCTATGGAAATGCTGTGTGTATATCATCTCAGGCCGGCTGCAGAATGGGCTGTACATTCTGTGCCTCAACTATAGGAGGACTTGAAAGAGATCTTCTCCCGGGAGAAATGGCGGGACAGATATATGAAATTCAGAGAGACACGGGAGAAAGGGTATCAAATGTTGTAATTATGGGAAGCGGTGAGCCTCTTGATAATTATGACAATGTTTTGGACTTTCTTGAAATAATACATTCAAAAGAGGGAAATAATTTAAGTCACAGACACATAACCCTTTCAACATGTGGTATTGTTGATAAAATATATAAGCTTGCGGAAGAAAAGCTGCAGATCACACTTGCAATTTCTCTTCATGCACCTAATAATGAAATAAGACAGAATACAATGCCTGTGGCAAGAAAGTATGACTATGACTCTCTTATAAAGGCAGCAAAATACTATGCCGATACAACAAAAAGGCGTGTAACATTTGAATATGCCCTTATTAAAGGGGTAAATGACGGAGAGGACAATGCAAGGGAACTTGCATCAAGGCTTAAAGGCTTAATGTGTCATGTAAATCTTATACCCGTAAATGATGTTAAGGAAAACAACTATGTGAGAAGCACAGAGGAAAATATAAGAAGCTTTGCGGAAACACTGCAGAGGCTTGGAATAGAAACTACCGTAAGAAGAAAGCTTGGCAGCGATATAAATGCTGCCTGCGGACAGCTCAGGAAAAGCTATAAAGAGAAAAAAGTGAAGGAGGAATAATATGTTTGGCTTTGGAAAGACCGATATAGGTCAGGTACGTCCTAAAAATGAGGACTCTATATATGTATCAAATGAGCCTGTAGGCAAGCTCTCTAATCTGTACATAGTTGCTGACGGTATGGGTGGTCATAAGGCCGGGCAGGTTGCAAGCAATACTGCTATTGAGGCTTTTATTGCATATCTTGACAAATACCAGCCTGACAGTACAGAAGAACCTCTTGACATGCTTATCGGAGGTATAAATATGGCAAATGAAGCTGTTTACAAACTTGGCTGCTCATATGAAGAGTATGGAGATATGGGGACTACTATGGTTGCCGCAACTATTGAGGGAGATAATATTTATGTTGCCCATGTGGGAGATTCAAGGCTTTACAGAATAACTGACGGCATAATTGAACAGATAACAAATGACCATTCACTTGTTGCAGAAATGGTGAAGGCAGGTCAGATAACAGAGGAGGAGGCAAGAGTCCATCCTCAGAGAAACTGCATTACAAGGGCTGTGGGAACCGACAGAAATGTTGTCAGTGACGGTCTTATAGTCAGAGTAAAGGAAAATGATACAATTGTTATGTGCAGTGACGGTCTTAATACCATGCTTGAGGACAGGGAAATACTGGATATAGCAGGGAACAGATCACTGGCTATAGAAGATAGAGTTAGCATGCTTATAGATACAGCAAACAATAATGGCGGTAAAGACAACATATCCGCCGTTGTAATCGATATTTAAAGGAGGTGTTGCCGATGATACTTGAAAAGGGCTATGTTGTAAGCGAAAGATATAAAATTCTTGAAACAATAGGCAAGGGCGGTATGGCTATTGTTTATAAAGCCAATGACCTTAAGCTTGGCAGAGATGTTACATTTAAGGTTTTAAAGTCTGACTTTATTGAGGATGAAGCTTTTATAAGCAGATTCAGCACGGAAGCAAGAGCGGCAGCACAGCTTGCTCATACAAATATTGTAAATGTTTATGATGTAGGTAATGACGGGGATATCTATTACATTGTAATGGAATATATTGACGGATATACCCTTAAGGAGCTTATATATAAAAATGCACCTCTGGATAACAGGCTGGCATGTGACATTGCTATGCAGATAGCGGCAGGTCTTGAAAATGCCCATGCCCACGGAGTAATACACAGGGATATAAAGCCTGAAAATATACTTCTTACCAAAATAGGCGGGAAGCTTACCGCAAAGGTGACCGACTTTGGTATAGCAAAGGCAAACAGCCTTGAAAATACACAGGGGGACTATATGGGCTCTGTTCACTACTTTTCACCTGAGCAGGCAAAGGGTGAAAACGTTGACCAGAGAAGTGACATATATTCACTTGGTATAGTACTTTATGAAATGGTTACAGGTACGATTCCTTTTGAAGGGGAGTCCGCCCTTGACCTTGCTATGAAGCATATCAAGTCACCTATTCCCGATCCGAGAATGGTAAATCCAAAGGTTGCTCCAGAAATAATCGAAATTATTAAAAAGGCATGCGCCAAGGAACCTAAAAACAGGTATCAGAGTGCAAGAGCTATGGGGCAGGCACTTAAAAATGTCTATGAAGGCAAGGGAAATACTGACAATGTAAACAAGAAAAACAAGGGTATCAAAAAGCCTATTCCCGATATTGATGACGTTTTTGAAGAGGATGAGGAAGCTCTTGAAATTAAAAAGAGGGAGCGTAATGTAATAATTACCGCAGTAATAACAGGTATACTTATTATAATTCTTATTACTGTAGGGGGAAGTATACTTAGAAATACCCTCTATGGTGATACAATAAAGGTGCCGAATTTTGTTGGTATGACATATGAAAAGGCTTGTGAGAGAGCCGAAAGGAAAGGACTTACAATTGAAAGAAAGGAAGTATACCAGGCTGACGTTGAAGCAGGCTGTGTTGCACAGCAGACTCCTGAAAAGGGCGAAAGAGTAAATCCCGGGGATGTTGTTGTATTGTATGTAAGCTTTGGTGCAGGAGATATACAGGTGCCTGATATAGTAGGTATGAGAAAGTCAAAGGGTGAAGAAGCCCTTGAAGAAATGGGACTTTCAATGGGAACTGTGGACTATGTAAGCAGTGACAGACCTGTCGGTGAAATTATCGAACAGGATCCTGAAGAGGGAGAAATGGTAAGCGCCGATGCTAAAATAAATGTAAAGGTAAGCCAGGGTTCTGTAGATGAAGAAGTACAGGTGCCTGATCTTAAGCTTAAAACTCAGGAGGAGGTAGCCCTGATACTTGATGAGCTTGGATTAAACGGAAAGTTCATTGACGGCTACAGCGATACTGTTCCCGAGGGACAGGTAATCGACCAGGGTATAGCAGCAGATACATTTGTACCTATAGGAAGCCAGGTTACTGTAACAATAAGCAGGGGCGTAAGAAATGATTCAACAGAGGCTACAACAAGTGTACCGGCTATTATAGACATAGAACAGCCTGCAACAGAGGCTACGACAGAGGCAACCACTGCCGAGCCTGTTACGGCAGCTCCTCAGAATAAAGCCGTAAGCATTCCTGTAAATCCCGATGCCTCAGTATTGACAGATTCAAACAGCGTCAAAGTTACGGCAAAGAAAAACGGGACTGAGGTAACATTAAAGGAATATACACTTGGTAAGGACGAATTTCCGTTTACGGTCAATGATACCTCTGACGGAAATACGGAGTATACAGTAACAGTAAACGGCAGCGTAATATACAATGAGATACAGTAATATGACAGGAAGAATAATAAGAGGTGTGGGCGGCTTATACTATGTAGCCGCCGCAGACCATATATATGAATGCAGTGCCAGAGGCAGATTCAGAAAGGCTAAAATTGTGCCTACAGTGGGAGATTTTGTGGAATTTACAGTTCTTGATGAAGATGCAAAAAAAGGTGCTCTCGATAAAATCGAAAAAAGAAAAAACTCTCTTATAAGACCAAGGGTCACAAATATTGATACAGCAGTAATTACTTTTGCGGCAGCAAGTCCCGATATTAATATGGACCTCCTTGACAGATTTCTTATACTTGCTGAAACTCAGAATATACCAAACATTGTAATATGTATAAACAAATCTGACCTTGCAGATGAGGATGCCAAAAATGATTTTATAAGAATTTACGGAAGTATTTATACTGTGGTTTATGTTTCTGCAACAGAGGCGCTTGGTATTGACGAGCTTAAAAAGGCTGTAAAAGGTGTGACTGTATTTGCAGGACCTTCAGGTGTAGGAAAGTCAAGCCTTATTAATGAGCTTATTCCTCACAGCAACAGACAGACGGGAGAAATAAGCAGGAAAATAGAAAGAGGTAAGCACACCACAAGACAGGTTGAGCTTATCCACATGGAGGGAGATGTCTATATAGTGGATTCACCGGGCTTTACATCTCTTTCACTGGATTTTCTTGATGCAGGGGATATACAGCATTATTTCAGAGAGTTTGAGCCTTATATAGGCAAGTGCTACTTTACAGACTGTGCCCATATAGCTGAGCCCGGCTGTGCTGTTAAAGAACACATAGGAGAAGGTATTTCACAGGAAAGATATGACAGATTCGTATATTTGTACAATGAACTGAAACAAAGGAGATAAAATTATGGATTATATATTGTCACCGTCATTGCTTTCTGCTGATTTTACTAAGCTTGACAGGGAAATAAAAATTTGTGAGGAAAACAATGTACCATATTTACATGTGGATGTTATGGATGGTATGTTTGTACCAAATATTTCAATAGGTATTCCTGTTGTAAAAAGTATAAGAAAGATAACAGACCTTGTTCTTGATGTGCATTTAATGATAGTTAAGCCTGAAAGATATATTGAAGCTTTTGCAGAGGCAGGCTCAGATATTATAAATATTCATTATGAAGCAACAGAGGACTGTGTTCCCGTGCTTAAGAAAATAAAAAGTCTTGGCAAAAAAGCAGCAGTTACAATTAAGCCAAAGACAAGCTATAAGGAAGTCATTCACCTTGCAGACTATGCGGATATGTTCCTTGTAATGAGTGTCGAGCCCGGATTCGGCGGACAGAGTTTTATTGAGTCCACTCTTAAAAATGTGGAGGGACTTGCTGAATACAAGGCGGCAAAGGGATATGAATACGATATTGAAATTGACGGAGGCATAAATATTGACAATGTTACCCGTCCTCTTGATGCAGGTGCAAATGTAATTGTGGCAGGCTCTGCTATATTCGGCAAAGGAAATACGGCAGAGAGAATTCAGAGCTTTAATGAAATAATGAGCAGATACAAAGGATAATATGAGGTAGGATATGAAAACTATAATTATCGGCAATGGTGAGATCAGAAATTATGAAATTATACGGGAATATTTTGACGAAGCTTACATAATAGCCTGCGACGGAGGTCTCAGGCATTGCAGGGCTATGATGATACAGCCTAATGTTATGCTGGGGGACTTTGATTCGGCACATAAGGAGGATATTGAATTTTTTTATAATTTAGGTGTCCTTATGGAGGAATATCCCGTTAAAAAGGATAAGACTGATATGGAAATTGCCGTTGATATGGCTATTGAGAGAGAGTCTGATGAAATTTATATAGTTGGCGGACTGGGAAGCAGATTTGACCACAGTCTTGCCAATGTACATATACTTTTAAGACCTGTAAGACTTGGGATAAGGGCCTGTCTTCTTGATGAAAACAATATTATAACACTGGTTGAGGACAGTATTGATATTGTGGGAGAGAAGGGACAGACGGTTTCTCTTCTGCCGCTGACAACTAAGGTCAAAGGCATTAATACAAGGCATATGGAATATGAACTTAAGGATGCTGAAATGGAAATAGGAAGTTCCCTTGGTGTGAGCAATGTTATGACAGAGGATGTTGCAACTGTTTCGGTGGAAGAAGGTACGCTGATATTAATCATGTCAAGAGATTAAACCAAACTGCATAATATAAATATATAGGGCAGGGAAGTTTGTATAATGAGATTTTGTGATGTTAAAAAATATTTCCTTGGCATATTCCTTATAGGCATAGGACTTGGCATTATACTTTGCAGAGTATGGGGTCTGGGGTGTATATGTGCCATTGCCTTTATAGGTGTGGGGATATGGAGGGTTTTGTGATCTACCCTTATTGTTTTGAAAACTTTCTAAATCAAAAATGAGGAAAATTCTGTTTTATAATATACAGAATTTTCCTCGTTTTTATATTATTTTAATTTGTTCTGTACGAACGTTCTTAATTCATCTCTTTCAATAACTGTCTTGTGAAGTACTTCTCTCTTGTCAATTCCCTTAATAGGTGCAGGGATCTGAACACCGCTTACCTTTTCAAGTTCTTCAAGGGCAGCAAATGGCTCAATGTCATCGTATTTGCTGTCTATAGCTCTTAAAACGTCTTTTGCGAATTTATAAGGGCTTGCAGTTGATACTATAACATTAGGAGTTGTGTCCTTTGTTTCTGCAACATATTTATCATAGGATGCCTTTGCAACTGCTGTATGAGTATCCATAACATATTTATTTTCTTCAAATTCACTCTTTATTGCCTTAAATGTCTCTGCAACGGTAGCATATTCTCCTGCAAATTCGTCCTCGATCTTAAAGTCATAGCTTCCCTTTGTGTTAAGGTCAGCCATCATATTCTTAGTATCTTCGGCAGACTTGCTTAAATGATAGAGAAGTCTTTCAAGGTTTGAAGATATAAGAATATCCATTGACGGAGATACTGTTACTGTAAATTCTCTGTTCTTAATTGTATAAGTACCTGTTTTGAAGAAATCATACAATACCTTGTTGTCATTTGATGCACATATGAGCATGTTTACAGGAAGTCCCATTTTCTTTGCATAGTAGCCTGCAAGAATATCACCGAAGTTACCTGTAGGAACAGTAAAGTTAAGCTTGTCACCCATTTTTATCTTGCCTGCATTTACCATCTGTGCGTAAGCATAGAAGTAGTAAACGATCTGCGGTGCAAGTCTGCCTATATTAATTGAGTTTGCGGAAGAGAAAACATAACCCTTGCTTTTAAGCTCATCCTTAAGTTCCTTGTCTGTAAATATCTTCTTAACTGCTGTCTGGGCATCGTCAAAGTTACCCTTTATACCTACAACACATGTATTTTTACCTGTCTGAGTAACCATCTGTGCTTTCTGAACAGGTGATACACCGTCTTCAGGGAAGAAAACGATTATCTGTGTGCCCTCAACGTCGGCAAAGCCTTCCAATGCAGCCTTTCCTGTGTCACCTGAAGTAGCTGTTAAAATAACGATCTCTTCATTAACACCGTTTTTCTTTGCTGCAGTCTTTAAAAGATATGGAAGTATTGAAAGTGCCATATCCTTAAAGGCAATCGTTCTGCCGTGGAAAAGTTCAAGGAAGTTATCATTTCCCGCAGAAACTACGGGAGCAATAAGTTTTGTGTCAAACTTTTCGTCATAGGCTGAGTTTATGCAGTATCTTAATTCTTCTTCTGTATAGTCTGTAAGGACAAGCTTCAATACCTGATAAGCAAGCTCCTGATAGCTGTATTTTGTAATATCTTCAAGAGGGAAGTCAATTGAAGGTATTGTTTCGGGAACGTAAAGTCCGCCGTCATCGGCAATACCCTTTACAATTGCCTGACTTGCTGTTACAAGGCTTTTGTCGCCTCTCGTACTTTTAAACATAATATCCATAATTAATTACCTCATTTAAAAAATTTAATCTGACAGTGAATTATAATAAGTAATTTTATAATATTTTCTTTGCTTTGTCAATTTATTTAGCTCAATTATAATATATTTTAAATATAATTTACTTGTAAATAATTTTTGTTATTGTTATAATGAGTATAATAGATAAATTTGTCGCAAGGAGGTCATTGAATGAGATGTCCGTTCTGTGGTAAAACAGACACAAAGGTTATAGATACAAGAACTATGGAGGATAACACTGTCATAAGACGCCGCCGTTACTGTGACGGCTGTGAGGGCAGATTTACAACATATGAAAGAATTGATACCATTCCCCTTACTGTTGTCAAGTCAGATAACACAAGGGAGGCCTTTAACAGGGACAAGCTTACAAAAGGCATACTTATAAGCTGCAGCAAGCGTCCTGTATCAAGAGAGGTTATTGACAAAATGGTGTCTGATATTGAAAACACTATTTTAAATTCAGCAAGAAAGGAGGTACCAAGCAAAGAGATAGGTGAAATGGTTATGGAAAGACTTAAGGATGTAGACGAGGTCGCCTATGTCAGATTCGCTTCTGTTTACAGACAGTTTACTGATGTGGACAGCTTTATGCAGGAACTTGGAAAGCTTTTGAAAGAAAAAAAGTAGTTTCTTAAAATAATAAAATTTATATGTTAAAATTGTATAAAATATGACATTATATTACATTCAAACTGTCAATATGAACTAAAATTTATAAATTTGATAAAAAAGTTTGACGGCTATATAAGAGAGTATTATAATCAATTAGGCGGGTGTAAAAATACTCCCGTGACTTCATAAAAAGGAGGATCAGATAAATGGAGATTTTTGTATGTGTAGGAAGCTCATGTCATTTAAAGGGCTCAAAAACTGTTATTGATAAGCTTGCAGAGCTTATTAAGAAAAACAACATAGAAGGAAAGGCAATTTTAAAGGGTTCTTTCTGTATGGGTCAGTGCAGCCATGAGGGAGTTTCCGTTAAAATAAATGATGAATTTTATTCTGTTGCAGATGAAGATATAGAAATGTTTTTTAACAAAAAGATTTTGCCTAATGTTTAAGCGGAGGCTTTTGTATGGGGTACATAAGTGTAAGGAAGGCAAATTGTAAAAACTGCTACAAATGTCTTAAAAACTGTATTGTAAAATCAATTAAATATGTTAATGACAAGGTCGAAATTATCGAAGATGAGTGTATACTGTGCGGAGTCTGCATGACCACCTGTCCACAGAAAGCAAAAAAGCTGCAGAATGACATAGAGTATATAAAAGATTATTTAAAGGATGAAAATGTTGTTACTGTGGCAAGTCTTGATCCGAGCTTTGTGGCAGCCTTTGGAGAAAATTCTCCTTCTGTTGCATGGGCACTTAAAAAACTGGGCTTTGACTTTGTTGAAGAGGCTGCAATAGGTGCAAAGTATGTTACAAAGGAGTACCTAAGACTTATAAGGGAAGGAGAAATTGAAAATATAATTTCTTCAGCCTGTCCGAGTATTAATATGTATATACAAAAATACTATCCGGACCTTGTAAAATGGCTTGCTCCCGTTATGTCTCCTGCTCTTGTTCACGGAAGGATCGTAAAGGAACTGAGGGGGAATGATGTAAAGGTCATTCATTTTTCTCCCTGCCTTGCAAGAATAAAGGAATGTGCAGAAAGTCCCTATGTTGACGGTGTTGTTACATATGAACAGCTTATGAAATGGTTCCTTGAAGAAGGCATAGCACCGGGAGAGGAATCCGAAAGCGAAAGAGATGAATACGGTTTTGACAATGAAGCAGGCTATTCCAGAATATATCCAATTGTAGACGGCATTGTGTTTGATCTGCAGCATCAGTACTGTAAGTTTACAAAGACTGAATATATAGAGGGCTATGACCTTATTGCAGTAAGCGGACTTGCAAATCTGACAAAAATATTTGATGAAATGCAGAAGGGCAATATAAAACATGCCTTTATTGAAGGCTCTGCCTGTTACGGAGGCTGTGTAAACGGACCCTTTATGCCTAAGATGAGATCAACGGGATATAAGGCAAGAATAGAAGTAAAGAAATATGCCGACAGTGCAACAAAGTCAAGACATTATGATGTTTCAAGTGTAAGAACAGAGTTTAAGCCTGAGCCTGTTTATCAGGATATGCCAAGTGAAGAGGAGATAAGAGCAATACTTTCACAGATAGGCAAAAATTCAAGGGCACAGGAGCTGAACTGCGGAAGCTGCGGTTATGCTACATGCAGGGAAAAGGCAATTGCCGTATATCAGAAAAAGGCAGAGCTTTACATATGCATGCCTTATATGACAGATATAAATCAGGCAATGAGTAATGTGACATTAAGCCTTACACCAAATTATATAATTGCTGTTGACAGTGATATGTATATTAAGGAATTTAATGTTGCGGCTCAGAAACTTTTCAATATAACAAGGGCAGAGGCTCTGAATCAGAAGCTTTCAAACTTTATACCTGCAACGGATTTTGAACAGGTCATTGCGAACAAAAGCAGTATATATGATAAAAAGGTCTGTTATCCCGAATACAATATTGTTACCGAACAGACAATTGTATATTCTGAAGAGAGAAATATGGCTATTGCAATTATAAAGGATGTTACTCAGGAGGAAAAGGATAAAGAAAGCCTTTACAAAAGGAAAATTGAGTCTGTTGAAATGGCACAGAAGGTTATTGACAAGCAGATGGTAGTTGCACAGCAGATCGCAAGCCTGCTTGGCGAAACTACTGCCGAAACCAAGGTTACACTTAATAAGCTTAAGAACTTGATAGATGCTGAGGGAATGAATGATGTCTGATAAGGTATATGTAGATGCGGCATATAAAAGCTTAATAAAATACACAGAGGAGCTTTGCGGCGACAATGTGGAAATTGTCAGAAATGATGATAAGTATATTGTGGTTCTCTCAGACGGACTGGGAAGCGGAGTAAAGGCAAATATACTCTCTACCCTTACTGCCAAAATTATTTCGACTATGCTCTATGAAGGTTCCACAATTGAGGATACCGTTGACACAATAGTACATACATTGCCTATATGTAATATAAGAAAGGTCGCTTATTCTACATTTATAATATTGCAGATAGACCATGATGGCAATGCCTATCTTGTTGAGTTTGATGCCCCCGGCTGTATATTTGTAAGAGAGGGAAAACTTGTTCCCATTGATTACAGTTACAGGGAGATTGCAGGAAAGAACATAAGAGAGGCAAGATTTAAGGTTAAGCCTGATGATGTGCTCACTTTAATGAGTGACGGTGTCATCTATGCAGGCATAGGACAGCTTATGAATCTGGGCTGGACGTGGAAAAATGTATCCAGGTACTTATTAAGTCACATTAAGCCGGGTATAACAGCGGCAAGGCTTACAAGTATGGTCAGTGAAACCTGTAATCAGCTTTATATGAATAAGCCCGGAGATGATACAACAGTTGCAGCAGTCAGAATAACAGGCAAAAAGATCGTAAGCCTTTACAGCGGTCCCCCGGTTGACCCAAATAGTGATGAAAGACTTGTAACTGAGTTTATGATACCAGAGGGTAAAAAAATTGTGTGCGGAGGAAGCTCTGCTACTATAGTAAGCAGAGTACTTAAGGAACCTCTTACACCGAGTCTTGAATATATCGACCCTGAAATACCGCCTACGGCTGAAATACCTGGGATAGACCTTGTTACGGAAGGCGTTATTACACTAAAAAAAGCAGTTGATATCATAAAGACTTATATTGAAAATCCCACAGACAAGGAAACTCTTATGAAGCTTGAAAAGAAAAACGGAGCTTCATTAATCGCAAAGATGCTTGTTGAGGAATGTACACACTTTTATATGTTTATTGGTCAAAAAATCAATCCGGCTCATCAGAACCCTGATCTGCCTGTAGATTTAAGTATAAAAATGTTAATTATGGACGAGCTTTACAGTCTTATGGTTAAGGCGGGAAAGGTCGTTAAACGCAATTATTATTAATTTCAGGAGGATTAAAAATGGAACAGATAACCGACATTAATCAAATTAAAAATGCCGTGCTCTATAAGGTGGCGGAGTATGCTTATGAAGGTACACTTGAGGATAAAATGGAGCATATTCCTTACGAGATCACTGACCCTATTGTGCCAAGTTTCAGATGCTGTGTTTACAGAGAAAGAGAAATATTAAGACAGAGGGTAAGACTTGCTATGGGTAAGCTGCCTTCAGACCTTCACTATGAAAAGAAGGATGACACTCAGATCGTACATGTTATGCAGTCTGCTTGTGAAGGTTGTCCTATTGACAGAGTAACAGTAACAAATAACTGTCAGAACTGTCTTGCTAAGAAATGTATGAAGGCTTGTAAGTTTGATGCTATCATACATACTCCAAACGGTGCCTATATTGACAAGACAAAGTGTAAAAACTGCGGTGCCTGTGTAAAAGCCTGTCCTTACAATGCAATTGTGGATATTGAAAGACCATGTATCAAATCATGTCCTGTAAATGCTGTTGATATGGATGATCATGACCTTGCTATAATTGACGAGGAAAAGTGTATCAACTGCGGACAGTGTGTTATTAAATGTCCTTTCGGTGCAATTGGTGCAGTATCTATGATGACTAATGTTATTAATTCAATAAGAAATAATCCGGACCATACCTATGCTATGATCGCACCATCTATTGAAGGTCAGTTTGGTACGGCTACAATTCCTGCTTTAAAGCAGGCTGTTGAGGCTCTTGGTTTTAAGGAGTGCTATGAAATTGCTCTTGGTGCCGATGCTGTTGCATGGAGCGAGGCTGAAGAACTTGTTGAAAACATTAAAGAGGGTAATAAGATGACTACATCCTGTTGTCCTGCCTTTTACAATATGATAGTAAAGCATTATCCTGAAATCAAGGACAGAATGTCAACAACAGGTTCACCTATGCTTGCGGCAGCAAGATACTTAAAGGAAAAAGACCCTGAGGCAGAAATCGTGTTTATAGGACCTTGTGTTGCAAAGAAGCATGAGGTTGTGTCAAGATATATGGGCTTAATAAGTGCAGCTCTTACATTTGATGAGCTTGCTGCAATGTTTGCTGTAAAGAAGGTTGACCCTGAAAAATTTGAAGGTGGAGAACAGTTTGCTACACGCTACGGCAAGGGCTTTGCAAGAAGCGGCGGTGTATCAGCTTCTGTTTTAAGAGTTATAGAAGAAAAGGGTCTTGATCTTAAGCCTAAGGTTAAGGTGTGTAACGGTGCTGCTGAATGTAAGATTGCTCTGCAGATGCTTAAACTTGGCAGACTTCCCGAGGACATCATTGAAGGTATGGCTTGTGAAGGCGGCTGTGTAAACGGACCTATGCGTCAGAAGGAATTGTTTGAAAGCAAAAAGGTATTTGACAAGAATGTAAATGTTGAAAATGACAATATTATAAATACATGTAAAGAAAATGGTTATGGTAATTTGAATATACATGTGCATAACCGTGGCTGATTTTATATATAATTAAGCCCCAATTACTGAACGGCAGGAAAAAGAAATTCCTGCCGCTCTTTTTATAAAATAAATAAGAAAATTCAAATGGCGGAACATTAGATTTTAACAATAGGTAAAAAAGTTCCTGTTTTACAAAAATTTACTTTATTATTACAATTTAAATTTGGGCTTTTAATATTGTTAAAAATTTAGTATACTATAATTTAGGTTGTTATATCCCTTTATGTATATAAACAGCAGAGGAGGAAGAAAATGTCTGATAAAATTATGCTTTTGGACGGCAATAGTTTAATGAACAGAGCCTTTTATGCCATGCCCATTCTTACAAATAAGGACGGAGAATTTACAAACGGTGTTTACGGCTTTTTAAATATATTTTTTAAATTACTTGATGAGGAAAAGCCTGACTACTGTGCTGTATGCTTTGATGTTCATGAACCTACATTCAGACATAAGGAATACAAAGATTACAAGGGTACCAGAAAGGGAATGCCCGAGGAACTTGTACCTCAGATGGATACGGTTAAAAAGGTCCTTGCATCAATGAATATAAAGACATATGAAATGGGCGGATATGAAGCCGATGATCTGCTTGGCACAATTGCAAGGACTGCTGAAACCAAGGGGATAGCCCCTGTAATAGTGAGCGGTGACAGAGATCTGCTGCAGCTTGCAAGTGATACTATAAAAATAAGAATACCAAAGACAAAATCAGGAACAACTGTTGTTGAGGACTATAATGCGGCAGATGTTATTGAAAAATACGGTGTGACCCCGGAGGAATTTATTGAGGTCAAGGCTTTAATGGGTGATTCAAGTGACAATGTGCCAGGCGTACCCTCAATAGGTGAAAAAACCGCAATCAAAATCATACAGGAGTATAAGTCTGTTGAAAATGCTATTGCAAATGCAGACAAGGTAAAGCCAAAAAGGGCAAGTGAAAATCTTGTAACTTATGCGGAACAGGCAAGGGAGAGCAGGTGGCTTGTAACAATAAAGACAGATGTACCAATGGAGTTTGACTTTGAGGATACAAGGGTAAGAGATATATTTAATGAAGAAGCTTACTCAATGTTTAAAAGATATGAGTTTAAGTCAATGCTAAGCCGTTTTGATACTGAAAAGGTAAGTGAAAAGCATATTGCAGAGTACACGCTTATAAAGGATGTAAATGAAGCAAAAAAGGCTGTTGCAGACATAAATCCCTTTGAAAACTGTGGTTATAAAATGATATATGAAAACGAAAGTCTTAAGGGTATATCAGTAACACAAAAGGAACACAGTGCTTATGTATTCAGAATGAGTGAAGAAGAACTGCTGACTGTTTTTAAGGACTTTTTTGAAAATCAGAACTGTAAGATCGCTCACAACGGCAAGAGAGATATTGTGTATTTAAAGAGAAAGGGCATTGAACTTAACAGTATCATTTTTGATACAATGATAGGGGGATATATTATAAATTCCTCTATGGATAACTATGAATACAATGAGCTTGCCGAGGACTTTTTAAATGAAAGCTATCCGTCGGAAGAAGAAATTATGGGTAAGGGAAAAAGCAGAAAAAGCTTTGATGATTTAAGTGATGATGAATTTAGAGAATTCTGCGGAAGAATGTGTGATATAAGTTTCAGAGCTTATCCTGTAATAGATAAAAAGATAAAGGAAAATGATCAGGAGTATTTGTACTATAAAATAGAACTGCCCCTTATATATGTACTTGCAAATATGGAGTATGTAGGTATGGGTGTTGACAGAAATGCCCTTATTGAGTACGGCAAAAGTCTTGATGGCAAACTGGAGGAACTTACAAAGGATATTTACTGGCTTGCGGGAGAGGAATTCAATATTAACTCTCCTAAGCAGTTAAGCCATATTTTATTTGAAAAGCTTGGCTTAAAGGGCGGTAAGAAAACAAAGACGGGCTGGTCAACATCTGCCGATATACTTGAGAAGCTTAAGGACAAGGATGAGATTGTGGGTAAGGTTCTCGAATACCGCTCCTACAGCAAACTTAAGTCCACCTATGCAGAGGGGCTTCTGGCTGTTCTTCATGATGATGACAGAATTTATTCTACATTTAATCAGACAATAACAACAACAGGCAGAATAAGCTCTACAGAGCCTAATCTGCAGAATATCCCCGTCAGGATAGAGCTTGGAAGAAAGCTTAGAAAGGTTTTTATACCAAAAAAGGACTGTGTTTATATAGATGCGGACTATTCACAGATCGAATTGAGAGTGCTTGCTCATCTTGCAGGGGACGAAAACTTGATAAATGCTTTTAAAGAAAATCAGGATATTCATACAATGACTGCATCTCAGGTTTTCAATGTTCCTTTTGATGAGGTCACACCTCTCCAGAGAAGAAATGCCAAGGCTGTAAATTTCGGTATTATTTACGGTATCGGTGCTTTCAGCTTATCTCAGGATCTGGGAATTACAAAAAAGGAAGCAGATGCCTATATTGAGAGCTATTTTGAAAAATATCCTAAAATCAAAGCTTATATTGACGGCTGTGTAGAGTCTGCAAGGGAAAAGGGATATGGAATTACTCTTTTTAACAGAAGAAGATATATTTCAGAGATAAACAGCAGCAATTATGTACAGCGTTCCTTCGGAGAAAGAGTGGCTATGAATATGCCTGTCCAGGGTACTGCAGCGGATATTATAAAAATTGCTATGGTCAAAGTTTACAACAGAATGAAAAAGGAAGGACTTAAGTCACAGCTTGTGCTTCAGGTCCATGATGAGCTTCTTATAGAAGCATACAGAGATGAAGAAGAGAAAGTAGCAAAAATACTTGAGGAAGAAATGGAAAATGCAGTATCTCTTTCTGTGCCTTTAATTGCTGAAGTGCATACAGGAGATAACTGGTACGACGTTAAATAGAGGTGAAAGCATATGAGTGGTAAGAAAATCTTGTCCTATGCAGCAAGCTTTGTACTCTTTGCTGCAACAGGACTGATGATAATTCTTGTTTTGCAGCTTGATACCAGCGGGGCAGGAATAACAAACGGTGAATTTATACCTATAAGAAACTGTATGCTTGCAGTGGGTGTTCCCTGTCTTATAAAGTTTTATGTAAGCTGTGACAGGGAATATAAGGAAAGCAGATATTGGATGATAGGATATTTTATATGTGTTGCCTTATGGATCGCTTTTCTTACCTTTGCATATATGTCACCTTACTTTACAAATATAAGGACTATGTGTCTTGCAAGCTTTGTACTTATGTGTCTTGCCGTGTATCTGCAATACAGTATGACAGAGAAATAGATATGGTGGTATTATGAAAGTTATAGGACTTACGGGAAACAGCGGCTGCGGCAAGGGAGCTGTTGCCTCTGTTATGGCTGAACAGGGTGCATTGATACTTGACTGTGATAAAATTGCCCATGAAAATATGATGCCATGGGGAGCTGCATACAGTGATATTGTAACTGCTTTTGGAAAAGATATACTTAAGTCAGACGGTGAAATAGACAGAAAGGTTTTAGGCTCTGTTGTGTTTAATGACAGGGATAAACTGGAACTGCTTAATACTGTCACACATAAATATATAACAGAAGAGGTCAAAAGAAGAATTGGTTTAAACGAGGATAAGAAGTGCATTGTAATAGACGCACCTCTTCTTATTGAAGCAGGACTTGACAAAATATGCGACAGAATATGGGCTGTGTATGCACCTCTTGAAACCAGAATTAAAAGGGTAATGTCAAGGGATAATATTGACAGGGAAAGTGCTGTTTTAAGATTTAAAAACCAGATGAAATTTGAGGATATTGTAAAAATAGCCGATGTTGTTATAAATAATGACGGAGATTTGGAAGAACTTAGAAAAAATGTTTTGAAGTTTATGAATGATGAGGAGTTAATTTAATGTTTAAACCGGTTAAATTCCTGCTTACGGCAGTGCTATGGATTGTTATACTGCTGTTTATAGCCTATTGTGCACTGTGTATACTTTTTCCCGTTAAATATGCGGATCAGATATTAAAGTACAGTGAAAAATACGATCTGGAGCCGGGGCTTGTGTGTGCAATTATAAATACTGAAAGCGGTTTTGATCCTACTGCTGAATCCCATAAGGGTGCAAGAGGACTTATGCAGCTTATGCCTGCTACTATAGACTGGGCTGTTGAAAATATGGGTATTGAAAATTTCAGTTATGCAGATATTGAGGACCCTGATGTTAATATTGATATAGGATGCTGGGTTTTGAATTTTCTTGCAAAGCAGTTTAACAATAATGAAGAGCTTATGGCGGCAGCTTATAATGCAGGCAGCGGTAATGTGACAAAGTGGCTGGGAGATACAAAATACAGTGCTGACGGAGAATATCTGGATTATATACCCTATAAGGAAACTGAAAACTATGTTAAAAAGGTAATGCTTTACGAAAAGGTTTACAAAATAATTTTAAGGACTGATTTATATGAAATTGCGAGCAATTAGTGCTCTTGTTATATGCTGTCTGCTTTTAAGTGGCTGTGGAAATGAACAGGTGGCTGAAGAAAACAGTAATTTAAATGCTGAGCAGGTCGTGGAGGCAAGACCTTCAGTAGGAGGGACAATAACTCTTGCCATGCATAAGCCTGAAACACTTAATCCCATTGAAAACAGGGACAATACTGTTGACAGAATTTTAAGGCTTATATATGAGCCGCTCTTTGTTGTAAATGATGAAATGCAGGTAGTACCAAATCTTGCCGAAAGTTATGAGGTAAGCGGAAATACTGTTACACTTAAGCTTAAATCAGGTGTGAAGTGGGAGGATGGAAATCCCGTAACTGCCGATGATGTTATATATACATTGGGAGAGCTTGAGGATGCGGAGCTTGACACCATATATAAAAGCTGTGCTGATAATATAACATCCTATTCAAAAGTAGATGATCTGACTGTGAGAATAGGTTATTCAAAGGGACTTGGTTCAGTGGGATACAGCCTTTGCTTTCCTGTTATCCCCAGGCATTACTACAACAGCAGGGCGGCAGAGGATCTGAGACCTGTGGGAAACGGTGCCTATAAATTTTCTTCCTATACACTTGTAAAGGAAATGGAGCTTGCGGCTTCGGAAACAGGGCTCAATGGCAGACCTTACATTTCAAACATAAATGTAAAAATAATGTCTGACACACAGACTGAAATACAGGCTCTTGAGGCGGGTGTTGTAGATGCAATGACACTTGACATTAACAGTCTGGGCTCTCTTTCAACAGAGCTCAGCAGCAATGCTGTGGAGTTTCCTACAAATCAGTTTGAGTTTATAGGCTTTAATGTTCAGAATGAAATGTTCTCAAATGTGAATATAAGACAAGGGCTTGCTCACCTTATTCCGAGAGAGGATATTATTAATGACATATATTTAAATAAAATGACCGAGTCTGTTACTCCGATAAATCCTGACAATGCTTACACATCAAAGGTTGGAGAGGACAGCTATGAATTTGACACAAATCTTGCAAAAACTCTTGTATCAACGGGAGGAAGGAGTTTTGACAGTTTTACGTTTAATATACTTGTAAACAGTGAAAATTCCGCAAGGGTCGAAAGTGCAAGACTTATAAGCGAAGCTTTTAACAGTGTGGGTATGCACACAGGTGTTGAGGCAGTAAGCTATGCCGAGTATACGGAAAGGCTTAAAAATGGTGATTTCACCATGTATTTGGGCGGAGTAAGGCTTAAGGAAAATATGGATGTTTCTGCTCTTGTAAGCAGCAGCGGTAATATTAATTACGGAAAATATGCAGATGTTAACATGGATAAACTTGTAGGTGACTGTACATCTGCCATAAGTGAGGAAGGATACAAGGCGGCTTTAAATGAGCTCAGCAAATATATAAGTTCTCAGCTCCCCGTAATAGGTATAGGATTTAAGTCTGATATTCTTGTAACAAATGACAGAATAAAGGGAGAAAAGACTCCTTCTGTTAACAATATCTATGGAAGTATTTATAATTGGTATATTGGATAGAGGTGACGAAATGCTTGATAAAAATAAAACAATGGTTAAAAGGTGTTTTCTTACAGGTGAATATGTTTTCTTTGCTATTGACAGGGCTAAAAGACCTCATAGCTTTAAGAGGGATACTGTCAAGACAACTCCAAAGGAATATTGCCCGTTTTGTCCTCAGAACAGCTATATGACACCGGAGCCTGTCTATGATGATGGACTTATAAAAATTGTGCCCAACAAATATCCTTTTGTTCACACAAATGAGGATACCTATGGGGTACATGATGTAGTTATAGATACAAATATTCATGATGAAAAGCTTATAGATTTTACAGATGAGCATATATTCAAGCTTATGGTAGTCTTAAAAAACAGATTTATTCAGCTTGAAGGGGATAAAAAGAGCAAATATGTTCAGATATTTAAAAACCAGGGTATGGAGGCAGGAGCAAGCCAGTCCCATTCTCACTGGCAGATAGCGTCTTTACCTGTTGTGCCTCTTAAAATGGAGCATTTGCTTCAGGTCTTAAAGGGATATTATGATGAACATAATGAATGTTATTTCTGCAATCTGGATTTCGGCACAAGAATAGTTGAAGAAAATGAAAGCTTTAGAAGCTATATCCCTGCTGACGGTAAATTCCCTTATGGTATGGATATCCTGCCTAAAAGGCATGTATCTTCAATCAAGGAGTTTACTGATAAGGAATTAATGGACTATGGTATTATACTGAGAAATTCATTAAAACGTCTTGTTGCTTTAAGACCGGGAATTGCTTATAATCTGTGTCTTTATTCTGCGCCGAGAGATGAGAAGTGTCATGACTATTTCCACTTCTATACTCAGATAATACCGAGAATAGGTCATATGGCAGGTTTTGAATTCAGCACAGGATGCTATATAAACTCAGTACTTCCTGAAGTGGGTGCAGAGGAGTTAAGGAATACTGAAATATAATTTACTTTGGAGGCTTTAATATGGGCAAGATCAAATTGGGCATACTTGCAGGAGGAAGCTCTGCTGAAAGAGAGGTTTCATTCAGATCCTGTGAAAACCTGATGAATTCTCTGGATAAAAATAAATACGATATACATATATATTCTCTGCCCGGTGACAATGACAGAGAATGGATAAAAGAGCTTATGGAAAATACACCGGATATTGTAGTAAGTGCACTTCATGGCGGACATGGGGAAAACGGTTCTGTACAGGGACTTCTCCAATGTATGGGAATTCCTTATGTGGGAAGCAAAGTTTTGTCAAGTGCTCTGTGCATGGATAAAAAGTCGGCTAAAACTGTACTTGAGGCAAATCATATACAGACGGCAGCAGATGTTTTTATTAAAAGAGGTGAAAGTACTGATCTGTTTGCAGATGAAATACGTCAGCTTGGCTTTCCTCTTATTGTAAAGCCTAACAGAGGAGGTTCAAGTATAGGAATCGCAATTGTATCGGATTTTAATGAGCTTGAAAGAGCTGTACAGAACATTTTTAAAAACTATAATGATGATGCTCTTGTGGAAAAGTTTATAAAAGGCAGGGAAATAACATGCTGTGTGTTTGAAAATAAAGATACACCTGAGGTCATGGCTGTTCTTGAAGTAAACAAGAATGGTGAAATATTTGACTATGAAGATAAGTATGAAAGAGGCGTATCTTCAGCTCTCTCTCAAATGCCTGAATATATGCAGGATATGGTAAAAACCATTGGAGTTAAAACCTACAGCCTTCTTGAATGTGCAGACTATGCCTGTGTTGATATGATAGTAATGGAAGAGCAGATATATGTTATTGAAGTAAATACGTTGCCCGGACTTACAGAAAATAGTATCGTTCCTGAAGCCTGTTCAAGCTATGGTATAGGGTTTGGCGAGTTTATAGATTCTCTTATAGAAAGGGAACTTTCCGGCAAAGGAGCATGTATATAATAGGATTGTTGGTGCTACTTGCTTTGCATTTGCAGTTAGTATTTAACATAACAAAGTTCTTGACTAAAAATAATAAGTGTGGTACTATAATAATACAAGAGGGAGCAACCTTAGCGGTTGTACCTCGCTTATAGGTAATTAACAGATAATCGCCCTACTTGCGGATGTATAGGGCGATTATCTTTTTATGTATACTATGATCAACAGCAGTAATAACAATGTTATTTGTGTGTCATTCATAAAAATCCCCCCTTTCTTTTCAGAATAGGGGAGGAACAACCGCCCTGTCATTCCCTCTTGCAGGCAGGTTATGACCTGCCACATAATATTATACCATATGCTTAAAAATCGAGCAATACTTTTTGAGAGTTAACTATCTGTGAATTATCTATGGAAAATTGTAAAAAATTCTTGACATTGGTTTTTGTATGTGGTAAAATACACTTTGTGTGGTGTTAAGAACATCACTCCTTGCTCTTGCAAAAGGCAAGGGCCAAAGACCAAAAGGAGGTGCGAAAAAGATGAAAAAGTATGAACTTTGTGTAGTTTATTCCCCATCTTTAGATGAAGAAGCGTTAAATGCAGCTAAGGAAGGCGTTAAGGCTCTTATTGAGAGATTTGGCGGTACTGTAGAAAGCGTTGACGACTGGGGAAAGAGAAGACTTGCTTACGAAATTCAGAAGGTAAACGAAGGTATTTATGAATTCGTTACTTTCAGTGCAGAGACTTCAGCTCCTGCTGAAATCGAGTCTCGTATGCGTATTAATGAAAAGGTACTTCGTTATTTAATCGTTGCTCAGGAAGAGGCTTAATTAAAGGAGGTCGCCTATATGAACAAGGTTATATTGTTAGGAAGAATGGCGAGAGATCCTGAGGTCAGATATACTCAGTCTGCGGAGCCTTTAGCAGTGTGCAGATTTGCTGTTGCTGTTGACAGACCTTTCTCAAGAAACAGACAGGAAGGTGAGCCTACAGCGGATTTTATAAATTGTGTATGCTTTGGTAAACGTGGTGAGAATATCGGACAGTATTTCCGTAAGGGCAACAGAATTGCTGTAACAGGAAGGCTGCAGGTAAGTAACTATACGGACCAGCAGGGCAACAAGAGATATTCAACAGATGTTGTTGTTGAAGATTTTGAGTTTGTTGAGTCAAAGGCTGAAAGAGAAAATTCAGCAGGAGGCGGATTTAATACTGCTCCTAATGCTCAGCCTTCAAGTCCTATGCCTTCATCAGCAGGTTTCAGCATTGACAGTGATGCTGAGGACGAGGATTTACCATTTTAATTATTGAGCCCCAAAAGGCTTGATCGTTGTTGAATTTTTAAGTAAGGAGGATTCTTAATCATGATTAACAAGAAGCGTGGCAGAAGAAAGAAGAAGGTTTGCGTTTTCTGTGCTGAAAAGGCAACTTCTATTGATTATAAGGATGTAGCAAAGTTAAGAAAGTTTGTTTCTGAAAGAGGTAAGATCTTACCTAGAAGAATTACAGGCAACTGTGCTAAGCATCAGAGATTATTAACTACAGCTGTTAAGAGAGCAAGACACGTAGCTCTTATGGCTTATGTAGCTGAGTAATTACAAATATAGAGTTTATTAAAGGCGGTGCATTGCACCGCCTTATTGTTTTGAAAATCAGCAAAGCTGATTTTTAATTTTTCAGAAGTAAGTATTATTCATTTACAAGTGTTCTGTAAAGCATTGCACAGGCTTCTCCTCTTGTGATCTCATCATTGCCTCTGAAGCTGTCACCGTCTATAACACCCATTGCTTTAAGTATAGCAACCGTACCGGTGTACTGGTAAGCTACATCATCAAAAGGTTTGATGTAAATCTCATTGTATTTGCTTACAGTCTTTACACCCAATGTGTCAATGAGATATTCTGCAAATTCATAGCGGGTAATGGTATCATTTTCATCTTTTTCTCCCAAATCAATATTTCCTAAATATCTTGATTTGTTAAGCTCCTGAAGTCCCTTGTATGTAAGAGGATCATCGCCTCTGAATTCATCTTCGTCGAAAGCATAGCCCATATAGGCAAGGTTTATTGCATATTCTGCATACCACTGAGAATTAAGGTCTGTGTATTCCTTAATAGTATTATCAGTGATTTCATTTCCGTAATAATCCAAAATTTCTCCTGTGTTTGCATCAATACTGAACTGCGTTTCAAAACCATATACAGATATGGCTTCACCGCTGGCATCAGATGATGAATAAGTATATTTAATACAGTAGTAAGGACTGAGAGGATACTTATCAGAAGCTATAGAATATGCCTGCTCAGGTGTAATATTAACATTTACATTAATATTGAAAATTTCATCTGGGAGGTATCTGGCATTTACAGATAATACTTCACCGTTATTACCTATACGTATGTTAATATATTCATCAAAGGATACATAATTATTTCTTATAACATTTGATGAGAAACTATAGGAATTTTCAGCCAAAGAATTATCATTTGTTTTAACGGGAGTTGTTTTGTAACCATAATGGAATCTGCCCATAAGGTCATTTGCTGCTTTTAAAGCCTCTTCCTCGGAAATTTTGTTTTCTGTATTTTCTTCAGCTTTATAATCTGTATAATATGATGTAACTCTTCCCTCTGAGTCGATTGTACAGTTAAAGTAGTTGATGCTGCTTTTACTGTTAAGACTTATTGAATACTCATCCCTGTCATATTGCTTTTCATAATGTACACTTACATCATCGGGTGTAAGTGTTTTATCAAAAGTGGTGTTCAATATCTGCAAAGCTTTATCTACGGATATTGCATTTTGCAGATCTTCTATACCCTCAATTTCCCGGGGCGTAAGGGTGGAAGGAGCAATGTCCATGGCCGCTTCATCAGATGAGCCTGATCCCTTCTCATTAGCATACAGTTTTTCATTGCTTAAAGGAGTCAGATCCTTTGCCTTTATTATATAATCACTTATTCTGTATAACAGACTTACGTTATATTTTTTTGAATTATAATCATAGTTTGCTTTGTAACCAAGTTCAATGCTGTTTTTCATTACCTGCTCAGCTTCATTAAGGGTTTTTGTGCTTTCAAAGCTGCTGTTTACTACACCTGTAATGCCATAAGGATAATAGTAGCTTGTGATTTTATTTGAATATTTGTTTACGGTAATACGTAAGTTTGTATTGTAATAAGCAATATTATTATGTTTTATAGCATAGTATAGTGTATAACTGTCGTCATAGTTATTATATGATTTGTATTCAACGTTTTCATATTCGGTTTTAAGTGCTTTTCTTAAAAAGCTGTCAGCAGTTTTTACTGCATCTTCTGGTGTATAAATTTTATCTTTGGCTAGCTCTTCAGAGTTGTATAAATTGTAGCCGTAAACAATTCCGTTACTGTCTATTGTTGCATCAACGGAATTATCGTTGCTTTCATTTGTCCATTGACAACTGTAAAATACATTTCCGTATGCCTCGTTTGCCATGGAAATTTCAAAATCTGTGTAGCTGTCATCAATGGAGCATACTTCCTTAGCTATTTCAATAAGCTGTTCCTGTGTGTAACCGGTATTTGCGTATACGGGAACTGCAAGCATTGAAAGTGCCAGTAAAACTGATAATATTTTTTTCATATTAAATCCCTCCTCTGAGTGTATTTCTCAATTTCATTATAACACATAGGTGAAATTTTACAATATATTAATTTATAAAAATAAATTTTTGTGCATTATTGCGGCAGTGAAGCGTTTTAATACAACTTATACTGGACAAATATGTGGTTTTGTTATAAAATGTATTTAACAATAGGGAGGTGTTATCCATGGATAAGGTAATAGTAACAATTAACAGACAGTTTTGCGGCGGAGGAAATTACATAGGTAAAAAATTATCAGAAAAGCTCGGTGTGCCCTTTTATGATAAGGAGCTTGTAAATATGGCTGCCAAGGAGGCAGGATATGCAGAGTCTACTTTTGAAAGAGTAGATGAGGTTGCAACAAACAGCCTGCTTTATTCTTTGATTATGGGTGTTCACAATTCTGCACAGACAGGAGTAATGCCTGATAATGATAAGCTTTTTACTATTCAGGCAAATATTATAAGAGAGGCTGCAAAGAAGGGTTCCTGCGTTGTACTTGGGCGCTGTTCAAATTATATTCTGAGGGAGGAAAAGCCTCTTGTAAGAATATTTTTAAAGGCTGATATGGATTTCAGAAAGGCAAGATATGAAAAGCTTTATGGACAGCCTGAAAAAGGTACAATTGAAGAGGACCTTGAAAAGAGAGACAAAAAGAGATCCTCTTACTTTAAATTTTACACAGGTCAACGCTGGGACGGACTTGATATGTACGATTTAGTTATAAATACAGGTAAAATCGGATTTGATGAGTCTGTAGATCATATTATAGACTATATTAATAAAATGAAATATTAAAATAAAGAAATTGCTGCAAATAAAATTTTATTTACAGCAATTTCTTTATTATTCCCGTATGATGCGGAGATATATTTCTCCGTATCTTTTTATTTTGTAGCTTCCCATGCCTTCGACCTTTTTCATTTCTTCAAGTGTTCTCGGCTTTTTAAGTGCCATATCCATAAGAACGGCATCGTTTAATACGGAATATGAGGGGATATGTTCGTGCTTTGCGATTTCAATTGTAATTTTCTTTAAACGGTCATACAGCTCTCTGTCCTCGGAAGGGGTATAGCCCTTTATACGTCCTGCTTTTATACAGTTGCCACAGTATTTACAGTCGGGTTTCGCTCTTTCTCCGAAATAGTTGAGAATATATTCTCTGTAGCATCTTTTTGAAAGGGCATAAGCTCTTATTTTATCAAGCTTGTACATATCCTTTGCTTTTATATCGTCCTTTTCCTCTGATGTCAGAGCATCGTTTTCATCCACAAGGTTTATAAGAAATTCATTTGTTCTGTAATCTTGCGGTGAATATAGCATTATGCACTGGGCAGGCTTTCCGTCACGTCCTGCCCTGCCTGCCTCCTGATAATATGCCTCCATACTGAGAGGCATATTATAGTGTATAACATATCTTACATCGGGCTTATCTATACCCATGCCAAAGGCGTTTGTTGCAACCATAATGTTTTTTTCACCAAGTATAAAGCTGTTCTGGTTGCATGTCCTTTCCTCGTCATCAAGACCTGCATGGTACCTTGTGGAGCTGAATCCCTTTGAATTAAGCATATAATTAAGTTCTTCAACATTTTTGCGGGACATACAATATATTATGCCGCTTTCATTTTCGTGTTTTCTGACTATTTTTAAGACCTCGTCCATTTTAATTTCAGGCTTTCTGACATCAAAATAGAGATTTTTTCTGTCATAGCCTGTTGTAACGGTATAAGGATTGTTCAGTTCCAGTTCCTTTATAATATCTTTTTTTACCCTGTCTGTTGCCGTTGCAGTAAAGGCACCTACAACAGGTCTTTTTTTAAGAGAGGATATAAAGTCTTTTATATTGAGATAGCTTGGTCTGAAATCCTGCCCCCACTGGGATATACAGTGCGCCTCATCAATTGCTATAAGGGATATGTTAACAGACTTTGCAAAGGAAAGAAAGCTGTCGGTCATAAGTCTTTCTGGAGCAACATATATGATCTTATATGTATATTTTTTAGCATTGTCAAGGGCTTTGAAGTATTGCTTCTGTGTAAGTGTGGAATTGAGGTATGCTCCCCTGACACCGCACTGTATTAAATTGCGTACCTGATCTGTCATCAGTGAAATAAGGGGAGATATGACGATTGTAATGCCACTCATTTTAAGGGCAGGGACCTGGTAACAAATGGATTTGCCTGCTCCTGTGGGCATAACGGCAAGAACATCTCTGCCCTTAATAAGGTTTTCAACTATTTCCTGCTGTCCCGGTCTGAAGGATGTGTAGCCGAATACGTTTTGTAGAATATTAAGCATGTTGACCTCTTTTAAAAATAATATTTAAACATGACAAAAGGCAGCGTGGAGAGAGCTGCCTTTTATCTGGAGAGTTGTATATGAATAATAGAGTTTGGCAAAATAAAGATTTACAAACTGCTATCTGATTT
This sequence comes from Candidatus Gallispira edinburgensis, assembly GCA_904395805.1. GTDB lineage: Bacteria > Bacillota > Clostridia > Lachnospirales > CAG-274 > Gallispira > Gallispira edinburgensis. Next base: position 9,117 of record CAJFNV010000054.1, on the reverse strand, counting down.
GTTATAATTAAATAAAATTAACGAAAATTAAATTTGTTATTTGTTTTCTATGAATACATTATACAATATCTTCACAAATTTGTAAAGAAAAATTAAGAATATTAATTGTAAATTATTTGTGAACAAAAAATATGCCGTTAAAAGGAAAAAATTGTTGAAATCCGTAAGAAAAATGATATAATTAAATGTTGTATATGGAGGTAAGCCTATGAAAAGATGTATGCATTGCATGAATGAGTTTGATGAAAATCTTAACAGCTGCCCTTACTGCGGCAGAGAATATATACTTGAGCCTAACAACAAAAAGCATTTATATCCCGGAACAGAGCTGAACGGCAGATATATTGCAGGTTATTCTGTGGATGTAAACAGTATATTTGTTACATATGTGGCATGGGATAAGGCAGAGAATGAAAAGGTCCTTATAAATGAGTTTTTGCCAAATAATTTTGCCAGCAGAAATGAAGGCGATGAGCTTGTCCTGACAAAAAGCGGAGAAGCCGAGGACAGATATTATGCCGGTATGAAGGCATTCGGAGATGAATGTCAGGATCTTATAGGCCTTGAACACAATGATGTCATTGACGGCTTTGAGGAAAATAATACATATTATGTTGTAAGAAGAATTGTAAAGGGAACTTCTCTTGCTGAAATTATAGATGATGATTATGAAATAACAGATGAATATGCAAGACGTGTTATAGTTGCTGTGTTAAAGGCTATTGAGCCTGTTCATGAGCTTGGCATAATACACGGCAACATTACACCTGATACAATAATTATTGATGAGAACAGTTCAATTGTTCTTACGGATTTCAGTTTCTGCGGATATATGGCAAGAATTATGCCTGTTTATACAAATGAAGGCTATTCTCCTGTTGAGCAGTATAAGTCAGGGGCAAAGCTTACAACAAGAGTGGATATTTATTCTATAGGAGCAGTTTATTATGAGCTTATTACAGGTGAAATACCTGTGACTGCTACATCAAGAAGTGAGCAGGATACTCTCATACCTATATCTGAGGTAGAGGGTGTAACTTTAAGACCTGCAGTGGCAAATGCAATAATGAATGCTCTTAATATCAAGGCTGAAAACAGAACTCCCGATGTTGAAACCTTTTATGAAGAACTGAAAAGAATGGATACAAAAAGACACTGGGAGAGATATTCACAGCCTGAAAGCAAGAAAAATGATTTCTATAAAGACAGCGGATTCTGGAAAAAAGCAGTTATTTACGGAATAATAGGAATAATGGTCATATGTGTTATTGTTATTGCTATAGAAATATTCTCAATAAAAAGAGATGTTGAAAATGAAAATGACATTGAAATTTCAACAGAAGCATTGCCTGAAGAAGGTAAAAGCATATTTGACATTTTCGGCTACAGCGATGATGAACGTGAAGCTGAAACAGAGGACACTACGGAAGAAACAACAGAGGATGACAGCTTGATACCCGGAGATGATGTAGAGTCAGGCTCCGGTATACTTGCTATATTCAGATAAGCTGTGTAAAACCTAAAATTATTATAATAAGACCTGATATGACAGATATATATTTGCTGTCAATATCGGGTTTTATTTTTTTGCCTGCCTCTACACCTGCAAGGAGAAATATAAGCTGCATTATCATTATGGTCAAAGGAAGAATTATGCCCAGATATGCTGTGCCTATAACTACTGCTGAAGAATCTATTGAAAGGGCTATGCCTATTGCCATGGCTTCACCTGTTTCAATTTTTCCGTTGCGGTTAATGTCTGTTGTTTCAGGCTTATTAAGCATTGATTTTAAGCTTCCTTTGTTTTTGCAGTCTGCTGCAAGAAATATGCCCATACCTATAAGTATAAGTCCGCCTATAAGCTTTGCATGGGGCAGGAAGGCATACATAATATCTCCAAGCTTTATTGCTCCAAGTATAATTACAAGTCCTGTTAATGTCATTGCGGCTGCTGACTTTAAGGGAAGCCTTATTTTGTTAAGTCCGAAACTGAAACCGAAAAAAAGTGCGTCTATTGATAATATTATTGAGAGTGAAAGTATTTTTAACATATTACCACCTCTTTTTAAATTATGCTGTGGTTATAGTTTTGTGCTTGTTCGCATATATTGAAATAAGTAAAAATGGAATATTACATAAATTGAGGAGGAACAGTATGAATTACCACAGTGAAGATATAAGACGGGTAATAAGAGATCTGAAGACAAGCATTAATGACGGACTTGATTTAAAAACTGCGGAGAAAAGACTGAAGGAAGAGGGGGAAAATGCCCTTGAAAGTGAAAAAAGAACTTCTCTTATAATTAAGTTTTTTGATCAGTTTAAGGATTTTATGGTTATTGTCCTTATTGCAGCTGCCGCAATAAGTGCTCTTGCGGAAATATATTCAGGGGGCAGGGAATTTGTTGACAGTATAGTAATAGGTGTTATAGTTGTGTTTAATGCCATAATAGGCACTGTTCAGGAATGCAGGGCTGATAATGCTCTTGAGGCCCTGAAAGAAATGACTGTGCCGAAAACAAGGGCAGTAAGAAATGGTGAGGAAAAGGAAATAAATTCGGAAAATGCTGTAAGAGGGGATATTATACTTCTGGAGGCAGGGGATATTGTGCCTGCCGACTGCAGAATTATTGAAGAGGTTGCATTAAAGGCTGATGAATCTCTGCTTACGGGAGAAACTGCAGGGGTAGAAAAAAGGGAGTGTGTTCTGGATGAGGATATTCCCCTTGCAGAGAGAAAAAATATGCTTTATATGGGTACAAGCGTTGTACAGGGACGAGTAAGGGCTGTTGTAACGGCAACGGGGAAAAGTACCGAAATGGGTAAAATATCAGCTATGCTAAAAAGAGAGGATGAAGAAACTCCTTTACAGAAAAAGCTGAACAAGCTTGGAAGAGAACTGGGAACGGGTGCTATACTTATATGTATTTCAATATTCGGAATAGGCGTGTTCAGAGGATTTTCTGCCTTTAAAATGTTTATGACGGCTGTAAGCCTTGCGGTTGCTGCTATTCCCGAGGGGCTGACTGCTGTTGTTACAATTGTGCTGGCAATAGGTGTTCAGAAAATGGCAAGGAAGAATGCAATAGTCAAAAAGCTTTCCGCTGTTGAGGCTCTGGGCAATGCAACTGTAATATGCAGTGACAAGACGGGAACAATTACGGAAAACAAAATGACATTGTGCTACACAAGCAATGACGAAGCTATCAGGCTTGCCTGCCTTTGCTGTGATGCCGATATTGAAAAGGGAGAGGCAACGGAGCTTGGTATTGTAAGAGGGGCAAAGGAAAAGGGTTATGACAAGGAAGAAATGGAAAACAATATGCCGAGGGTATATGAAATTCCCTTTTCATCTGAAAGAAGGCTTATGACTACGGTACATAAGAACGGAAATGATTATCTTGCCATAAGCAAGGGGGCAGTGGAAGAAATACTTAAAATATGCGGAGAGGGAAAAAACAGAACAGTAATTAATGAAGCTGACAGGCTTGCCGAAAGGGGACTTAGAGTACTGGCTGTTGCAAAAAAGGTGTCCTCAACGGTTGTAAAAGAGGAAAAGGGCTTTAAATATGTAGGACTGATCGCTCTTGCAGACAGACCCAGAAAAGGCGTTGCCGAGTCTGTTGAGATATGCAGAAGAGCAGGTGTAAGAACTCTTATGATAACAGGGGATAATGGAATTACCGCAAAGGCTATTGCAGGTGAAATAGGTATAAATTCTCCCGTAATTACAGGAGCAGAGATCGAAACAATGTCTTCCGAAGAACTGAAAAATTGTGTGAAGGAGTGTTCCATATATGCAAGAGTTACTCCGGAACACAAGTACAGAATAGTTGACGCCCTTAAAAAGGAGGGGGAGATTGTTGCCTTTGCAGGTGACGGTATAAACGATGCTCCTTCAATAAAGCTTGCGGACATAGGCTGTGCCATGGGCGGCAATGGTACAGAGGTTGCAAGGCAGGCAAGTGATATAGTACTTGCTGACGATAATTTTAATACGATAGCAGCAGCCATAAAAGAAGGCAGAGGCATATATGAGAATATATTAAAGGTCATTCACTTCCTTCTTTCATCAAACATAGGTGAAATACTTGTCATATTTCTGGCTGTCGTTATGGGATTCAGTGTTCCTCTTATTCCTGTGCAGCTTTTATGGGTAAATCTTGTTACGGACAGCTTGCCTGCTGTTGCCCTCGGTGTTGATACCGTTGATAAAAATATTATGGAGGGCAGAAGAGGTGAAGAGGGTATGTGGAACAGGATCATACTTGAAGGTATTATGATAGGCTCTCTTGCTCTCCTGGCTTTTGCAATAGGAAAGGTGTGCTATGGTGATCTGACTGTAGGAAGGACAATGAGTTTTTGTACCCTTAGTATTTCTCAGCTTGTTCATGCTTTTAACATGAGGAGCAGGAGAAGTCTTTTGTATGTGAATATATTTGACAATGTTTATTTAATAGGCGCTCTTATACTGGGAATATTTTTGCAGTGGCTTGTTGTGGAGCCTGAGTTTATGAACAGTATATTCGGTACATCTGCTCTCAGAATGTCACAGTGGCTGTGGGTAATGGGGCTTTCACTTGTACCTCTGGCTGTTTGTGAGGCGGAAAAAAGACTGTAAATTGACAAGCTTCCCCTTTGTGTTTATAATGTTTATATAAATATTTAAGCGGGGAGAATTTATGAAAAAGATTTTTAAATTGATTACAGCTGCTGTTGTTATTATGGCAGTTTTTGCAGTGCTGTTTGCAATAGCTGCAGATAACAACATTAAAGTGAGAGAATACAGGGAAATAACAAGTAAGGTTACAGAGAATAAAAAGCTTCTTTTTATAACTGATCTGCACAGTGTAATATACGGGAATGATCAGAACAGCCTTATTGAAAAAGTAAATGAAATTGATCCCGACGCCATACTTCTTGGAGGAGATATTGTAGACGATAAGAGGGACGAAAAAGGCAGCAGGATATTTCTTGAGTATATAGGCAGTAAATATGATTGTTATTATGTATCGGGAAATCATGAGTACTGGTCATACAAAATAAATGGTATAAAGGATATGATAAGAAGTTATGGTATAACCGTACTTGAAGGTGAAGGTGTTAAGCTAAGTGATGAAATTGTGCTTTGGGGAGTGGACGACCCCGACTGCAGCAAGGAGCAGTACGGAGCCTACGATGACTGGTACGGACAGCTTTACAGATGCAATTCCCGGGTGGATAAAAGTCTGTTTAACATACTTCTGTCCCACAGACCCGAGAGAATAGAGGATTATAATGGTTGTAATTTTGATGTGGTTTTAAGCGGTCATGCCCACGGCGGACAGTGGAGAATACCTTTTGTGTTAAATGGCTTGTACGCTCCTGATCAGGGATTTTTCCCCCAATATGCCGGAGGGATGTATGAGCTTGGTAATGCAGACATGATAGTAAGCAGAGGACTTGCTCTTTCAAATATTCCAAGAATATTCAATCCTCCTGAGCTTGTGGTCTTAAATATTGAAGCAGAATAATAATACAGGGAAAGGAGCATACATATGAAAAAATATACAAAGAAAATTACAAAAGCTTTGATAAAATCAGCGATACTTGCATTAGTAATTATAAAGGCTTTTGACACTGATATTAAGGTCAGGGAATATAGCATAAATACAGACAAGGTCAAAAAGAGAAAGAAGTTTGTTCTTATTACTGATCTTCACAGCGGCTTATACGGAAGTACTCAAAGTGAACTTATTGAAAGGATAAATGAAATTGCTCCCGATGCTGTGCTCTTTGGGGGAGATATTGTTGAAAGCTTTGAAGAGGACAGGGGCGGCAGGCTTTTATTTGAGGCAATCGGAAGAAAATACAGGTGCTTTTACGTTACGGGCAATCATGAATACCGCTCACGGAGGGTCAATGAAATAAAGGAAATGATAAGGGGTTACGGAGTAAATGTACTTGAAGGCAACGGTATAGCTCTTGATGATGAAATTACAGTATGGGGAACGGATGATCCATGCTGCCGCTTTAAAGAATACGGAGCGTATGACAACTGGTACAGGCAGTTTTTTAAGTGCAGCTCTGAGGCTGATAAAAGCAAGTATAATATTCTTTTGTCCCACAGACCCGAAAGGACAGATGACTATGAAAACAGTAAATTTGACCTGGTGTTGTGCGGTCATGCCCATGGGGGACAGTGGAGAATTCCCTTTTTATTAAACGGCTTATATGCACCTAATCAGGGACTGTTTCCAAAGTATGCTGGGGGAAAGTATAAGCTTGGAAGTGTGGATATGATAGTAAGCAGAGGACTTAAAATGTCTTTTTTGCCCAGAATATTTAATCCGCCTGAGATAGTTGTTGTAAATATAGACAGTAATATAAAGTAATGGATGATTGTATATCTGCAAAATTTTTGAGGCTGATGCAAAATATAAAATTATTCTGCATCAGCCTCTTTATGACTATAAAGTTTACAGCATACTTACTCCGTCAATATTTCCTTCAATACCCAGATATTCTGCTATTGTCTTTGCTATGTCACTGAAAGTTTCTCTTGTGCCAAGGTTACGGGGTTTTATATTTTTGCCGTACATAAGCAGGAGAGAATGTTCTCTTGAGTGGTCTGTTGAAGGCGTTGTTGGGTCACAGCCATGGTCACTTGTTATAAAGAGTATATCCTCATCCTTCATAGCTGATAAAATGCGGGGCAGGTTATCATCAAAGTACTGCAGTGATTTTGCAAAACCTTTAACGTCATTTCTGTGTCCGTAAAGCATATCTGTATCAACAAGATTGGTAAATATAAGACCTTCAAAATTTTCATTTATATATTTTATTGTCTGTTCAATGCCTTCGGCATTTGTATGGGTGTGTACGGATTTTGTAATGCCTCTGTTGCAGAATATATCTTCAATTTTGCCTACACAGGCAACGGTTTTGCCCTGTTCCTTTGCATAGTCAAGAAGGGTCGGGGCAACGGGAGGAAGTGAAAAATCTTTCCTTCTTTCCGTTCTTTGATAATTGCCCGATGTACCTGTGAAAGGACGGGCAATTACTCTTGCCACACCATGTCTGCCCTGTAACTGTTCTCTTGCTGTTTCACATATTTTGTAAAGCTCTTCTACAGAAATAACATCCTCATGAGCTGCTATCTGGAACACACTGTCTGCTGATGTGTATACAATGGGATAGCCTGTCTTAACATGTTCATCTCCAAGTTCCTGTATTATAACTGTGCCTGAGGCAGGGTAATTGCCTAATATTTTTCGCCCTATGGCTTTTTCAAAGTTTTCTATAACATCAGCAGGAAAGCCATTTGGATATGTGGGGAAAGGAGCATCAAGATGTATTCCGCTTATTTCCCAGTGCCCTGTAGTTGTATCCTTGCCTTTGGAGCGTTCTTTCATTTTGCCGTATGCACCTTTTGGTTCATCTGTCTTTTCGTATACATTGTATCCCTCTATAAGTCCCAGTCCGAGAGAACACATATTTTTTAAATCAAGGTCAGGGACCTGTTCCTTTACATGCATTAATGTGTTGCTTCCTGTATCTCCGTATTCTGCTGCATCGGGCAGTTCTCCTATGCCTACTGCATCAAGTACTATTATTATTCCTCTTTTCATAAAATCACAACCTTTATTTTATAATTTCATATATAAGAGGCTTGCGCCTTGGGGGCTTGCTTCCGATTTTTATTGCTTTGTGGACAAGGCTGCAGGCTGTTTCACATTTCTTGCTGTCAGAGGCAAATACTCTTGCTAATATCTCGCCTTTTGCAACTTTGTCGCCTACCTTGCGTTTGAGCATTATGCCTGCACCATAGTCAATTTCATCATCCTTTGTTTTTCTGCCTGCTCCTGTAGTTGAGGAAGCCTTTCCTATCATAAGGGCATCTATTTCCTGTACATAGCCAACTTCATCTGATATAATAGCTGCCTTGCACATCCTAGGAGGGAAAAGAGAATAGTTGTCAATTACTGCAGGATTTCCGCCCTGAAGTGCAATCAGATCTGCAAACTTATACAGCCCTTTATGATTACTTATGTTTTCTTCAAGCATTTGCAAAGCCGTATGAGTATCGGGAGCAATACCTCCCATTGTAAGCATTTCCGCACCGAGGGCAAGAGATACTTCTTTAAGAGGTCCCTTTACATTGCCTTTTAAAACTTCAATTGCTTCAATTACTTCGACGCTGTTGCCTATGTTCATGCCAAGGGGTTCATCCATATTGGTGATAAGGGCAGTAACCTTTTTATTAAGGCTTCTTCCAAGCTTTATCATTTCATTGGCAAGGGCTCTTGCGTCCTTAAGTGTTTTTGTGAATGCTCCTCTTCCGCATTTGATGTCAAGGACTATGCCGTCTGCACCGTCTGCAAGCTTTTTGCTCATTATGCTTGAAGCAATGAGAGGAATGCTGTCCACTGTACCTGTAACATCTCTTAAGGCATAGAGATATTTGTCTGCAGGAGCAAGGTCCTCTGTCTGTCCCATTATGACTATGCTGTGTTCCTTTACCTGCTTTATTGCATTTTCGGAGCTTATATTGACATTAAAGCCCGGAATGGATTCAAGCTTGTCAAGAGTTCCTCCTGTATAGCCTAAGCCTCTGCCTGACATTTTAATTACGGGAAGTCCAAGAGAGGCTGTAAGGGGCGCAAGTATAAGTGTAGTTGTATCGGCAACTCCTCCTGTACTGTGCTTATCGATTTTAAAGCCCGGAATGGATCTAAGGTCAATTGTTTTTCCTGAATAAGTCATAGCCATTGTCAGATCGGAAGTTTCACGCTCCGTAAGGGAGTTGATACATATTGCCATAAGCATTGCCGAAATCTGATAATCGGGTACGCTTTTGTTTGTTACTGCTTTTACAAAATAGTTGATCTCATCTGTTGTAAGCTCAAGTTTATTTCTCTTTTTTATTATCAGGTCTACAAAATTCATTAAAATCACCTCTCCTGTTAAAATTTTTATAATATATTTCTTTATTTATAGTATAAGCTTGCAAAAAGAAAATATCAATGATAAAATTGTAATCAGAGGTGAAAAGTTTGAAACAAAAAAGTAGAGGTTACTCTAGAACAAAAGGGCATAGCAAATAAACCATCCAAAGGGTGGTTTAAAAAAGTAAAT